>JAZQMI010000041.1:0-31466 GCA_045543375.1 Eubacteriales bacterium | reverse complement strand
AGGCTCTGCGATCTTGGTGATGCCGAACGCCTTGTCCTCCTCGATCACGCCGCACGTCTTGGTTTCCTTGTAAGCGTTGTAGATGTACTCGGCAGCATAGTGGTTCTTGATGACCTTATCCTCTACGATGCCCATGCCCGTTTCCTCAACGGCGAGCTTGGCAAGGCTGATTCTTGCCTTGTCTGCCGCAGATGCGGCTGCCAAAAAGATGTTGTCGACCTGCTCTTGCGTGTAGGTTGCAAACACCTTCTGCGCTGCTCTGACGCGAGCGATCGCAGCCTGCAACGCCTCAACGCTGTCTACGATTTCGTAAGCCTTGGTTTCCATTTTTTCTTTTATCCTCCTGATATGATTGACGGTTTTTGCTCGGCACGACGCGTGCCTCTCTTTGCTTGTTAATATTTTAACACACTTTTTGTCGTTTGGGAATTATTAAAATGTTATATCGGTGTTATAAATAACGATATACCCCAAAATATGACAAAAAATGAGCAGCCCCACCTTGCGGTGAAGCTGCTCATATAATACAAATGATGAAATTTTATTGACCGAGTGCCTCGTCGATAGCCTTGGCAGCCGTCTTGCCTGCGCCCATGGCCGAGATGACGGTCGCCGCACCCGTGACGGCGTCGCCGCCTGCATACACGGCGTCGCGCGAAGTCAGTCCGTCCTCGTTGACGATAATGCCGCCGCGCTCGTTGACCTCAAGGCCTGCGGTGGTCGATTTGATCAACGGGTTGGGCGAGGTGCCGATGGACATGATGACGGTGTTCACGTCCATGGTAAACTCGCTTCCTTCGATCACGACGGGACGGCGTCTGCCCTTGGCATCGGGCTCGCCCAACTCCATTTTAACGCACGTCATACCCGTAACGAAGCCGTTCTTGGGATCTCTTGCGTCATCGGGGTTGTGATAGCCGATAATCTCGGTGGGATTGCACAAAAGACGGAACTCAATTCCCTCCTCCATGGCGTGCTCGACCTCCTCGCGGCGCGCGGGGAGCTCGTCCATCGAACGGCGGTAGACGATATACACCTTTTCCGCGCCCAGACGCAGCGCCGTTCTTGCCGCATCCATGGCCACGTTGCCACCACCCACGACGGCGACTTTGCCACCCTTCATGATGGGCGTATCAACATCGTCGCGATACGACTTCATCAGGTTGCTTCTGGTCAAAAACTCGTTGGCCGAGTAGACGCCGCACAGCGCCTCACCGGGAATGCCCATAAAGTTGGGAAGTCCCGCGCCCGAACCAATGAATACAGCCTCAAAGCCCATATCAAACAGCTCGTCGACGGTCAGCGTCTTGCCGATCACCACGTTGGTTTCGATCCTGACGCCCAGCCCTTGAAGCGTTTCGACCTCTTTGGCAACGATCGCCTTGGGCAAACGGAACTCGGGTATGCCGTAAACGAGCACGCCGCCTGCGGTGTGCAACGCCTCAAACACGGTGACCTCGTAACCTTTTTTGGCAAGGTCGCCCGCGCATGTCAAGCCCGAAGGACCCGAGCCAACGATCGCAACTTTATGCCCGTTTGCTTGCGGGCGTGCAGGCTGCTCGGTGCAAAACGTGTTGTGCCAGTCAGCTACAAAACGCTCGAGCCGTCCGATACCGACGCTCTCGCCCTTGATACCGCGCACGCATTTGGACTCGCACTGTACCTCCTGCGGGCAGACGCGACCGCACACGGCGGGAAGCGAGGACGATTTGGTAATGATGCGATACGCCCCCTCAAAATCGCCTTCCTTGATTTTGGCGATGAATTCCGGAATGTGAATTTTTACGGGACAGCCCGCAACACAAGGCATATTTTTGCAGTTCAGGCACCGATTTGCCTCGTCAATCGCCATCTGCTCGGTGTAGCCGAGTGCGACCTCATCAAAGTTATGCGCACGAGCCTTGGCGTCCTGGGTGGGCATCTCGTTCTTTTTGGGACTCATATTCGCCATATCAGTGCACCTCCTTTCGGAAGAGGTTGCAAGCCTGTTCATGCTTATGGCGTTCAAACGCGCCGTACATTCTGCCGCGGGACATCGCCTCATCAAAGTCGATCTCATAACCGTTGAAATCGGGACCGTCAACGCAAGCAAACTTAGTGACCTTTTTGCCGTCCACGTTAAGCGTAAGTCGGCAGCCGCCGCACATTCCCGTACCGTCGATCATAATGGGGTTCATCGAAGCGGTGACGGGCGTACCGTACGGCTTTGCCGTCGCCACAACGAATTTCATCATAATGAGCGGACCGATGGTAATGATCATATCAAATTTCTCGCCTGCCGCAAGCATCTCGCCAAGCGGCAACGTAACGTTGCCCTTCTCGCCGTACGAGCCGTCGTCGGTCATGACGCGCAGCGTGTTCGAGCAAGCGCGGAACTCGTCCTCAAGGATCAAAAGATCTTTATTTCTGAAACCAATGATGCTCGTCACGTCAGCCCCCATATCGTGAAGTGCTTCGGCGATGGGCATAGCGATGGCACAACCGACGCCGCCGCCCACGATACAGACCTTGCGAAGTCCCTCCAGATGCGTCGCCACGCCCAAGGGGCCAACGAAATCGCAAAGATAGTCACCCACCTCCTTGTGCGCCAGCTTCTCGGTGGTCGCACCGACGATCTGATAGATGATCTTGACCGTTCCGGTCTCCTTGTTCACCCCCGCTACGGTCAACGGAATTCTCTCACCGTCTTCGTCCACGCGGAGAATGATAAACTGTCCAGGGCGTGCCTTGTTTGCCACAAGCGGTGCTTCGACCTGAAGCTGCACCACCGTAGGGTTCAACACCTTTTTATCTGCAATTTTGTACATAGTTCTCACCGGGTAAATAACACTGCTTTCTTATGGAATAAATTTTCTTCTCGCCTCGCACAGCGCGGTAATGAAATCCTTATCGAGCTTGGTGAGGGTATAGCCTTTGTGATAGATCAGAACGTCCTTGTATATCTTTTTGTTTCCCTCACACGTGCGCTGAACCAGACCGTATCGGTCAAGGATCTGCTGCGAGGCGGGCGACACCCACATGAACGTTCTCGGGTTGTCGGCCAAAAGATCAAACTGGCTGGCTCGCTCAAACACGAAGATGCGCTGTCCGATGCGATCGGGCAGCTCCTCGCGGAACACCTTGGACATCGAAAGCGAGGGTACGTAAGGGTCGGCGTGCGCGATCTCAACGTAATCGGAAAGATCTTCGTAGGTGATCGTTTGCTTTTGAGCGAGCGGATTGTCACGGCTCATGATGAGGACGTATGAGAACTCCGCAACAAGCTCACAGACAAGTCCCTTTTGCTCCAGCATGGTCTTATAATATTTGTCGTAATTTTCGGAATAACGGATGATACCGAGCTTGTACTCGTTATCCAACAGCTTGCGAATGGTCTTTTTGGAATTGGTTTCCTTATAATATATCTCGACGGGCACGTCACCGATGGTCTTGGAAAACTCGGCCATGGCCGCCGAAATGTAGCACGCACGCGGAACGGAAATGGAAAACTTGCGTTTTTTATGCGAGCCGTCGCGATAGGATTGCTCCAGCTTGTCCATGCGATGGATAATATCCCGCGCATAATCCATAAACTCCTCGCCGTCAGGCGTCAGTTCCATGCCCTTGGCGCTGCGCTGAAAAATGGTGATACCCAGATCGGCCTCAAGCTCCTTAATGGAGCGGCTCAGATTGGGCTGTGCGATCAGCAGCGTTTCGGCTGCCTTGTTCAACGAACCAAGTCTTGCGACCTCGACCGCATATTTCATATGCAATAAATTCATACAAAAGCCACCTTTCATCTCCAATGCGTACGCTTTTTATGATTTTACCACAAAATGAATGTAAAATCAAGACCTTCGGCACAATTATATGCTGTGAAAAACCCAACAAATTTAGTGAAAATTGCTCTTGACATTTGTCGAAAAAAGTAGTACAATAGCAGGCGTTGAACTGAATAGAGCTAAATGAAATCAGCAGGAGATAAGGCTTGAGCCTTTCCAAAGGGGTAATACTCTCGGGTGTCGTGATCGACGAAGACTGCTGACGGATGGCAATCTGGAGAAGTCCGCTCTGCGCGGATGCCGAAGGGGCAAATGGTTAAACCATAATCTCTCAGGCAAAAGGACAGATCTATTTGAAAAGGAAATTCCTTTTTATTATTACGTCTTCTCTTTCCTCGCTATCCGAACGGTTAGCGAGGAATTTTTGTTTTGTTCGGTCGACAAATATTTTCTATTAGGAGGTTCATTTCAAATGGACAAGATTCTACAAGTGGTAGAAAGCGTAAACGGCGAGATCAACGGCGTCGTTTGGGGCGTCTTCGGACTGCTCTTGCTCGTCGGCACGGGCATTATCGTCACCGCGATGACCAAATTCTTCCAGATCGCGCACATCGGTCTTTGGTTCAAGCACACGCTGGGCAGTCTTTTTAACAAGGACGTCATCAAGCACAGCAAGGAAAAAGGCTCCATCTCGCCCTTCCAGGCCCTTTGCACCGCGCTGGCTGCAACGGTCGGTACGGGTAACATCGCCGGCGTTGCCGCCGCCATCTGCATCGGCGGCGCAGGTGCTGTATTCTGGATGTGGGTCGCTGCCTTCTTCGGAATGATGACCAACTACGCAGAAAACGTGCTCGGTATCTACTTCCGCCGCAAGAACGAGCGCGGCGAATGGTCGGGCGGTGCCATGTACTACCTCGCCGACGGTCTTGGTAAAAAGAAGGGCATGAAGTACGTTGGAAAGGTTCTGGCCGTTCTGTTCTGTATCTTCGCTATGCTCGCGTCCTTCGGTATCGGTAGCATGGGTCAGGTCAACAAGATCGTCACCAATGTCGCGCGAGCGTTTGACGTAACCGCCCTGTCTTCGATTGAGGTTTTCACAGACGTATCCCTTTATAACATCATCCTGGGTGCCATCATCATGGTGCTGACCGCGCTCATCACGCTGGGCGGTCTGAAGAGAATCGCCAATGTCGCCGAGAAGATCGTTCCCTTCATGGTCGTTCTGTTCGTTCTTGGTAGCCTTGCCATCATCGGCATCAACTACGCCAACATTCTGCCCGCATTCAAGGCCATCTTCGTCAACGCGTTCAAGCCTGAGGCGTTCGTCGGTGGCGGTATCGGTGCCGTTATCGAAAAGGTCGTCACGCAGGGCTTTAAGCGCGGCGTCTTCTCTAACGAGGCAGGCCTTGGCTCGTCCGTTATGGTCCACTCCAACTCCAACGTCAAAGTGCCCGTCAAGCAGGGTATGTGGGGTATCTTTGAGGTGTTTGCCGATACCATGATCGTCTGCACCATGACCGCACTCGTCATTCTGACCGCAGGCGGCTTGAACGGCGGCGTGTTCAACGCCGTCACGGGTGAGATCGCAGCCGGCTATACCGACGCCACGCTCGTCGGCGGTGCCTTCAACTCGGTCTTCTCTTGGGGCAATATCGGTGAAAAGTTTATCGCCGTGGCCATGTTCCTGTTTGCCTTCACCACGGTGCTCGGCTGGTCGCACTACGGCTCCAAGGCATGGGAATACCTGTTCGGTGCCAAGACCACCTTCATCTTCCGTATCATCCACGTCTGCACCGTCATCTTCGGTGCCGTGCTGACCTCTTCCCTTGCCTGGGATATCTCGGACACCTTCAACGGTCTGATGATGATCCCCAACCTGATCGGCGTTCTCACGCTCTCCCCGCTCGTCGTCAAGATCACAGCCAACTATCTCAGACGCGTCAAAAAGGGCGAGAATATCGAGCCTATGTACAACGTCGCCCCCGAAATTCAAGCGCAAGAGGTCGAGCGTACGATCGACGAATAACAAACAAAAGATAAAAAGAGCCACCCAAACGGGTGGCTCTTTTCTTTGGTGGAGCTGATGGGAATCAGAACCACGCTCTGCGTTCCGCAGAGCAGCAAGAACTGCGTTCTTGCGTATGGCTTGCTAACCCATGCATACAATTTCACACACAGATTTAAAGCGTTAAGGGTTCAAATCAATCCACATAGCAGGGCGGACAGCAGTAATACCGCTACCAACATCGCGACCATAGTTACTGATTTGGCCGGTTGAGTCGACACAGGCAGCATAATCCGGGGAGATACCGGGCGATCGCAGCCACCACCAACAACTCGCTCCCTGTTCAGTTGCGTAATCTGTAGTTTCGCACTGTCTTTTGCTTCCATAACTGAAATATTTGTATGCTTCAGTTATGTCCAACAAGAATATTTTATCTTTTGTTGCGTTGCCGGAGTTCGTACCATAAGTAGGGTTACTATTTGTGAATAGGGTTGCTGTGGAAATCATTCCTTTTTCATCCGCAGAAAATGCAGAATTTATAAAATCATTATTTAACCATTTGCGAAGCGTGCAATTTTCCCATGTAACATCGGAAAAATGCGTATCATATTGCTGGCAATCAAGCGCGTATTTACTAATTACAAAAATCTTGTCGTTCTTTTTATCAAGTACAAGCCACTCGATGTTTTCTTTTCCATTGGATGTGTTATTGTCTTGCTCATAAGAACCAAATTTAATGTAATCTCCGACCTTGCGATTTTTCAAATTTGCCAGTTCGCTCACTCGTATACAATGTTTAAGATTGCTGCTACTGTCTCTATAGCCATCCAATGCGTCAAATGCAGATATCGCTTCAGAATATTTTCCCGAAATCATTAATCTAAGTGCATCGTTATACTTGCCATCGAGAATGGCCGTTTTGCATTCATCAATCTTAGTCGTGCTATCACGGTGATTTTTAATCGTTTGAAATACAGCTATTGCCTCAGAATATTGTCCCTTATTCATCAGCGCGATTGCTTCGTCATATCTACCGTCAAAAATTGCCATTTGGCACTCATTGATTTTGGCGGCACTATCGCGATGGTTATTGATTGATTTGAACACGGAAATTGCTTGCCCATAATCACCCTTGCTCATAAGCGAGAGTGCCTTGTCGTAGATGGCGTCCAGCATGGCCGTGTTGCACTCCTCAATCTTAGCCGTACTGTCTTTATAATCGTCAAGCGCTTCAAATATATCGATTGCCTCGGCGCATCTTCCCTCATTCATCAGTGCAAGGGCGTTTTTGTATTTAGCATTGGGAATGATAACCGTATTCAAAACAACGATAAAAACAATCACCGCGCAAACGATAGGCGTTGCAATTTTTGCGATTTTCTTGTTGCGCTTTGCTCTTCTTTCGGCTTCAATGCGTTCAATCTCTGCTTGACGTTGCTTTTCAAGGCGAGCCTTTTCGTCTGCAATGCGCTTTGCTTCTGCTAAACGTTCACGCTCTATGCGCTCGTTTTCCTCTCTGAAATGGATTTGATCGATTTTTTGGTGACACCAAGCAATACGATCGGATGAATCCTTATAGTCTTCCAGAGCGGTAAATATTTTGATCGCATTTTGAAGGCGAGCAACGTCATTTGATTTACAATCATCCAGCGCCAGCAAGTAATTCGTGTTTTTGCGCGCTTCCTCTGCTCTTCTTGCATTTCTATCCTCGATGATTGCGACATAACCCTTTAACTCGGAGGCAAGTGTTGCATCCGCAAATTGAACTGCTCGCTTATAATTATTATTGTTATCAAAAGAATCTTCGCAGTCAGCAAGATCTTCTCTGCGCTTAATGCGTAATTCGACCATCAATTTACCAAGATACGCTTGCGCATTTTCCGGATCCTGGTTAAGAATGTGTTCGAGAAATTCGTCTGCACGCTCAAATTCTCCATCCTCAAGAAATATGAATGCGCGCTTCAAAAGCGGAGAAATATTGACCGTTGGCCATGCTATGAATTTTTCATATCCAAAACTTTGATATTTCGGGTCCTTATTCTCTTCTGCTTTTGTCGGATTTTCTGCCGTCTTTTTATCAAAAAAAGCGGCATTTGTAAAAGGAGTACCTTTGGGTTTATAAGTGAAAGTATCAACGGAGGATTTTTCAACCTTGTCACCGGCAGAGGCATTAGACAAAAATCCTTCCAAAACTCCCCTGTTTTTCATGATTTTGATTCCTAATGTTGAGAACACCCAAGTCCACAAAAGATATGGGCCGCCCGACGAAGGCTCGCCATTGATTGCAATAAATACGACCATAACAACAAAATTAATAGCAAAGCAAAGAATGTTGTATTTTTTCTTTGTTATGATTTCATTTCGTACCATTGCAAAAATGAGAGGAAATGCCCCATATGCAACCACGGTGATTATGAATGAAACGATGAGAGTAAGAACAAATGCCGCGGGGTCTTGTTGCAATAATTCTAACCAGGTCATATTTTTTCTCCTTTACTGGTGTCATCGTTGTAATTATACACGATTTTCCTTATTATGTCAAGAATCGCCCTGCGGATGAAATTCTATATTTTTATATAGTATAGGCAATATTCCGCTTTCGCTTGCGAAACGCGGCGAGAGCCGCGAGGAATACTGCGGACGGCGCAGGCTTTTTAAAAGCATGTCGCAAGCTTCACGCGCCGTCGGGAATCAGAACCCCGAACTCGCGCAAAAGCGCGAGTTCAGAAAGAAACGCGCGAGCGCGTTTCTTTCGATGGGTGAGATGGTTCATCGTCGTCACCAAAGAAAAGAGCCACCCGAGTGGGTGGCTCTTTTCTTTGGTGGAGATGAGCCTTAACTGCCGATTATCACGTCAAAAGGTATATGGATCGACTGGCTATCACGGGTGTGAGAGCGGGGATAGGCAGTAAAGTCATAAACGGCTTTTTAACGACTCATCTGTGCTTTGAAAATTTGCGTTCAAGATGATTTTGTGAAAATGGAGGGTGGTGGTTCCCTGCGTTATCCATTTTTATAAAAATTAATGCAATGTACTTAGCCACCAAACCTTGCTTGCAGATAAAATTGCAATTTAGCATCCCAGATATTTCCTTGGTGACGATCCCGTTCGCTTTGAAAACTCTCGGGAAAAATGGCATGGGTCAGCGTATCCGCACATTTGCGCGACCTCGCTGACAGAAAAGCTTCTTGACGAGAGCAAGGACTTGGCGTGTTCGATGCGCTTTTGTATGATGTACTCCTTGGGGGAGAGTCCTACGGCGTTCAAAAACAAGCGACGCAAATACACCTCGCTGATCCCGCAAAGCGAGGCAAGATAGGAAACGGTCAACGTATTTTCTGCAAAACGGCGATCAAGCGCTTCAAGCGCGGGGGTAATCAGCGAGCGCTGCTCGCCCGACACATATTGACGCTCAAGTTCACACTGTGTCCGATAAATAGCATCGTACACTGCCCTCATGCCCAGCACACGCCACATCTCATCCTTACGTACCCACGCATCACACGCCGCCTTAAACTGATGAGTAAGAGATTCAACGTTACGCATAGAAACGCAAAACGGAATATCAGCAATATCGGCATCGAAGTTAATGGCATAGCATCCGCCCTCCCGTAAAGAGCGCACGTGGTAAGAGGCGCCCTTGGGCAAATAAAACAGGTTATTCCCTTCGGTATGGAGCACGCGACCATCATCAAAGCAATAATCCTTGACACTCGCGGCATCATTGAGAACAAAGCCGTGGTGATAGCGATTTTTGTGCACATGCTTACCCATATTGGGCGCCACGTACACAGCAAGGCTGATCTCGGTAATTACCGCGCTTTTCCAATGCTCATTCATGTTCATCACCTCATAGTCATTATACAATATTGTTTCGATTTCGTCAAGTATTTTGTTTTTGTCATTTACAAATTTCAAGGTATTAGTTATCATATAATCAATAAAGCATTTCGCACTGAAAGGATTTTGATATGAAATACGTCAACGAGCGCACTTACGATTATATCATAAACAAATACCATGATACGACCAAGCCCTTCGATCCTCACAACCGCTTTATCCGCCGTGATGAGTTGTTTTGTTCTGAGAGCGGCATGGCGCCCGACGAAATCATGGCAGGAATTCTGACAAACGACAAGCAATATGAGCATCTTGGGCACCCGATCCGCAAGGCGCGGGCGCTTGAATATGTGCTCGAAAACACAAGGATCTCTTGTGATGAGCGAGATATTTTCCCTGCCATCAATATGATCGACCGCCCCTTGAGCAAAACGTTGATCAAAAAGTGGAGTGACGAGGTGTTTGGCAAGATCATCCCCGAGGTGGAGGCCCGTCGCGCACAGCTGGAGCTAGACGGCATCGTGACCATGTGGCCCGATTACGACCACAGCGTGCCTTTTTGGGACAGACTTTTTCGTCTTGGCTTGAGCGGCATTCTTTCCGAGAGCGAGCAGGCGCGCGCGGGCAGAGCGCTGACCGAGGACGAGCAAGACTTTTTTGAGGGCATTCGCATCACCTATGAGGCCGCTCTTGCTTTGGTCGAGCGTTTATATGAGGCGGCCACAACGGAGAAAATGAAGTTTGCTTTGCACGACCTGCATGTCGGCGCACCGCAAAGCTTTTACGAGGCGCTACTACTATCGTACATCTATTTCATCATCAGCGAGCACGTGGACAATCTGCAGGTACGCTCGCTTTCGGGCTTTGACCGCTCGTTTTATCGCTTCTATCAAGGAGATCTTGCGCGAGGTGTGAGCGAGCAGGAGATCCGACACGACCTTGCCTGCTACTTTTTGCAGTTCACCGCCATTGGGAACTATTGGAATCAACCCGTGTATTTGGGCGGAGAGCACGCCGACGGCACGACCGTCATCAATGATCTCTCCTATCTGTTCCTCGACGTTTACGATGAGATGAACCTTTACAACCCTAAAATTCAGATCAAGGTGTCAAGCTCGACACCCAAAGACTTTTTGTGTCGGGCGCTCGATATGATACGCCACGGCAAAAACAGCATTGTCTTTGTATCGGATACCGTCATGCGGCACGCTCTTGAGCGCGTCGGCGTTTCGCCCGACGAGGCGCGCGAGTGCAACGTGACGGGGTGCTACGAATATTCCGCGCAGGGCTCGTACCACACCGCCATGAACTATCTCAACCTGCTCAAGCCGCTTGAATACGCGTTGCACAAGGGACACGACGGTGTGAGCGGTGCTTTTGGCGGACTGACGAGCCCGACCCTTTCCGAATACACGAGTTTTGATTCGCTATACGAAGAATACAAGCGACAGTTGCGCGGCGTAATCGATGCCGCCGTGGAAACGGGCAACGCTTTTGAGGGCTACCTTGATACCATTAACCCGCTCTCGTTGCTTTCCGCCACCTTCCCTCGTTGCCTATCAAGCGCGCGCCATATCATCGGCGACGGCCCTTTCAATGATACCGTTATCAGCTTTGGTTTTTTGGCCGATACCGTCGACTCGCTGTCCATGATACAAAAATATGTATTTGAACGCAAAGAGCTGTCCCTTGGTGAATTGGTAGCCATGCTCGACAGCAATTATGAAGGAAATGACGTATTCCGCCGACGCCTGCTTTCCGATCGTGAAAAATGGGGCAACAACAAAGATCGCCCCGATGCACTTGCGACCGATCTGGTCAACTTTATTACAGAAAATCTCTGCGGTCGCCCCAATGCCCGTGGTGGCAACTGGAGCTTTGGCTTCCACATTGCAAGAATGTCTTACGTTCAAGCTCCCACCACGGCAGCCTGCGCCAGCGGTCGTCGCTGTGGAGACGAGCTGTCCAAAAACGCTTCCGCCGCCCAGGGACAAAACCGCGAGGGCGCAACTGCCGCCATTCTTTCGATCACCAAGCTGGACGCTACAGCCTTTGTCGGCGGCGACGCGGCACTTGATCTGGGACTTTTGCCCTCTGCCGTGTCGGGCGACGATGGGCTTGAAGCCATGTATGGGCTGCTGATGACCTTTATTCGGCGCGGCGGACACGCCCTGCACATCAACGTCTTTGATGCCGCGACGCTCCGTGACGCGCAGAAGCATCCCGAACGGTACCGTGATCTGCAAATTCGCGTCAGCGGCTGGAGCGTGCTTTGGAACAACATCAACCCCAAGGAGCAAGAGGGCTTTGTCCGTCAGGCGGAGGCACTTTCATGAAGGCAACGATTTTTGAGATCAAGCGCTTTGCGGTGCACGACGGCGACGGCATCCGCACCACCGTCTTTTTCAAGGGCTGCCCGTTGCGGTGCGTGTGGTGTCACAATCCCGAAGGGCTTTCCCCCGAGCCACAGGTCGCCCATTACGCGCATAAATGCATCGGCTGCGGCGAATGCCAAAAGGAGAGCTTTTCCCTTGAGGATTGCCTTGGCGAGGCTCGTATTCTCTACGGCAGAAAGATCACGCTTGACGAGTTGCTCCCACTGTTGCTTGAGGACAGAGCGTTTTACGAAAATTCGAGCGGCGGCGTGACGCTGTCGGGCGGCGAATGTCTGATGCAAGCCGACTTTTGCGCCGAACTGCTGAAAAAATTAAAAGAAAACGACATTCATACCGCCGTCGATACCTGCGGTTACGCTTCAAAGGACGCTTTGGACAGAGTCGCTCCCTACACCGACGTGTTTCTTTACGATCTGAAGGCTTATGACGAGGACGTTCATATGCGGTGCACGGGTCATTCAAACAAGCACATTCTTGAAAATCTTGTTTATCTGGATTCCATAGGTGCAAATATTGAGATCCGCATCCCCTACGTGCCCGGCTATAACGACACTCAGATCGAAAAGATCGCTCACTTTGTTACGCCACTTACCCACGTATCCAAAATTCGCATTCTTCCCTACCACAACTACGCCGCCTCCAAATATCAGGCGCTTGACCTGTCTTGCGGCCTTCCTGCCCGATTACCGACCGAGGCCGAGCTGCAAGCGGCGCGAAACACATTGAAAAACGCAACGGATTTTATCGTTCTATAAAATATGAAAGGTGAAAAGCATCATGAAAACCATCAAGGACAAATACCTTGTCGTCGGCGCTGATTTTGCCGGCTATCCGCTTAAGGAGGCCGTCGTGGCACATCTCAAGGAAAAGGGCTGGAACATCACCGACCTTGGCGTCACGGCCGATTCTGATCCCGATGACACCGAAAATATGTTCCACCGCGTTGGCCTGCGCGTCGGCGCACAGATCTCGGAGGGCAACTTTGAGCGAGCCCTGCTCTTCTGCGGCACGGGCATGGGTATCCACATCGCGGCCTCCAAGTGTCCGCACGTCCACGCAGGTGTGGTCGAGAGCGTTCCCGCCGCACTGCGCGCTATCACGGGCAACGGTGTCAACGTGCTCGCCATGGGTGCTTTCTACATCGCTCCCGCCATGGGCTGTGACATTGCCGACGCTTATCTTGGTGCTGACCTCGGCTCGGGCTATGAGTGGTGGTATAATTTCTACGAGTTCCACAAGCTTGCCATCGACGAGCTTGAGGCGTTCGACTACGAGGACTACAAAGCAAACGGCTTCAAGATGAAGCATTTGGGCGACTACCCGCTCAAGCTCGAAAAGAAGCCCGAGGCATGAGCATGAACGTCTTTTCATCGGCCAACTATATCCGAGCGCGGGACGATTTTGATCCCGCTCTCTCCATTCACGATGCCGCGCCGCTGTTTCGCCGCACATTTGCGCTTGACAAGCTGCCGGTGCAGGCACGTATAATGGTACAATCTCCCGGCTACGCCCATTTTTATCTCAATGGACAGCGCATCACGGACGATCTGTTTATTTCACCCGTCAGCCGCTACGACCGCATCCTTTGGTACAACACCTACGATGTGACTTCGCTTGTGCGCTCGGGCGACAACGTGCTCGCCGTCGTGTGCGGCAACGGCTTTTACAACGAGGGATTTTCGACCGTTTGGGGGCATGACAAGGCGCCATGGCGCGACGCGCCCAAGTTCATTCTGTCGCTTGAATGTGACGGCGAGATGGTGCTGATCAGCGACGAGCGGTGGCTGTGCTGTGAGGACTCATTCATCACCTATCATCAGCTTCGTAGCGGTGAGTGCGTCGATATGCGCAAGTACGACGCCCATTGGACGGCGCTTGACTTTAACGACAGTGCATGGCACCCTGCCGTGCTCGACAAAACACCGCCGACGGGAGAATTTTACGAATGTCGCTGTCAGCCCATTCGTGCGTGCGAGACCTATAAGCCGGTGCGTATAACGCAGTATGGCAACCGATACGTTCTGGATTTCGGTGTCAATCTGTCGGGCTACGTCCGCGTTTGTCTGACGGGCAAGGCGGGCGACACTCTGACGCTCTATCATACCGAGGAGATCGACGAGAACGGCGCGCCAAAATACAACAATTTGCGCCAGTTCTATCCCAAGGTCGATTTTCAGGTTGTGCGCATCACACTCGGCGACATACCCGTGGCATACGATCCATATTTTACCTATTTCGGCTTCCGTTACGTCGTCGTTGAGGGACTTGACCGCCCACCGTGCGCCGATGAATTTACGGCGGTGTTCGTCCATCAAGACATCGAACGGATCTCCGATTTCCGTTGCGGCGACGAGCTGCTCAATTTCATCTATACGGCAGGACTTCGCGCCACGCTTTCCAACACGCACTATTGTCTGACCGACTGCCCCACGCGCGAAAAGCTCGGTTGGCTCAACGACGCACAGGCGAGCTGTGAGCAGACCTACATCAATTTTGATATTGGGCGACTGTATGAGAAATGGATGGTCGATATTCGTGATGCAATCCGTGAGGACGGCGCTCTGCCCGGCATCGTGCCTTCGCCCGGCTTTGGCTACGGGCACGGTCCGGTTTGTGACGGTATACTGGCCGAGCTCCCTTGGCGTCACTATCAGTACACGGGCGACGCATCCATGCTCATTGACGCACTTCCCGACATCTACCGTAGCTTAGACTATTTGATCGCACACGCCGATGCTGCCGATTATCGCGGTTTCCTTCGGGATTGGCTGGGCTATGCCATGACTGATGCCCCGATCGACCAGATCGTGGACTGCTATATCGTCAAGTATTATCGCATCATTGCCTTGGGCGAGCGGCTGGCAGGCAATAAGCAAAAAGCCGAGCGCGCAGAGCTTGCTCTCAAGGCTCGCGTCGAGTTTATGTTGAATGCTTATTTTGATGAAGTAGGCGTGTGCCGCTCGGCACATCAGACGGCTCTTTCCATGTGCTTGAGCGAAGGTGTGTTCCGCGACAAAACGACGCTGTGCCAACAGTTGATCGAAACGGTGGAGCATGACAACTGCCAGTCCACGTGCGGTATGCTCGGCACGCAGTTTATATACGACGCGCTGACCGAGAGCGGTCGCCCCGATCTGGCGCTTCGCATGCTGCACCAAAGCGAGCCCGGATATGCGACGTGGCACAGAAATGGCGCAACGACGCTTTGGGAACGATGGGACGGACTGCACACCGACTCGCATAATCACCACATGTATTCCTGCGTTATCGGTTGGTTCTTCAAGTCGTTGCTTGGCGTCGCTCCCACACAATGCCGCGACGTCATTGAGCTGACACCTCACCCTCTGCCCGAGCTTGGCTATTGTGAAGGCAAGGTGCGGATACGCGAGGGCGACGTTCACCTGCGATGGCAGATCGACGGTGATCGCGCCATCTACACCGTCACCATTCCCGCCGGCGCACGGATCGCCTATCATGGACGTTTGCTTGCGCAAGGGACGAACGTATTGGAGATTGCTCTGAGTTCGGATAAGACTAACGTTTCATCTGTGTCACCTTAAAACTCCGACCGCAAACTTATCAAAACCCGCAAAGGTTGCTTTCACCCACCCAATCGAGGCTAAAAAAAGAGAGCACCGACATAGCAAGTAAAGCTTGACTACATCGGTGTTCTCTTTAATTTTACCACTGACGTGGTAATGAGTGGTGGAGCAGATCGCCCTTCGGGCGATGGGAAGTCGAACCCCGAACTCGCTTCGCTTTGCTCCGCGAGTTCAAAAAGAATATCTCGCGGGCTGAACACCCGCGCCTCGCAAGCGAGGACGATATTCTTTTGATGTGGCGCGAGCGTCCAACGGTCTTGACCAAAGAAAAAGGAGTGCACAAGGCACTCCTTTTTCTTTGGTGGAGATGATGGGAATCGAACCCATGTCCGAAAACCCCGCCTCACGACCTTCTCCGTGGGCAGTTTGTTATTTGGCATTCCCCGTCGGCGGCGCGAACAAACACGCTCCGCGTCAGGGTAGCCCTTTTTTGCTTGATCGGTTCAAGGGCGAAACACCGATGCAAGTTCACCGCTCATGTGACGCTCAGTCCTCGGTCGCGGTCGTCCGAGGAGGAACGGGTGGCCCGCAGGCCACAGCACTGCCAATCGGCGCCCTTACGGGCGACGATTAGGCAGCCATAGCAACAGAATTGTTGTCGTTTATTGTTTAAGTTGAGCAGTTTACGGGATTACTCAGCCCGCCACGCTTATCGTGTCTTGGAATCCCCGTCGAGACCATTGCACCCCCGATGGGTCAGTTCTCTGTTGCCCGTTTATTATAGCAGAAAACTCACCGCTTGTCAAGTGCTTTCGCTCGTCCTGTTTCGTCAAAGCTCACTCTGCCCCGATCAGCTCGCTGACCGTGACGAACTCGAAGCCGCGCTCGAGTAGCACGGGCAAAAACAGTCGAAGCGCACGCGCGGTATCGCAATGCTTGCCGTGATAATCGTGCATGAGAATGATATTACCGCCCTTGGTGCTGTCGATGACGTAGGCAGATATCTTATCCGCCGGCGTTGCCGCCCAGTCCTGCGTATCGACGTCCCAGAGAATGACCGAATAATCCCGCTCACGCGCGATCTCGTACACGCGCGTATTCCAGCTCCCCTGGGGCGGTCGGAACAGCTTTGGTGTCTGGCCCGTTACGTTCTTGACCATATCCTCGCACGCCCGCAGCTCGTCGCGCAGCGCCTGCTCGCCCGTTTTGACGGCGCTTGGGTGCGTGTAGGTATGGTTGCCGATCTCGTGACCGCGTGCCGCCACCTCACGTGCCGCTTCGGGATAATAATACACGTTCTCGCCTACAAAGAAAAAGGTTGCCTTAACACCGTACTCGTCCAGAATATCAAGGATCTCGCGCGTGTAGCGCGGGTGCGGTCCGTCGTCAAAGGTCAGCGCGATCTTGCTCGGCTCGTTCTGCTGATTACGGTACACCCCCAGTGGCAGTTCGGCGCTTGCATGTGGTGTAAGCAGCGACAAAAGCAAGACGGCGATCAGCGCACGGCAGCCGCGCTTTATCGGATCTTTCCGGTCAGCTCGTGCAGCGTTCCGAAGCGATAGCCCATAGCCCGACACTGATCGATCACCTCCCCCAGCACTGCCGCGTTGGTCGCCGAGGTGGGATGCAGCAGCATGACCTCACCCGGGTGCACGTTAGACAGTATTTTTTGCTTGGCAGCCGCAAGGTCGGGCTGCTTGCCGTTGTCCCAATCGGCGTAAGCAAAGCTCCAGAAGATGGTACGGTAGCCCAGCTCTTGGGCGTGTTTCAGATTGCTCTCGCTGAATTTGCCCTCGGGCGGACGGTAATATTTGGCCATCTCATGCCCCGTTTTTTCAAGGCAGAGCGCCTCAAGGGATTTGAGCTCAGCCTCAAACGCGGCGCGGTCGCTGACCTTGGACATATCCTTATGATGCGCGGTATGATTGCACACCATGTGTCCCTCGTCGAACATGCGCATGATAAGATCGGTATTTTGATCGATCAGATGCGACAGCACGAAAAAGGCGGCGGGCACCTCTTTTTCCTTTAAGATATCCAATATTTTTCCGACGTTTCCGTTTTCATAGCCGGCGTCGAAGGTCAGATAAATCACCTTGTCCTGCTCATCGGCACCGATATAATATCCATCATATTTGGTCACGTAAGACAACGCACCGTCAACGGGCGGTCGTTGATGATCCTTGACGTGCGCGCAATACCATTGATTTGCCTGCGCGATCACGGGCACACCCGCAAGCAGTGCGCAAATCATCAGGCACACCGCTGAACGGACGACATTTTGAATACGATAAACCATTGTTTCACCTTCCTTCGTTCGTTAGTATGGCGCGCCGCGCGCACCTTACCATGGCAATATCAGACATACGCAACAGTTTTCGACTGTTTGGATATAAAAATCAAATTTTTTTATGTTTTCGACACAGACTTGGTGATTTTTTCTAAAAAATTCTTTGCCGTTCACTTTTTATTCACAATTCGGTGATATAATGTAAAAAACAATTGGGAAGGGGGCGTACGATGGCACAAAACACGTTTTGTCGCAGAGAAAAAAAGCTGATCATCGACGCTTCTCTTGCCCCCGTGCTGCAAGAGGAGCTCTTGGCGCACATGATTCCCGACAAGCATAACAAAAACGGTGAGCCATACACGATATGCAATCTGTATTTTGACGACGACGCGGACAGCATCATTCGCCACTCCATCTCCAAGCCCGACTTCAAGGAGAAAATGCGACTGCGCAGCTACGGCACTCCCGATCGGGACAGCAAGGTCTTTCTTGAGATCAAGAAAAAAAGCTGTCGCGTGGGCACCAAGCGCCGCGTGACCATGAAGCTGTGGCAGGCCAAGGAATATTTGCAATACGGCAAATACCCCGAGGATGCGTCGCCGCTCGAGCAGCAAATTCTGCGCGAGATGGACTATTACCGCGCGACCTACCCGGTCTATCCCAAGGTCTACGTCAGTTATCTGCGTCACGCCTATCACGGTCGTGACGACGACTCCTTCCGCGTGACGTTCGACCGCGACATTCTGACGCGACGCGACGATCTTACTCTGGAGTCGGGACGATACGGAACGCCGCTGCTTCCCGAGGGCAAGATCCTCTTGGAAGTCAAATTTGCGGGAGCCGTACCCTTGTGGTTTGCCCGCATGATGAGCCGATACGGCCTCTCCTTTGGCTCATACTCCAAATACGGCACCGAGTACAAGCGCTACGCCGGCTTGTCGGCGCCCAAACAGAAAGGATAATACATCATGGACTACTTACTTCCCTTGCTTGATCTGACCTCGCTGACGCTTGGCAACGCGCTGACAGCGCTGGGCACGACCATCGGTCTTGCATTTTTGCTCTCGCTCACCTACTGGTTCACGCACCGCAATCTCGCGCTGCGCTCGACCATTATGATGACCATATTACTCATGGGCCCCATCGCCGGCATCGTCGTGCTGGTGGTCGGTAACAGTCTGGCGCGCGCCGTCAGCATCGGCGGCGGTATCGCTCTGATCCGTTACCGCTACACCATGAGCGACCCGCGCGATCTGATCTATTTGTTCTTGTCGCTCGCCATCGGTATGGCCTGCGGTGTGGGCGCGGTCGGTTACGCTGTGGTGGCAACCCTCATCATTTGCATCGTACTCATCGTTGCCAACCTGACCAAATTTGATAATATGCGTGCGCGCACGCTCAAGCTCAAGATCACCGTGCCCGAGGACATCAATTACGTGGGCATGTTTGATCCCGTTTTGAGCCAATATTGCAAATCATGGGTGCTCAATAAGGTCAAAACGACCGACTACGGCACGCTGATCGACCTGCACTACCACATTCGCCCCAAGAATCTGAGCGAGCAAAAGGAAATGATCGACGCCATCCGCTGCATGAACGGCAATCTCAACGTCGTGCTGTCCGAAACGGCAGACGAACGCGGGCTTGAGTCATAATCGATCATCACTTGTAGAATATCAAACGCTCTTGCGGACATAACCGCAAGGGCGTTTTGCTATGGCAAGTCAAATCTGATATGTGTTTGATCGACAAAAACGATATGCGCGTCGGCCAAAGCTTGCGTCGTTTGGGCGTTGGCCTTCAGCGCGGTCATGGCGTCATCGCCGGCAAAAACGACGCGTTTGGGTGCCTGCGTCCAATCCTCAATAGAATAATCGCTTTTCACAATCGGGCCGTGCCCGCTCAGCACAAGTGCGTCACACGCGGCACTTTGCGCAAGCACGGTTGAGGCAACGTCGCTCTCCCATACCGACGCGCCGACCAAACAAAGGCACCTGCTCTCCTCCGTATCATTGGAGCGATAATGCCAAGTGGCAGCAAGCACGGGATGCGTGGAACGCTTGATCATGTCGTAATAAAGCTGCTCGAGCGTCAGCCGCTCGGTAATCTTTGCGCCTTCCTTTGGCAAATAAAGGACGACGTTGACCCGCCGCTCACGCGCCAGCTCCATGATAGATCGCAAAATGCCCTCATCCTGCTCCGCCTTTTGTTGCGTGGCGTTTGGCATCGTCACAGGCAGATAGATAGTGCGCACGCGGACATCGCCGAGCAGCTTGTATACGCTCGCAATATGGCGCTGATGATAGTGCGTCAAGACAAGCGCCTCGATCTCGGTCGTGCCGTCGGGCATGCCGTCATGCAGCCACGTGCGGTATGCCGTATAGCTACCGTCGCTCCAATCACAAAGCACCGTCGTATCGCCCTCGTTCAGCACGAGCAGCTCGCTTTTGCCTTGAACGGTATAGCCCACCTGCCAGCGTCCGACGCTTTGTATTTGCGTGATGACAAGTGCCATCCCAAACAGCACGCACCACACGCCCATGACGGCCAAAAAGCGGCGCGGCCTGCTCCATTTGAGCAGCAAAAAGGCGAGCAGCACCAATGCAAGTGCCGCCAGAAAATACGGCACAAAGTCGTAGCGCAAAGAGATCAATGCTCCCTTGATATCGGATAATTGCTCGGCAAGTCGGATCATGCAACCCGTGACGGCGCGAAGCGCATCGCAGAGCATGTCGCACAGCGCACGAAACAAAACACCGACACCGCTCAAGCAGAGCAAGGGCAGTAGCACAAGTCCCATGGTCAACGCAACCGTCGCGAGCGGTATGAGCGCGAGATTGGCCACGGGAGAGAGCCATGAGGTTTCGCCGAAAAACAGCGCCATCGGAATGAGCAAGACAAGCAGCACGGTCATCGAGCTGATGATCGACAGCTTGATATATCTCCAAACGCGCACCAAAACGCCTTTTTTCTCATGATCCGCATTGCTCACAAGGGTGGGAATGATCTCAACAATGCAAAGCGTGGCACCAATACTCAACCAAAGGCCAACGTCCTGTATCCATATCGGTCGCAGCGCAAGGCAGACAGCCAAAAATAAGGACAGCGGCGTGAGCGCATCGTGCGGCGAGCCGCGCAGGCGCGATACGGACAAGAGCAGCAGCATGAAGGTCGCACGCAGCGTCGAAATGCTGCACCCCGTAAGCAAAAGGAACAACACGGCAGCCGTGCAAAGCAGCACCACGCGCAGCCGATACGGACAGCGGACAAGTCGCAGCAGCGCATCGAATATCAGAACGATCATAGACAGATGCAAGCCGCTCAAGGCCAAAAGATGCGACACACCCGCGCGGCGAAAATCCAGCACGGTGGCATCATCAAGCTGCTCGCGCGTACCGAGCAGCAGCGCTGCCGCAAGCCTTCCCTGCTCACCGCCGACCGCACGACTGACTTTATAAGACAGGCGATTTTGCACGCTCGCCAGCCACTCTCGCAGCACAAAATTGCCCCTGCTCACCACGGCATCCGTTGGCAAAAGTTCGGCTTCGGCGCACAGCACGTAGCCCTCGGATCGCAGGTAGCGGATCAGCCACGCCTGCTCATCTGCATCGGTCACGAGCGTCACGGTAGTCGACAGAGAAATCTCGTCGCCAACGCAAAGGCCGTCCTCCCCCATTACGCTCAGATAGACAGAGCAAGTTTTACCGTCCGGCAACTGTGCGCGAAGGCCGTAGGCGTTGAGATAACTACTCTCGATCTCACACGAAACCACGACCCCGCGCAGCTCGACCGCCTCGCCCTGCGTGCTCTTGACAAAATCCTCGGCCGGCTTGACCGTCCGGTATTGATAGAGTGACGTGGCAAGCAAGCCCGACAGCAAGCCGAGCAACAAGAAAGCCGTATACAGCAGGCGAAACCGCCCGCGCTTGCAAACAATCGAAATAAGACCTAAAATAAAAGCGGCAACGGCGATCACCGTTGCGGCAAGCCAAGAGATTCCCTCACCCCAAGGCGCAAAAAAAGAAAGAGCAACGCCGATGGTCAAAAGCCAACAAAAGCAGCAAAGAGGCCTTCCCGCTCCGATCTGCATATATGCGCCCCCTTTTCGACAAAATTCTTATGATATTATAGTGTGAAAGGAGAAGTTTGTCAAGGGGGAAAGTAAAATACACGCTAACGCGTGATGCCATACTGCGCGGGGGCGCAGATTACATACATCGTGCTTTGCCCGTTGATTACATACCAATCCTTCGGATTGGATAAAAAAAATTAAGCAACCCGATTGGGTTGCTTAATTTTTTGGTGGAGACAACTAGATTCGAACTAGTGACCCCTTGCATGTCAAGCAAGTACTCTAACCAACTGAGCTATGCCTCCGAGCGGTTTTTCAACCGACGGGCATTATTATAGCACAACTCTTTGGAAAAAGCAAGCCCTTTTTCAAAATTTTTTTGAATTTTTTTGAGTTTTTTTCGTTTTTTGAAATTTTTCGTTGCGATAGGTGCCGTGCGACCCGCTTTTAGCGGTCGAACGAGGCGCATTGGCCGTTTTTTGGGGCTGCTTGGGCACGCTTGGGGCGCTCTGCTTGAAAAATTCATCGTAAAACCAGACGGCGTCGGTCGGCAAAGCCACTTCTCTGCCCTTGAGATAGCCAAGAGCCCCCGTGTCGTCCTTGAAATCAAAGATCAAACGGCAGGCGTACAGTGCCTGGTGTTTATAGCCAAGTGCTCGGTCATCGCGGTTGACGCCGTATTTGCCGTCGCCCAGCAGCGGGTGTCCGATATGCGCCAGATGCGCGCGGATCTGGTGGGTGCGCCCCGTCACCAGCTCAACCTCGAGCAGCGATTGGTCGCCCCGTTCGGCGATCACGCGATATTTGGTGATGATATCCTTGCTGCCGTGCAGCGGCGTGTCGGTGACCTCGACGGTATTGTGCAGGCTGTCCTTACGCAGATAGGCGCGCAGCGTGTCGCTCTTTTTGGGCATGCGACCGTGCACAACGCAAAAATAGAACTTGCGCATTTCGTCCTCACGGATCTTTTCGTTCATGACGCGCAACGCCTCGGCGCTTTTGGCGGCGATAACGATACCGCCCGTATTGCGGTCAATGCGGTTGCAAAGTGCGGGGGCAAACGACTGCTCCGAGGCGGGATCGTACTCCCCTTTGGCGGCCAAATACGCCTTGATATGCATGATGAGCGTATTGTCCTTACCCTCGTCATCCTCATGAACGAGCACACCGGGGCGCTTGTGGACAAGTAAAATGTTCTCGTCCTCGTAGACGGCGTCCACGTGCGGCGTGATGCGCGAAAGTGCACCCTCGTCTTCCTCGGGCGAGGCAAAAAACTCGTCGCGGATAAAGAGCTGTATCTCGTCCCCCTCGCACAGCATGACCGACGCCTCGGTGCGTGCGCGGTTGCGCTTGATCTTTTTGGTTCGGATATATTTATACATCAGCGAGGTAGGAAGTCCCTTGACCGCCTTGGACAAAAACTTGTCAAGGCGTTGTCCCGCGTCGTTTTTATTCACCGTCAGAATGCGCATGTGTTCTCCTTTGCAAACAGCCGCAGGTCATTCTGCGGCTGTCAAGCGTTTTATTTCGTTCCGAAGATACGGTCGCCCGCGTCACCAAGGCCCGGGACGATGTAAGCGTTCTCGTTGAGCTTTTCGTCAAGTGCGGCAACAAAAATATCCACGTCGGGATGTTCCTCGTTGATTTTTTTGACGCCTTCGGGAGCGGCGACCAGATTCATCAGGCGAATGTTGGTGCAACCGTACTTATTTTTGAGCACCGTGATGGCGTCGGCGGCCGAGCCACCCGTTGCCAGCATGGGATCGACCACGATGACCAGACGATCAGCGATGTCAGGCGGCATCTTGCAGTAATACTCCACGGGCAGGTGGGTTGCCTCATCGCGGTACATACCGATATGACCGACCTTTGCTACGGGAACCAGACGCAACAGTCCGTCCACCATGCCAAGGCCTGCACGCAAAATGGGGACGATGGCAAGCTTTTTACCCGTGATATAGGGTGCATCCATACGCGTCAGCGGTGTTTCGATCGAAATGTTCTTGAGCGGCAGGTCACGCGTGACCTCATAGCCCATGAGCATGGCGATCTCGTCAAGCAGTTGGCGAAAATCCTTGGAGCCGGTGCGCTTGTCGCGCATGATGGTCAGCTTGTGAGCGATCAGGGGATGGTCGATAACGTGCAATTTTTCCATAAAGGTCGTCCTCCAAATTTATATCAATGGGGTAGCTTTCCTGTCTATTATATATCAAACGAAACGATTTTTCAAGCCCTTGGTCGAAAAAAGTAAGAATTCGTGTTTTCAAACTTTACAAAACGGCAAAACCGTGGTACAATAGAGTATCATTTTCGAAGGGAGCGAGGGCATGAGCAAGACCGTCGGCATTTATACCCTGGGCTGTAAAGTCAATCAATACGAATCCGAGGCCATCGGCGAGCTGCTGGAGGCGGCGGGCTATACCGTGTGCTCGGCTGACGAGGCGTGCGACGCCTATATTGTCAACACCTGCACCGTCACGGCCGAATCGGACCGCAAAGCGCGTCAGTTTATTCGCCGCGCGCTCTCGCACAATCAAAGTGCTTATCTGCTCGTCACGGGCTGTCTGGCACAAAGCGACACCAACAGCGTCGCCGCCATCGAAGGCGTCGATTTCATTTGCGGCAACCGCCAAAAACTTGCCGTCGTGGGCGCACTCATCAAGCTGTTCGAGGGCGGCCAAAAGCGGTCCCGCCCCATCGTTGACGTCCCGTCGCTGGATGGCGCCGACTTTGAGCGCATGTCCATTCGCCGCTTCGGGCGCACGCGTGCCTATATCAAAATTGAAGACGGCTGCGAAAATCATTGCACCTACTGTACCATTCCCGCAGCACGCGGCTCGGTGCGTTCCAAACCCATGCCACACGTACTCGATGAGGTGCGTGAGCTGACCGAGAGCGGCTGCCGCGAGGTGGTGCTCACAGGCATTGAAACCGCCTCGTGGGGGCGCGACCTGGAGGATGCCGATCTTGCCACGCTGCTCGAGGCAGTCGACAAAATCGATGGCATCGGCCGCGTGCGACTCGGCTCGCTCGACCCGTCGCTGATGCGCCAGAGCTTTGTCGACCGCATCGCCGCGCTGCACGCGCTTGCACCGCATTTTCATCTGTCCATGCAGAGCGGCTCGGATCGCGTGCTTGCCCGCATGAAGCGCAAATACAACCGCACCCAGGCGCTGGCCGCCATGGAGCGCCTGCGCGCGGCCATACCCGACGTGCAGTTTGCCACCGACATCATCGTCGGCTTTCCCGGCGAGAGCGAGCAGGACTTTGCCGACACGCTGGACTTTGCCCGCCGCGCCCGCTTTTTGACCATTCATGTCTTTCCCTACTCCAAGCGTGCGGGAACGCCCGCGGCAGATATGCCCGATCAGATACCCAACGCGGTGAAAAAGCAACGTGTTGCTGCGCTGTCAGCACTATCCGCCGATATTCGCGGCGAGATATTGCGCGAGCAGATCGCGAAAGGTGAGTTACATGAGGTGCTGTTTGAAACCTACGAAAACGGCATCGCCACAGGACACACGAAGAGCTTTATCGAGGTGCGTGTCGCCGCACCTTGCTCGTTACACGCCCACCTTGGCAGAGTCCGTCTTGACGGCATCACACCGGACGGCACCGCCTGCACGGGCACGCTGATCGATATAGAGCAATAAAGGAGATTTTGTTATGTGTGAAAACTATTCGGCAGCGGATCGTGCCGTCGCCAATTTCGGATATCTGCCCGAGGAGTCGTTGTGTACGCTGCACGCCTCGCTCTCGCTTGACATGAGCTGTGCCCAGCTTGCCGCGTGCGCCGCGTATTACCGCTCGATCGGGCGCGACGCAACAGTGGACGAGTTGCGTTTGATCGACGCCTGCTTGGCATCTGCGCGCGTGCGCGACCGCCAACATATGGCGCTGTCCACGCTGACATCACCTGACGAGAGCGTAGCGGAGCTTTTGCGCTCGCTCGTAGCGTGCTGTCAGCCTCCCAAAGGTGCCATGCCTTTGCTCACCCTAAAACATTGTTTGACCGCGAGTGCGAAAAACACGCCCGCGATTCCCTTGGCGGATGCCAAAACGGGTGCCTCGCTGCATTTTGTGACCGACGAACAATACGGCCTTTTGGAAATGCGCGGTCTTGTCCCCGTGCAAAGCGTTCAGCTTGGTGACACGGGGCTACGCCTTGCCCTGACCGAGCCGACCAAGTCTTTTGCCGCTACTGCCCGTATCAAGGGCGAGCTGATTGCGCTCCTTTCTTGCCCCGACGGCGCGAGCGAGTCCTATTTTGCCGCTCTGCGTGCTTTTTTGAACCACGAATCCAACCGCTCGTGCATGAAAAAACTGACTGTGTGCCCGCGCGGCGAGCTGCTTGACACGCTGCTCTCGCTTTGCCGGAACGGATGCTACGTCGATCCCTCGGTACTTGGCGTGTCCGATGCCGACGCACGCGGATATTTGATCGTTTCCAACGAGGCGGGCATGCGCACGATGCTGGATATCGCGCACACGTGCAAGCTTTCTCTGATCGTATTTGCCCGCGCGACCAATGACGGGCTGTTGACGCTTGCCGAGCGCGACGCGCTGCGCGCGACCGTTTCGCTGTCGCTGTTACACAGCTTGGAGGAGCAACGTATCACGTCATTACAGTTGAGCACGCACGGCAGCCACGGCGTGGAGCCTACGCCCCTTCCCTCGCGTCTTAGCCGAGCGAATACCTGGGAGCACGTTGAGCAGTACACTCCCGGCGAGCCGATCAAACTGGGCTCTTATACCGTCATGCACACCGCGCTTGCGCTGCACGATGCGCTGACGCCGCACGACGTCACGCGCGCCATCATGCAATGCGCGCTTGAGTTGACCGCTGCAGGAGGCGATTTTGATACGCTGTGCGCTGCCACGGCACTGTCAGTCGGTCCCGATTGCTCTCCTTTAGCCGCATGGTCGGCCGTTCTCGGCGCGCACGGCATTTTGAACGATTGGACGATCCCTTCATGTGCCCCCATCATCCGCAGCACGGCAAGTGGCGCGGGTGAGCTGACGATCTGTCTGTTTGCACACACCATCACGCCGCAAGCAACTGCCGCCCCTACGCAATTACGCTTGTTCGCTGTTACGACGGGCGAGAACGGTTTGCCCGATGCCAAAGCATGGCGTTCCATGCTGTCGCTGACCTCGCGCGCGCTGGCGAACGGGCAGCTTGCAGGTCTTCGTCCGCTTTGGAACCGTCCTTTGAACGAGGCATTGTCGAGCGTCAAGGATCTGACGCCGGACGAACCGTGGACCTGTCGCAAGGACGTTTTGCAGCAGGCGATATTCGGCTTGTTCGTTCGCGCCGAGGCGACCGTCAAGCAGGGCGTTCTGCTCGGGACGATGGCGTGCGCCGACCAAGCGACCGACGAGCCAAACGACACGGCACGCATCAAGACGCCCGCCCGTTATTCGCTCGTTCATCGTGATCGACCGACCGTTCTCGTTCCGTTCGTTCCTGCGCATAGTGTACCTCGCACGCTGCTTACCTACCTGCGCTCGCTTGGTGCCGACGTCCGTGCGATACCGCTCGCTCTGACGCACGAGAGCTGCACGGCGTTTGCCGATGCGCTATTTGATGCAGACATCGTGCTGCTGTGCGGCGACGGGCAGACGTGGAGCGCCGCACTTGAGCACCGCCGCGTGCGCTACGCGCTGGAGCAGCTACTGAACGAGCGCGACGGCACGCTGATCGCGTTGCACGGTGCCGCCCACGCGGCTGCTCTTGAAAGCCTTTGCGAGGACGCAGAACGCTTGATACTCTGCCCTGACGGCGTGCGCCGCACGCAGCTTGAAGGCGCCGTGGCATATTACCGTTGAGTGTAAAAATGCGAAAAAGCACGGTCAAATTGCATGATAGCGGCAAAATCAGACCCGAATTTTTGTTTTATTGATAAAAAAGCAAGGAAAAACGAAAATTTTTCAAAAACCTCTTGCTTTTTTAAAAACGTTGTGATATAATAATACGCGTTGTTTAAGATAATCACAAGTTGTATGCACTTTGAAGTGTACCCTGAGGAGGTGTCAAGGATGGCAAAATGCAGTATTTGCGGCAAGGGCGTTGTGTTCGGTGAGAACGTTTCTCACTCGCATCGCAAGACCAAGAGATGTTGGAAGCCCAACATTCGCAAGGTAAAGATTTCTGTCGGTGGCAATAGCAAGACCGTTGCGATTTGCTCCCGTTGCCTGCGCACGATGAAGAAGGCTTAAAGCCTCTCTCGCGCATGCGTAAAGATCGGGCAGACGTGCAGCTTTTTCTGTACGCCTGCCCTTCTTTATATCAAAAAGCACACCGCCGCGGCGGTGCGCTTTTTATTTTTACCCCTTGCGACCTCGCGGCAAAAATTTGTGCCAGAACGAGGACGGGATCTGCGCCAGCACGACGGCGATCAGCATCAGCGCGCTGCCAAGCATTTCCCTGCCCGTCATCCACTCGCCGCGCATGAGCACGGCCGCTACGGTGGCGACCACCGATTCCAGCGAGAGAAGCAGCGACACGACGGCGGGGTTGGCATCCTTTTGCGCAAGGATCTGCAGCGTATAGGCAACGCCGCTGGACATGACACCGACGAACAAGATCGCGGGCACGCAAGATAAGATCGCATCCAGCGCGGGATGCTCGGTCAGCAACATGCCGATCGACGACCATACCGTCACAACGGCAAACTGCACGAGCGAGAGCTCAATGCCGTCCAATTTCGATCCGAAACGATCCACGGCCATGATCTGCGCCGCAAAGGCAACGGCACACAAAAGCACGTAAATATCACCGATCGATATGCGCTCTGCGCCGTGAAAACACAGAAAATACAAGCCTGCAACCGCAACGCCGACGCTGATCCAAAGCGCTGCGCCCTGTTTCTTGCGGAAAAAGATCAAAGCTGCCAGCGGTACGAGAACAACGTACAGTGCAGTGATAAAGGCAGCCTTGCCCGTTGTGGTGTGTTCAATCCCCAACTGCTGCAGATTGGAGGCCACGGTCAGCAACGTGCCGCACGCCAGCCCGCCCACAAGCAGTGCCTTTTTTTGCTGCTTGGTGCGCACGGCACGCTCGCGGTATTGCGGCAACTGACGGCGAACAAGCAAAACCAATGCCAAAAACGCCACAGCTACCGCGCTGCGCAGTGCGTTAAAGGTAAACGCCTCGATGTGTTCAGCGCTGTCACTTTGAAATACGAAGGCCGTTCCCCAGATGATTGCTGCTACCAGCGGCAGCACAAATTGGTGGATCCAACGTCCTTTCCTCATTCTTCCTCCTGCTCCTGTCCGTACTCCTCAAGTACAAGACCTTCATTATTTTGCAACGTGTTGCCCACGTGCCATTCGTTGTTGAACAACAAATAATTCTTGCCGCGGAAATCCTGCACCCACTTGACTTCAAACAGATGAAGCGACTTGGGATCAACACCGTCTGGCACGCGGCGGATCGAGCTGTATGCCAGCGGATACTTGCGGTATTCCACGCCGTACTCCGACTTCATGCGCGATTCAAGCACGTCGAACTGAAGCTCGCCGACGACGCCGACGTATACTCTCTCCATACCCGAATCGGGCTCAATGAAGATACGGATAGCACCCTCCTGAGCGATCTGATTCATACCCTTGGCAAACTGCTTGCGCTTCATCGAATCGATCTGCTCAACTACGGCAAATCGCTCGGGCGCGAAGCTGGGAATGCCCTCGTACACGACCTTCGTCTTGGCATCACACACCGTGTCGCCGATCGAGAAAATACCCGGATCGAACACACCGATGATATCACCGGCAAACGCCTCGTCGATCACAGCTCTCTCCTGCGCCATCATCTGCTGGGGCTGGGACAGCTTGAGCGCGCGCTCGCCCTGCACGTGGAAGTACTCGGCGTTGCGGTCAAAACGACCCGACACGATACGCATAAAGGCAATGCGGTCGCGGTGTGCTTTGTTCATGTTCGCCTGAATTTTGAACACGAAAGCAGAAAAATGCTCGTCGGTCGGTTCGACCTTGACGCCCCCCTCGGCGCGGCGGGACAGCGGTCCCGTCGTCATCTTGAGGAAGTGCTCAAGGAAGGTTTCAATACCAAAATTGTTGAGTGCCGAACCAAAGAACACTGGGCTGAGCTGTCCGCAGCGCACCTTTTCAACGTCGAAATCAAAGCACGCGCCGTCCAACAGCTCGACCTGCTCAGTCAGCACCTCGCGGTCGGCCTGACCGATCAGCTCGTCCAGCTTAGCGGTATCGGTAATATCGCACTCAATGGCGGCCAGGCGGTCGCGGCCGCGGTGCGCATCGGCAAAAGCCAGAATACGGTGCGCGTCGCGGTCGTACACGCCCTTAAAGCCCACGCCGCAGCCGATGGGCCAGTTCATGGGATAAGTGCCGATACCGAACTCGCGCTCGAGCTCGTCAAGCAGGTCAAAGGGATCCTGCGCGTCGCGGTCGAGCTTGTTGATGAAGGTAAAAATGGGAATATGGCGCATGGCGCAGACCTTGAACAGCTTGCGCGTCTGGGGCTCAATACCCTTGGCTGCATCTATGACCATGACGGCGCTGTCGGCAGCCATGAGCGTACGGTAGGTGTCCTCCGAGAAATCCTGGTGTCCGGGGGTGTCCAGGATATTGATGCAGTAGCCGTTGTAGTTGAACTGCATGACCGACGAGGAAACCGAGATACCTCTCTGCTTCTCCAGCTCCATCCAGTCTGAAACGGCGTGCTTGTCGCTGTGCTTGCCCTTGACCGAGCCCGCGGTCTGGATCGCACCGCCGTAAAGCAAGAACTTTTCGGTCAGCGTGGTCTTACCTGCGTCAGGGTGCGAAATGATGGCAAATGTGCGGCGTTTTTGTATTTCGTGTAAGCTTTGTGCGTCTATCATGTTTTATTTATCCTCTGAAAAAATAGTTATTCATATTATTATAGCACGGTTTTACCGAAAATGCAAGTCCTGCATACGGATTTGGGCGCAAAGCGTACAAAAAAGCATTGCATTCGCTGTGTTTTTCTGCTATAATAAAGCCAAAGAGCATCCCAAAATCATCAAAACGGAGGTACCTATGCCAAGCTTAAAGAAAAACGCGCCCTTGCGCTGTGCGGTCAGACGCGAAGACATTTTGCTGACCGAGGACGACAAGCTCAGAGTGTATGCAAATACCCCCACCGAGCCATACGTCCCCACGCAAATGAACGACCAGGCCCCGCCCGAGTCCTCGTCCTTTATGGACGTATGCGAGCGCGCAAAAAAGCGCAAGACGCAGATCCTGACCTTCTTCCACGACCACTTTTTCGGCGGCGGCGAGCGCGAGCTGCATCTGACGCATCCCGAATTCATTGACTGCACCAAAAAGCTCTCGGATTTTGCTGCCACTTATGGCATCGGCATCGGCGCAAGCGTAACCAATCCGCTCGACCTTGGCCGCACCTTCAAGCAGGATATGGGTGTGGGCGGCCAGCACCGCTTTTTCTCGGAGGGCTTGCTCAACCCCGACGGCACCTTCTGCTTTGCCGCGATGCTCAGCGAAAAATGGTGCAACAACAAGGGCTACGTGTATCCCGAGTTTGTCCGCGCCCGTCTGT
>JAZQMI010000040.1:0-47536 GCA_045543375.1 Eubacteriales bacterium | reverse complement strand
GTGGAACCCTTGCCGCGCGTCGCAACGCGCGGAATACCCTAATCGTTCAAAAGCGCCCGAAAGGGTGAATTTTTCGCGCTTGCGCGAAAAAGAGGGAAAACCACAAGTGGGGTTTTCCCTCGTAATCTCTTAAATGAAAATACACGCCAAAACGTATACCACAATGCAAATGACGCCGACGGGCGGCAGCAGCGTGCGGCGCAATCTGTCGGGCAGCTCCTCGCGCGGCAGGTCAACGCGGTAGGGTGCGGCAACGCCCGCGCGGCTGTACGAACGGTAGATGCGCGACGCCTCTCCGCAGAATATAACGGCGGAAAGCAAGAAAACAAAGGTCAAAAGGAAGGAGAACAGCTCGGTCGAGTCGGTGTAGCGGTAAAAGGCTGTGAGTGCCGGCTGACCGAACAGCCCGAACACGTTGTAAAGCAGATGCACCAGCATGGTCGCCGCGAGTGAGCGCGTGCAGTACAGTACGGCACAAAGCAGCAGCCCTGCGAACACGTATACGGGTAGATGCGAGAACTCAAAATGCAGCATACCGAAGGCAAGTGCGCTGTATAGCACAGTGGGCAAAAGTCCGCGTTCCTCAAGCGTGACGCACAGCACGCCGCGGTAAATGAATTCCTCGCAAATGGCGGGGAGGACGGCGTAGGCAAGCAGCAGATAAAGAACGTTTCCGACACCGCCCGCGCCCTTGGCCGAGAAGGTGTCGTACAGTGTAAAGCCGTCGTCCAGCGTGCCGATGCCGCCCGTGACGATGCTGATGAGCAAGCAGCCCGAGATCAGCACGACAAGCGCGGAAATCAAAAACAGAGCGTGCGAGGGGCGGGGAAGGCGCAGGCGCAACCGCTCGGTAAAGGCGGTGCCGCGCAGCTTACAATAGATAAGTCCCGGAATGAGAAAAATGAGAATTTGGAGCAGCACCACGCCCAGGTATTCGTTGTCATGCGACAGCAAGGCGGTGTCGATCAGGCGGGAGAAGAGAAGCAGCAGATAGGTGGACAGCACGAGCAGCGCGTGCGCGTTGTCGATCCAAAAGCGGCGATCGCGCCAAAAACGGTTTTGACGGTGCGGACGCTGTAAGCGGTTCATGCACATCTCTCCTTTCTGTGTCGATGTTGGATTTGATTATTTTGCCTGAACGGTCGCGCGCAGCTTGGCAGCGACCTCGTCGCCCTGCAATGCTGCCACGAGCGCAAGTCCGAATTCCAAAGCGACGCCCATACCGGCGGCCGTGATGAGATTGCCGTCGCGCACAACACCGACGTCACGGCGGACAGTCGCACCGTCAAGATATTGCTCAAAGCCGGGGAAGCAGGTCGCCTGCTTATCCTTTAGATAACCGCGCTTGCCAAGGATCATGGGCGCGGCACAAATGGCACACAGAAACGCGTCACGCGCGGCGGCGTCGGCAAGCACGCGCTCCACCACGGAAGATGCGTCCAGCGTGGACGCGCCGGGCATGCCGCCGGGTAAAACGACCATATCGGCCGCCTCCTCTGGCAGATGAGCGTCGTCCGTGTCGGCAAGCACCGTGATACCGTGCGAGCCCGTGATCTCTCGGCCGCCGATACCGACCGTCACGACGCGCTCGCCTGCGCGACGCAGTAGATCGAGCGGGGTGAGCGCCTCGACCTCCTCAAAACCGTTTGCCAAAAACATCAAAATCATGAGTGGAATCCTCCCAAAACAGCGCGGCAGAGCACGCTGCCGCTATGGTGTTATCATTCTAACATGAAATATGCATTTTGTCAATGAAATTGTTGCCGCGACCCTTGACTTTCATGCGAAAGGGTGTATAATAGGTAATGTTGTAGGTGACGTTTTGGAATGTCACCCTTGGAGGAATATCATGAAAAGAAGCGCACCCTTTCATTTTGGACCGCCGTCGGCCATGGCCTCGCTCCACCGTCGGCACAGAACCTATCGAAGCAAGCCCAAAAAGGATCTGACCGTAGGTCCTATTTTGCCGCAGTTGATCGCATTTTGCCTGCCACTCATGCTCTCAAGCATGCTGCAGCTGTTATATAACGCCACCGACATGATCGTGCTCGGGCAGTTTGCCACCGATACGGCCGTGGGAGCGGTCGGCTCGTGTGGCTCGCTCATCAACCTCATCGTTAACCTGTTCATCGGACTTGCCACGGGCGTCAGCGTCAGCGTGGCGCAGTACACGGGTGCCAAGCGCGACCGAGACGTTTCCGACGTCGTACATACCGCCTTTTCGCTGTCGCTGATCATGGGCGTGGCGGTCGGCGTTCTGGGCTTTTTCATATCCGAGCCGGCACTGCGCATGATGGGAACGCTCGACGGTATCATGGTCGAGGCGGTGCCCTATATCAAGGCCTATATGGTCGGTGTGCCCGGCATCATGGTGTATAACTATTGCGCTGCGGCGCTGCGCGCCAAGGGTGACTCGGTGCGTCCGCTCATCTTTCTCGGTATCTCGGGACTTGCCAACGTGCTGCTGAACCTTTGGATGGTCATTGGCTTTGGCATGGGTGCTGTGGGCGTGGGCATCGCCACGGCAGCATCGCAGTATCTGGCCGCCATCATGACGGTCGTCTACATGACCTTCTTCGTCAAGGATTCCTGCCGCCTTTCGCTGCGCCATCTGACCATCAAGCGCGAAAAGGTTGCACTCATGCTCAAGATCGGTATCCCCGCAGGTGTTCAGGGCGTGCTGTTCAGCTTTTCCAACGTGCTCATTCAGTCCTCGATCCAGTCGTTCGGCGTTGAGGCACTGGTCAACGGCAGCGCTGCTGCGAGCAACGTGGAGGGCTTCGTCTACACCGCGCAAAACGCGGCTTACCAAGGGGCTATCACCTTTGTCGGTCAGCACGTCGGTGCGCGCAAATTCGAACGCATCAATCGCGTTATTTTCTCTTGCATCGGGCTGACCGTGGCGGCAGGCGCTGCTATGGGTGCCATCGTGCTCATCTTCGGTCGCCCGCTTCTCGGCTTTTTCGTCGATGAGAGCGCTGCCATCGACTACGGCATGCTGCGTATGAGCATCATCGTCACGACTTATTTCCTGTGCGGCATCATGGAGGTCGGCTGCGGCGTGCTGCGCGGCATGGGCAAGACCTTTATGCCCATGATGATCTCTCTGACGGGTGCATGCGCTTTGCGCGTGGTGTGGATCCTGACCATCTTCCAAAAGTGGCACACCATCGAGTGCCTGTTCCTGTCTTACCCCGTTTCTTGGATCATTACCTTGACGGCACATTTTATTATGGTCGCCATTGTCAAGAAAAAGCTTGAGCGTGGGCAAGAGCAAATGATTTTGTAACGAAAAACAAGCGGCGACGTCGTCTGACGTCGCCGCTTGTTTTGATGTATGATTTGCCGTTACTCCGTGCAGAAAATGGAGGGTATGCACGGAGCGGCAGACAAATAAGCTCAAGCGAAGCACGGTCCGATGATGAGAAGGAGATAAGTCTTATCATCGGCTTGCGCGTGCGCAAATCCGTCCCTTGGTTGCCATCTGCCCGAACGGTAGCACCGTAAGGTCTTGGGTTCTGATGCCCTGCGCGGAGCACGGTGTTGCAAGTCCGTGTTCCGAGGATCGGGTGCTTCGCTGCGTGAACTTCTGCTTTGAAGGTGTCCGCCACGGGCGGACGACTGAAATTTATGCGTCACGTGAAAACGCAATAGATTAAAAAAGTCGCATTTACGAGTTTTTCATTATAACACATTATACCATATCAAGATATGCTTTGTCAAGTCTAAAATATACAAAAAATCAAAACAAAACTGCTTTTTTCACCGTGCTTTGTGCACAACACCGACGGAAGTGCGTGATGTAAGCGACGATTTCATATGTGATGTGCATGCAAAATAAAACAAAATTAAGATAATATTCCTACTTTTTGTTATATTTTTGGGCTGCGAATTTTCTGAAAACAAATTTTCCGACCGTGCAAATCGCGGTTGACAAAGCGGCAGCGCTATGCTATAATATAATTTGTATAACTATATAACCACGGAAAGGAAAGGCAAAGATATGAAAAGCAGAAATAGCCGAAAGCTCTGTAGCGTCCTTTTGGCGCTTGCATTGCTACTTACCTCAAGCCTTACACTTGGTGTCAGCGCCCAGGACACACAGCCCGACGCGAACGACACAACGCAACCCGTTGCTCCGACACCTCCGGGCAACGCGCAGGATACCCCCGAGGGTGATGCTGGCGCGAACGATAATACCGGTACCGCTCCCGATCAAGGAGAGGGCGGAAACGCCGGGGATACGCCCGCACCGCCCGAGCAGGAGGAGATATTGACCGACGAGCAGGGCATCGCCTACGTGCTCGGTGACGACGAGCAGAGCTACGTCGTCAAGAGCTATTACGGTTCCTTGACCGAGCTTGTCATTCCCGCTACTTATCAGGACCTGCCCGTAACGGCCATCGACGATTGGGCTTTCAGCATTTCCAACGTTGAAAGTGTTGAAATTCCGGGCAGCGTCAAGAGCATTGGCGCGTATGCCTTCTACAGCTGCGATCAGTTGTCTTCCCTTGTGATCCCCGAGGGCGTGACGTCCATCGGCGCATATGCCTTCTGCGGCTGTGAAGCACTGACGGATATCTCGATCCCCAACACCATGACGGACATTGAGGAGCATGCGTTTGACGATTGCGCGTCGTTGGGCTTCCATACTTATGAGGGCTCGCTGTATCTTGGAAACGAATCAAATCCGTACCATGCGTTGGTGTTGGCCCCCGCGGAGGTGACCGGTTCCCTTACGATTCACGAGGATACTCGGATCATTCTTTGCTACGCGTTTGATTCCTGCTACGGGCTCGAAAGCGTTGAGATCCCGAGCGGTGTCGTCAAGATTGCAGAGGGCGCCTTCTATGCCTGCAAGGAGCTGACAACCTTGACGGTGGCTGAGGGCAATACCGCCTACGCCGTCACGGACGGTTGCCTGATCGAGCTGGACAGCCAAACGCTGCTTCTGGGCACGCCCGACTGCGTGATTCCGACGGACGGAAGCATCAAGCGCATCGGCGCTTACGCATTTTTCTGCAATTCCGCGATCACTGAGATCACGCTTCCCGAGGGCGTGGAGAGCATTGGTATCCGAGCCTTCTCGGGCTGCGGCATCGAAAGCGTTCATCTTCCCGCCAGCGTGACCGAGATCGGTGAACTGGCCTTTAAGGGTATGGACTTTTTGACGAGCTTTACGGTCGACGCTGAAAACTCGGCATACACCGTCGTCGGCAACTGTCTGATTGAAAACAAGAGCGGTATGTTGCTGCTTGGATACGGCAGTTTTGAGATCCCTGCGGACGGCAGCGTGACCTCCATTGGCGACTCTGCTTTTTCCGAAGATTACGAGATCGAATCGGTCGTCATTCCCGAGGGCGTGACGCACGTCGGAGACAACGCATTTGCAAACTGTATGAATCTTGCAAGCGTCACCCTTCCCGAAAGCCTTAACGTGATCGGAATGAATGCATTCGCCTCTACTGCCATTACCGAGATCGTCATTCCCGCAAAGGTGAAGAGCGTCGATCTGATGGCCTTCTTCTGTAGCGAGCTCCAAAGCATCACGTTCTTGTCCCCGCATGCGGATATCGATCAAAGTGCCAATACGATTTCGGCAAGTGCCACCATACACGGCTACATGGGCTCAACGGCTCAGACGTACGCTGAAATGAACGGCAGAGTCTTCGAGGCGTTGGAGCCCGAGCCCGAACCCGAACCCGAGCAGCCCGATCTTACGCTGGGCACTGAGGGCCTCGTCTACACGCTCAACGCTGCGGGCACGCAGTACAGCGTCACGGGCTACGAGGGCACGGACGTGCACGTGATCGTTCCCGAGGTCTATGCCGGCCTTCCCGTTGTGCGCGTGACCAAGAGCGCGTTTGCGACCAACTCGCAGGGCGGCGGTGGCACCGTTGAGCTTCCTCCCGACATTCTTGTTCCTCGCGGCATGCAGGCGGCCCCCACCAATGCCACCACCACAACGGCCATTACCGATGGCGTAACGCTGCAAAGTATTACACTGCTTTCCTCTACGGTTATTCTGGAGGACAGCAAAAATACCATCCCGTCCGGCGTGGCAATCTACGGTTACCTTGGTTCGACCGCAGAGAAATACGCGACCAAGTACAACCGCACGTTTGCAGCACTTGACGGTCTGGAATTTGCGCTGAACGCCCAGGGTACGGCGTACGTGCTGACGGGCTACACGGGTACGGAAACGAAGGTTACCGTTCCCGCAACTTACTTCACCTTGCCCGTTACCGAGATCGGCGATTACGCGTTCGAGGGTCTGGCTGAGCTGACCGAGGTCATTCTTCCCGGTTCGATCGTTTCTATCGGCGAAGGTGCCTTCTTCGAAACCGGACTGACCTCCTTTACTCTTCCCAAGAGCGTTACCCACATCGGCCTTGCCGCGCTTTGCGCTCAAAACTTGTCCACCCTGACCGTAGCAGCGGGCAACCCCGTTTACTACTCCGCCCAGAATTGCATCATCGAAGTCGCAACGGCTACGCTGATCGCAGGTTGTCAGTCGAGCGTGATTCCCAATAACGGCACCGTGACGGTGATCGGCGATGCGGCGTTTGCCTATAGCTGCCTGACCTCCATCGTGATTCCCGACGCTGTGACGGCAATCGGATACGGCGCATTTTACGGATGCGATGCTCTTGAGGAGATCACGATCAGTGAGGCTGTGGAAAGCATCGACGAGTCTGCTTTTGCCGATTGCGACGGCTTGACCAAGATCACCATCCGTTCGAATGAGGTCGATATCTTCGATGCCGAGGATACCATCAGCGCGACTGCCGTGATCTACGGCTACGCCGACTCGACCGCACAGGCTTACGCCGAGAAATACGGCAGAGAGTTTGTGGAGATCACGCCCTACGTTCCCGGTGACATCGACGGCGTGGAGGGAGTGAGCATGGAAGATGCTATTTATCTGCTGTTCTATACCATCTTCCCGTCGCAGTATCCCGTTGAGCAGCCTTGTGATTACGATCGCGATGGCGATGTGACGATGGACGATGCGATCTACCTGCTTTTCCACACGTTCTTCCCCGCGCAATATCCGCTGACGTAACGCGTTAAAATGTGTGCGATATAAAAACATATACGAAGGAGACCAATATGAAAAAATTTTTACTCGCAAGTGTTATCGTAATGCTTGTGCTTGCTTTGACGGCTTTTCCTGCCTTTGCCAACTCTGCGGCAACGGCTGATGTCAGCGTTGATAAGACCGGTGCCGGCCGCGGAGAAACCGTGACGGTTACGGTCACACTTTCCGGCGCTCCCGACCTGAAGTCCGGTGGAATTGAAATGATTTACGATCCGAACGTACTCGAGCCCGTGAGTGGCACCGTTCACGTTAACACCATGATGGCATCCTTCGATCCGTCTACCGGATTGGCTGTATTTGCTTTCCTCGGTATGAACGGTTTTCCCGCTTCCGGCAATGTAAACGGTACCATTCTGACGGTAACCTTCAGGGTGTTGGATACTGCGGCACTCGAACAGACCCAGATCAGTTGTGCAATGACTGGACTGCAGGATGCCACCGGTGCCGCCGTTTCCTGCACGACCACGACGACGGCAACGCTGACCGTCACTTGCCCCCACGCCAACGCTTACTACAAGGACGCCGAGCCCTCGACCTGCCAGGGGCAGGGCAATGCAGCCGGCATCTATTGCCCCGATTGTGACACCTACACGAGCGGCGGTGAGCTGCTTGCACCGGTTCCTCACACCTATGTGGGTGAGTATGACGGTTGGATCTATAAGGGCTCGCAAAAGCACGAGCGCGAGTGCACTGTCTGCCACGGCGTAGAGAGCGAGCCTCATAATTACGGTAACTGGACTCCGAACGGAGAAACGGGCGAGCATGAGAAGGTCTGCTCGGGATGCGGCGACGGAGAGAGCAAGCCTCACACCTTTGACGCCGAAATCGCGACGGAAGCCTATCTGGCAAGCGCCGCGGATTGCTACAACGCCGCTACCTACTATTACAGCTGCCCGGATTGCGGTCTGGCAGACACCAACACGTTCACGGTCGGTGCGCCGCTGACTCACGAGTTTGATGCGCAGGTCGTGGCCGACGAATATCTGGCAAGTGCGGCTGATTGCCAAAACGCAGCCAGCTACTACTTTAGCTGCTCGGCTTGTGGTCTGGCAGATACCAACACGTTTACGGTCGGCTCTCCGCTGCCTCACGATTATAAGGAAGTCGTAGACGACGCCTTCCTGGTCAGTGCTGCGGATTGCGAGCACGCGGCCGTATATTACAAGAGCTGCGTGTGCGGTGAGACAACGAGCGAAACCTTTACGTTCGGCACGGCACGTGGTCACGATTTCTCCAAGACTTACACCTCCAACGATACCGAGCACTACTACGAGTGCCTGCGTGACGGCTGTACCGTGACCGACGGTCGCGGCGCGCATGCGGGCGGTCAGGCGACCTGCTCTGCACAGGCGGTGTGTGACGCTTGCGGACAATCCTACGGTGCGCTTGCCGATCACGTTCACGACCAAGAGGTCGCTAAGCCCGAATATCTGAAGTCCGAGGCAAACTGCACGCAGGCAGCACTGTATTATAAGAGCTGCGCATGCGGTCACAAGGGCGACGAGACGTTCAGCTACGGCACCGAGCTGGGTCACGATTTCGCAACGACGTATTCCTCCAACGTCAACTACCATTACTACGAGTGTCTGCGCGATGGCTGTAACGCAACGGACGGACGCGAGCAGCATGCCGGTGGACAGGCCACCTGTTCGGCAAAGGCAATTTGCGATGCTTGTCACAGCGAGTACGGCAGCAAGGCACCTCACAACTACGGTGAGTGGTCGAGCGTAGACGAGAACGAGCAAAAGCACCAGTGCATGGATTGCCTGGAATGGGAGTACACCGCGCACAAGTGGGACGACGGTGTCGTCACCAAGCCTGCGACCGAGAGCTCTACCGGTGAAAAGCTGCTGACCTGCCTGGACTGCGGTGACACCAAGACGGTGGAGACCCCCTCGTTGAGCCACGTGCACGTTTATATCAACACGTGGAAGCATAGTGATACTGAGCATTGGTACGAGTGCCTTTGCGGCGAACGCGCCAACGTGAACGGACACGATTGGGAGCAGGAGGTTGTGCTTGCAGCAACCTGTGAGAGCAAGGGTACGATGAAGCTGACCTGTACCGCCTGCGCCTATACCAAGACCGAGGAGATCCCCTTGAGCGATCACACCTGGGATGCCGGCACGGTCACGACGGCAGCCACCGAGCAGACACCCGGCGTTCTGACGCATATCTGTACCGTTTGCCGCGAGACCAAGACGGAGGAGATCCCCGTGCTTGAACACACGCACCAGACGGTATCCTCGGCTCAGTGGTCGGTCAACGACACGCACCACTGGATCGCATGCAGCTGTGGAGATCGCATCGGCGAGCAGGCACACGCCTGGGTAGAGGAGATCACGCCGGCAGCTTGCGGCGTTGAGGGCACCAAGACCTACACCTGCTCGGTCTGTGCTTACGTCAAGACCGAGGTCATTCCCGCGCTTGAGCACACCTGGAACGAGGGTGAGGTAACGGTCGAGGCGACCGAGGAGGCTGCCGGTGTCAAGACCTACACCTGCACCACCTGCGGAAGTGCAAGCAGAACTGAGGAAATCCCTCAGCTTGAGCCTACGCAGACGCCCGACGAACCTGGTGAGCCTGTTGTACCCGAAGAGCCGGAGCGTCCCTGCATGTGGCTGTTCTGGCTGATCCTTCTGATCTGCATCATTATCATTCTTCTTGTTATTATTTTCTATATGAGAAAAAAGGATAGATACAGATAACGGATAAACGAAAATCCCGCCCGCACATTCCGTGCGGGGGGGATTTTCTCATATTTTGACTTGAAAACGATTGTGACAGCGGGGACAGTTGACGGTGTGCTTGCCCTTTTGTCTGGGCAAGCGCAGCACACTTTTACAGGCGGGGCATTTGCGGTAGGCGTGCGTTTTGCGATCGCGCCATTTGTTCTTTTGCAGCTTGAAAAAGCCGGTGACTTTCCCTTTGACGCGCAAATACCATGCATTTTCTCGTCGCCGAGCGGGCAGATTACGCGAAAACATGCGGAACAGCGAATAGATGATGATGGCGTAGCCGAGTGCGTAGACGATATAGGAACGCAAAAACAGATTGAGCACGCACACGATCAGGTACAGCATGAGTAGTCCGCGGCTGAGTGCATCGGCACCGTTGCGACCGATCATAAAGGAATAAAGACGCTCGCGCCACGGGCGGCGGGGGCGGTGAATACGTTGTTTCATGAAAATCTCCTTGGCAGTTGATGCTACTATTATACGCTACAAATATAAACGCTTTTTGACCAAATTGAAACAATACTGCCACCAAAGTGTGACAATTTGGCAAAAAGCGGTTGCTTTATTATCAAAAGCGTGGTATACTTGTTGCAGAAACGCCAAGTAAGAAAGGATAAGTATTATGGCAGAGCAAATGGTCAAGGTGGTAATGGAGGGGCAAAAGAACATTGCCCTCATTGCCCACGACAATAAAAAGAGAGAACTGATCGACTGGTGCCTCAAAAACAAAAAGATCCTGGAGCATCATTTTCTTTGCGGTACGGGCACGACGGCCAAAATGGTCGCCGAGCATACAGGCTTGCCCGTGCGCGGATTTAACAGCGGTCCTCTGGGCGGTGATCAGCAGATCGGCGCGCGTATCGTGGAGGGAAGGGTGGACGTGGTCATTTTCTTCTCCGACCCGTTGACCGCACAGCCCCACGATCCCGACGTCAAGGCACTACTCCGCATCGCGCAGGTGTATGACATTCCCATCGCCAACAATCGCGCGACGGCCGATTTTATCATGGCCAGCCCTTATATGAGCGGAAGCTACGAGCATGAGCTGCCCGATTTTGTGGCGGCAGTCAAGGAGCGAGCAAAAAACCTTTGAGAGGAGCAGTTTGATGAGCAGTACCGCTACTGTTTTTCGCGTGCAACGCTTTTCGGTGCACGACGGACCGGGCATTCGCACGACCGTCTTTTTCAAGGGTTGTCCCTTGCGCTGCCCCTGGTGTCATAACCCCGAAGGGCTGTCTGCTGCGCCCGAATTGCAATTTTTTAAAGAAAAATGCATGGGTTGCGGACGTTGCGGTGACCGTTCGTCGCTCCAAGCGGCGGATGCGTGCCCCGTGGGGGCACTGTCGGTGTGCGGCGAGCGTATGACGCTTGAGGCAGCGGTGCACTTGGTACTGCGCGACCGCGCTTATTATGGCGCGGACGGCGGCGTCACGCTGTCAGGCGGCGAGTGTTTGCTGCAAGCCGATTTTGCGACCGAGCTGTTGCGTACCATCAAGGCCGAGGGCGTACATACGGCGATCGATACCTCGGGTGCTGTGCCGTGGTCGGCGTTTGAAAAAACCTTGGAGGTGTGCGACCTTTATCTGTATGATATCAAGTGCATGGACGCTGCGCGTCATCGCGCTTGGATCGGCGCGGACAACGCGCTGATCTTGGACAACGCAAGACGGCTGTCCTCGCTTGGTAAACCCATGTGGGTGCGCGTGCCCGTCATTCCCGGCTTTAACGACGACGGGGACGAGATGCGCCGCATCGCAGATTTTGTGAACGGATTGCCGAGCGTCGAGCGCGTGACACTCATGCCGTATCATACGCTGGGTAAGAGTAAATATGAAACGCTCGGCCTTGATTGCACCTACGTCGGCGATGCCTCAAGAGCACTCAAGGCAATCGGGCGTTACGAGTATCTTTTCAAAAAGCAGTAAAGAAAGGAGCGTGTATCATGAGCGACAGAATTGATTTTCTACGCGAGATGACGGTGTCGGGTGCCAATAAATGCAAGCGCGCGCCGTTGCCGAACGATCTTGACGTATCGACCTTGCCTTTGAGCATTGCCGAACGCAAGGCCATGGCACTTTCACTCATTTTTGCGCGTATGCCGCTGTACATCGGCGTGCGCGAGCTGATCGTGGGTACGCGCACTTATTTTACGCCGCACGAGAGCAATCTCGACGGACACAGCATCTTTGATTATCACCTGCCGACCAAGATCCCCTATCTTCGCGCGGATGAGATCAAGCGCTTTGGTGTCGACCAGAGCTATACCAACAAAACGCACTACACGCCCGACCTGTCCATTCTTCTCTCGCGCGGCATCGGCGGTATTCTTGACGACGTGCGCGCACGCGAAGAGCGAGAGGGCTGCACGCGGGAACAGCGCGAGTTTTTGTCGTCGGTGCGCATTGCTTATGAGGGGCTGCAAACGCTTATTTTGCGCTACGCCGACGAGGCGGAGCGTCTGGTGGGGGAGAGTACGGAGCAGCACGAGATGGCACGCCTTGGCGAGATCGCGCGCATTTGCCGTAAGATCGCAACGGATGCCCCCGACACCTTTTACGAGGCCGTGCAGCTACTTTGGTTCGGACACCTTGGCTGCATCATCGAAAGCTTTGAATTCATTTGCTACGGGCGCCTTGATGTGATACTTGCCCCCTATCTGAAGGATACGCCGCACGAGATGGCACAGGAGCTTTTGTGCTGTCTTTTGCTGAAAATGTACGATCAGGCCGATCTGAACACGACCTATCTGAACAAATATTCCTCGCAGCTTGTCGTTACACTTGGCGGCGTGCTGCCAAGTGGCGAGAACGCGGTCAGTGAGGTCACTATGATGTTTCTTCGCGCCATCGACCGCGTCCGATTGCCCGAGCCCGAGTTCAATCTGCGCCTGCACCCTTGCAACCCACCCGAGTTTTTGGAGATGGCATCAAAGCTGACCGTGAGTGGTTGTAATTTCGTGTCGTACTACAACGACGAGGCCTTTGTCGCCAATCTGAGCGCGGCGGGCTTGAATGAGGCCGACGCGCGCAGCTACGGCTTTGATCTTTGTCAGGACGTCAACGTTCCCGGCAAGGGCGACTTTTTCTACGTCTGCAACCCCATGCTCGCCAATTTGCTCATGGAGCTTTTGAAGCAGGGAAAACCATATGCGGATTTTGACGCGCTGCTGGAGGATTACAAGGCTCACGTGGCGCAAAATATTGCGCAGGGCATTGAAACGCACAATCGCGCACAGGCCAATCTATACCTGTACCGCGACGGGCGCTACGACGAGTATTTTGAAGGACTTCGTCGTGGTATTCAGCCCGCCTGCCGCAACAAAAGCCCCATGTCGCCCTTGCCGCTGCTCAGCGCGCTGTATCACGGCACGCTGGAGGTGGCGTGTGATATGATCTACGAGCCCTATCCCATTCGCGCACGCGGTGTCTTTTTCGGTACGGCGACCGAGGCGGTCAACTCGCTTGCCGCTATCAAGCACGTCGTGTATGATAAAGGACAGGCAACGCTTGCCGAGGTGGTGGCTGCTTGCGAGGCGGACTACCAAGGCGAGGGACAGGAGCTGTTGCGCCGACGCTTGTGGAACGCACCCAAGTGGGGCAACGACGACGATGCCGTCGACGCGATCGCTTGCGATCTGTTTGACTTCTGCTTGAGGGAGCTGACCAAATATCGCACGAGCGACGGCGGCGTGATTTTGGGCGGTATTCATCAGCCGCACCCCGTGCCGACGGGTCAAAAGCTGATGGCGACGCCCGAGGGACGCCATGCGGGCACACCCGTGGCGGTCACGCTGGCACCCGAGAGCGGCACGGCAAGTGAGGGCGCAACGGCTACGCTGTCGTCAGCCGCCAAGATCGACGGACGGCTGTGCCAGTGGAATATGTGCGTCATGGTGAACTATTACGCCTCGGTGTTTGAGGGCAACGAGGGTGAGGCCATCTTCCGCCAACTGCTCACGACCTATTTTGCCAAGGGTGGGCTTCAACACCAGCCCAACGTGCTCAGCGTCGAGGCATTGCGTGCCGCACAGCAAAATCCGGACGCCTACCGCGACCTGATCGTCCGCCTTTGGGGCGTGTCGGCCGTGTTCGTCGACTTGCCGCGCGAGCTTCAGGACGAAATGATCGCAAGAGTGCAGGTATAAAGAAAAAGAACCACCGTGCGGTGGTTCTTTTTTTGTGTATGTGTTGACAAGCAAAAAAATCTATGCTATAATATGATGAAAAGTTATGATGAAGAAGCAAGACACTACGAAGTCTACAGAGAGCGCAGGGTTGGTGTGACGGCGCGGCGGACGGTGTTGCGTATCCCTTCGGAGCTGACGGGGCGAACGGCAAGGCGAGAGTTTTTGTCCGAGTAGTCGCGTCCGTTTGACCGCGTTAAGGTCGGGTGCTGTGCCGCTCGGCGCAGCCGTGAGAGGCGTTCCCTTCATGGGACGCAACGTGAGTGGTACCGCGGAATTTACTTGTTCCGTCTCATAGTCGCATGCGGCTGTGGGGCGTGTTTTGTTTCCCGCCGCGAGGTCAAAAACAAACGAAAAGGAGAAACACCAACATGGCAAAGGATTACACATCCACACTCAACCTGCCCACAACATCGTTTGAAATGCGGGCAAATCTTCCCACGCGCGAGCCCAAGATGCTCGAATACTGGGAGTCGATCGATCTTTACAACAAAATGCTTGAGAACAACGCCGACTGCCCCACCTTCGTGCTGCACGACGGCCCTCCCTTCTCGAACGGCAACATCCACATGGGTCACGCCTTGAATAAGACGCTCAAGGACTTTATCAACAAGTCGCGCTCCATGATGGGATATCGCGTGCCCTTTGTTCCCGGTTGGGACAACCACGGCATGCCCATCGAGTCGGCCATCATCAAGAAAAACAAGCTCAACCGTAAGGCCATGAGCATTCCCGAATTCCGCAGCGCCTGCCACGCTTTCGCGCAGGATTTCATTGATATCCAGCGCGGTCAGATGAAGCGTCTGGGTCTTGTCGCTGATTGGAACAACCCCTACACCACCATGGACCCCGCCTTTGAGGCGCGTGAGGTCAAGGTGTTCGGCGAGATGTTCCGTAAGGGCTACATCTATAAGGGCCTGAAGCCCGTTTACTGGTGCCCCAAGGATGAAACGGCTCTGGCCGAGGCCGAGATTGAGTACAAGACCGACAAGTGTACGTCTATCTACGTCAAGTTCCGCGTCAAGGATGATATGGGAAAGCTGGCAAATGTCTGCGATCTTTCCAAGACTTATTTCATCATCTGGACGACGACCACCTGGACGCTGCCCGGCAACCTTGCCATCGCGCTCAACCCCGTCGAGAGCTATGCCGTCGTTAAGGCGAACGATGAGTATTACGTCATCGCCGAGGCGCTGGTCACCAAGACCATGCTCGAGGGCGGTGTCGAGAACTTCAAGGTTGTTGCCACCATGCAGGGCAAGGAGCTCGAATTCATCAAGACGCAGCACCCCTTCCTTGACCGCGAGAGTGTCGTGCTCATGGCTGATTACGTCACCATGGACAGCGGTACGGGCTGTGTCCACACCGCACCCGGCTTTGGTGCCGACGACTACCAGACCTGCAAACGCTACGGCATTGACATCATCGTGCCCGTCGACGATCGCGGCTATCAGACCGAGGACGCAGGCAAGTTTGCCGGTATGTACTACGACGAGTCCAACGCTGCCATTCTGGCCGACCTGACCGAGAGCGGCGCACTGTTCGCCTCCAAGGAATTCGAGCACGAATATCCCCATTGCTGGAGATGTAAATCTCCCATCATCTTCCGCGCCACGCCGCAGTGGTTCTGCTCGGTCGACGCCTTCCGCGCCGATGCCGTCAAGGCCTGCGACGACGTGAGCTGGCTGCCCGCCTGGGGCGGCGAGCGCATGAAGCAGATGCTGGGTGAGAGAGCCGACTGGTGCATCTCGCGTCAGCGTCATTGGGGTCTGCCCATTCCCGTCTTCTATTGCGAGGATTGTAAGGAAACCATCTGCAACGCAGAAACCATCGCCAAGGTGTCCGATATGTTCAAGGAACACGGCTCCAACTGCTGGTTCGCCATGGATGCCAAGGATCTTCTGCCCGAGGGCTACGTCTGCCCCAAGTGCGGCAAGACGCACTTTATCAAGGAGCAGAACACGCTGGACGGCTGGTTCGACTCCGGCTCTACCCACTTTGCCGTGCTCGAGGACGAGGGCGGCAAGGGCTGGCCCGAGCAGTCCTGGCCGGCAGATCTGTACCTTGAGGGCGCAGACCAGTACCGCGGTTGGTTCCAGGCATCGCTGCTGACGGCCATCGGTGCCAAGGGCGGCACGACGGCACCCTTCAAGACCGTTCTGACCCATGGTTGGGTCGTTGACGGTGAAGGCCGCGCCATGCACAAGTCGCTCGGTAACGGCGTCGATCCGCAGGATATGGTCGCCAAGTACGGTGCTGACCTTGTGCGCCTTTGGGTCGCGTCTGCCGACTATCAGGTGGACGTCCGCTGCTCCGATCTGATCTTCAAGCAGCTCTCCGAGGCTTACCGTAAGATCCGCAACACCTCGCGTATCATTCTGGCAAACCTGAACGACTTCGATCCCAACAAGGATATGGTCGACGTCAAGGACATGCAGGAGATCGACCGCTGGCTGCTGTCGAGATTGAACGATCTCATCCGCCGCGCCATGAAGGGTTATGAGGGCTATTGCTTCCATACCATTTATCACGATCTGACCAATTTCTGCACCACCGAGCTGTCCAAGCTTTACGTGGATATCACCAAGGATCGCGTTTACACCGAGCGCGCCTGCTCTCCCGCGCGCCGCAGCGCACAGACGGCCATGTACCTGACGCTTTCCGCCATGGTAAGACTGATGGCACCGCTTCTGTCCTTTACGGCAGAGGAGATCTGGCAGTGCATGCCGCACCTTGCGAGCGATAAGACCGAGAGCGTATTCCTCAACCGTATGCCCGCCGCTTGCGAATGCTACGAGCTGGGCAGCGAGGCTGATCGCTACAATGCTTTGTTCGAGCTGCGTGACGACGTCATGAAGGCGCTTGAGATCGCAAGAGCCGATAAGAAGATCGGTAAGTCGCTGGATGCCAAGCTGACCGTTTACACCGAGGACGACGCACAGTACGAGCTGTTGTCTTCGTTTGGCGATATGCTCAAGACGGTGTTCATCGTTTCGGGCGTTAAGCTTGAGAAGGGTAAGGCCGTTGAGGGCGCGCTGACCGAAACGGTGTCGGGCATCGGCGTGCTCGTTGAGGGCGCCGACGGCTGCAAGTGCGACCGTTGCTGGAGCTACTCGACTGAAGGCAAACAGAGCGAGGACGGTTTCCTTTGCGCCAAGTGCCTTGTCAATCTGGAGGACTGATATGACCGACCGCAAGAACCGCCCCTGGCTATATCTGCTTATCGCGGAGGCCTTCGTCGTGCTCGACCAATTCAGCAAATGGTTGGTCGTCACCTATCTGAAGCCGATCGGGTCGGTGACGCTCATACCGAATTTTCTGAAGTTGACCTATCTTGAAAACCGCGGCGCGGCGTTCGGCTCGTTTTCCGAGCAGCGCTGGGTGTTCATGATCTTTTCGACCGTTGCCATCGTTGCCGTGGTCGTCTACCTCTTGCGTTTTTCCGAGAACAGCAGATTACTGCGCTGGACGCTGGCACTCATCGTGGGCGGTGGCGTGGGTAACATGATCGACCGCATCGCGCTCGGCTACGTCGTGGATTTCATTGATTTTTGCGGCATCTGGTCGTATATCTTCAACGTGGCGGATAGCTGCGTGTGTATCGGCGCGGGCATGATGGTGCTCTACTGCATTCTCACCATGCGCGACGAGGCAAAGGCCAAGCAAGCCGAGCCTCCCGCCAACGGCGACGGAGGAGCGGCATGAATTGGGCAGTAACGGCAGAGCAGAACGGACTGCGCGCCGACGTGATCGTCGCCGAGGTGACGGGACTTTCCCGCTCGGCGGCGGCACGCCTCTTGGAGGAGGGCAGCGTGCTGCTTGGCGGTAAGACGTGTGCCAAAAATGCAAAGCTTGGCACGGGTGACGAGCTGTCCATCGAGCTGCCCGAGCCCGAGCCGAGCGAGGCGATGCCCGAGAATATTCCGCTGGATATCGTATACGAGGACGAGGATATCGTTGTCGTCAACAAGCCCCAAGGCATGGTGGTGCACCCTGCGGCGGGCAATGAGAGCGGCACGCTGGTCAATGCGTTGCTGCACCATTGCGGCACGTCGCTGTCGGGCGTGGGCGGTGTGATCCGCCCCGGCATTGTGCACCGGATTGATAAGGATACGAGCGGTCTGCTCGTCGTTGCAAAAAACGATGCGGCACACCTGCATCTGTCCGAGCAGCTCAAAACGCACGCGGTCAGCCGCGTGTATGAGGCTGTCGCGCTGGGCAATTTCAAGCAGGAGAGCGGAACGGTCGACGCGCCCATCGGGCGTCACCCTGCCGACCGCAAAAAAATGGCCGTGCTGCGCGGCACGGGCGTGCACGCCCGCGAGGCGATCACGCATTATACCGTGGTCGAGCGTTTCGGACAGTTCACACACGTTCGTTGCGAGCTGGAAACGGGACGCACTCACCAGATCCGCGTTCATATGGCCTCGCTTGGACATCCGTTGCTTGGCGACGGCGTGTACGGCGGCGCGGGCACTCGTTTTGAAGCGACGCACAAGTCGCTCATCTCTGGTCAATGCCTGCATGCGGGCAAGCTCAAGCTGACGCACCCGCGCACGGGCGAGCATATGGAATTTACAGCCCCCATGCCCGAAAATATGGCAACCGTGCTGGACATTTTGCGACGCACGGCGCAAGAATTTTAAAGAAAGGAAGTCACCGACATGGCAAGATACGACGGCATTATGATCGCGTCCGATCTGGACGGTACGTTTCTGGGCAAAAAGAGCCGCATCGTGCAGCGCAATCTGGACGCCGTGCGTGCGTTTTGCGCCGAGGGCGGTCTGTTTACCTTTGCGACGGGACGTCACCACGGACACCTGCTGCAGGCGTTGCCCTGTGCCAGGGAACTTGCGAACATTCCCGTGATCTTTGCCAACGGTGCTTATCTGTACGATTACGCGACCGAGCGCGTGCTGTGCGAAACCTTTATGGACATTGATCTGACGCGCGAGCTGTTGATCCATGCCAGAGCAGGGTACCGCCGCGTGGGGTTCCGCGTCACGACGCCACAGGGCTTTACCACCGACGGTCGCACCGACATCATGCGCCGCTTCATCGAGGAGGCCAAGGATCAACCGTATCTGGTCGAGGTCGCGCCCGTGGAGGCGTGGACGCAAAGGCTGTGGCACAAGATTGTCTTCCGCGGTGCCAAGGAGGACCTTGACGCGCTGGCGATGGACGTGAGGCAGCGATATGACGGGATGTTTGAATTCACACGCTCGTCCGACACCTTTTTTGAGGTGCAGCGACTTGGCTGCTCCAAGGGTACCATGCTTGAGGTGTTGCGCCGCGTGTACGAGCAAAGGCTGGGCCGCACCGTCAAGACCTACGGCGTGGGAAATCACGAAAACGATCTTTCCATGATAACGATGGCCGACGTAGGTGCCTGCCCGAGCGACGCCTACTCAAGCGTGCTTGACGCGGCGAGTATGCATTTGTGCCCGCACGACGACGGCGCAATCGCCGATCTGATCGGTCGACTTTGACGAAAAATGTCGTTGACAAATTTCTCATTTTATGCTATAATATTATCAAACAGCGGCGGCTCTCGCTGCTGAAATCATGTACATAAAGGAGAAAACAAACATGAAAAAGACAATGAGATGGCTTGCAATCGCACTGGTTGCACTCACGCTGTGCATGACGCTGGTCGGCTGTGCTAAGACGCTTAAGGGTACATACGTTGCCGAGGGCGGTGGAAGTATTGTTACCGCCGGCACCTCTTATACCTTCTCGGGCAATAAGGTGACCATTGAGGTCAAGGCCGGTTTGTTTGGTTTTGAAACCAGCACGTCGTTTGACGGTGAATATGAGATCGTCAAGGCCGAGGACGGCACGATGGATATCACCTTTACCTTTGGCGATGACGAGGCCAAGAAGTATTCCGGTACGTTCGATTTCGAAGAGATCGACGGCGGTATCAAGATCGGCGGCATCATTCATAATAAGAAATAAATCCGTTATGGCAGCCGTGCTCATTCCGAGCACGGCTGTTTGTCTACGAATGATAGAATACGCGTAAAAAATCGGCAAAGGACTTGTTCTTTTGCTGATTTTTTGATATAATTATCGAGATATTTCGGGCAAAGAGGTGTTATTGTTGAAAGAAGGAAAAAAGGCCGCGGTCGTTGGTGTGAGTGCGATACTCGTCTACGTGGCCAACTATTATCTGCGGCACGTTCTGGGCGTTTTGACGCCTACGCTGCTTGGCAGCGGGTTCTCACGCGATCATATTGCGTTGCTGTCGTCCACCTATATGTTACTCTATGCGGCAGGTCAGGTGCTCAACGGCTTTTTGGGCGATATCTTCTCACCCAAGAAAATGGCGAGCATCGGATTATTCGTGTCGGGCTGCTCTATGCTGGCCTTTCCCTTGATCCGAAATGAGAGCTTGCAGATTGGCTGCTTTGCCGTTTTGGGCTTTGGGCTTTCCATGTTGCGCGGTCCTTTGATGAAAATCATTTCTGAGAACACCAAACCCAATCACGCGCGCCTGATTTGTGTATTTTTCTCATTCGCTTCGTTTGCAGGCCCCTTGATCGCAAGCTTGTTTGCCATGATGAACGGCTGGAGGAATGCCTTCTATGCTGCCGGCGGCGTCGCTATCGCATTTGCCTTTGCTGCGTACGTGGCTTTCACCGCCATGGAGAAAAAAGGCGTCATCAGCTACATCAAAAACGAGGTCAGAGGCATTTCCTCTGTTTTCTCGGTATTCAAGATTGAAAACATCGTCTTTTATATCGTCGTTGCTTGCCTCGTTGAGATCGCAGCGGCGTCCATCAGCCAATGGATCACCACCTATCTGACAGCAGAGCTTGGTTTTTCCGAGGACAGTGCCAAGTTCATTTACACGGGCATCTCCACGGCGCGCTCGTTTATGCCCTTCGTGGCGCTTGCCGTCTTTCACGCCATTCACGAAAAGGATATTCCTATGATGAGAGTGACATTTTTGCTCTCGTCCGTCATGTTCTCGTTGCTCATTATTGCGCCAAATCGATGGTTCAGCATCGCCTTTCTGGCGCTCGCGCTCATGGCAATGTCCTGCACCTCGGCACTGTTGTGGAGCATCTACATTCCCGGCCTTGGCAAGACCGGCAAGGTATCGAGTGCCAACGGCGTCATCGACTGCATCGGTTATATTGCCGCCGCACTTGCCAATCTGTTGTTTGCTGAGGTCATGGGCAACGTTGGCTGGAATACGGTCTACGTGCTGTGGGCTTCGATGGGCGTGATCGGTATTGCGTCTACCTTTATTTTCGTCAAAAAGAAGCAAAAGAATGCCTGAACGAACAGCCGGCACGGGGAAACCCGCGTCGGCTGTTTTGCTTTGACCGGCAGTTCGGCATTTTGCACGAAATTTGTTCAAGATTGACAAAAATGCGTTTTTTTTCAATCAGAGTGTTGACAGATTGCCATGACTTGGTTATAATTAAATTAGCATATACTTGTATGCAAAAAAAGGGATCCCCCGAAAAAACAGGAGAGAACAAATGAAAAAGACGTTAAGCGTAATTCTGTGTATCGTCATGCTGCTTTCCATGGTTGCTCTCGTATCTTGCGGTGGCAAGGATACCTACGAGATCGCCGTCGTTACCGATGTTGGACAGCTCATGGACAAGGGCTTCAACCAGGGCACCTGGGAGGGTGCTGAGGCGTTCGCCAAGGCCAACGACAAGACCTACAAGTACTACCAGCCTGCCAACGGCTCCGATGCGACCGACAATGACCGTATCGCTGCTATGCGCCAGGCCATCACCAACGGTGCTAAGGTCATCGTTGCTCCCGGTTTCCTTCAGGCAACCGCTATGACCACCGTGGCTATCGAGAACCCCGAGGTCAAATTCGTGTTCATCGACGGCTGGACGCTGACTGACGCTGATGGTAATGCACTTCCCAACGTCACGGCAGTTATCTACAAGGAGCAGGAGTCCGGTTACCTTGCCGGCTACGCTGCTGTTATGGATGGTTACAGAAAGCTCGGCTACACGGGTGGCGGCGGCGGTTCTAACCCCGCGTGCAACCGTTTCGGTTACGGCTTTGTTCAGGGTGCTGAGGCAGCAGCAAAGGCTCTTGGCCTTGAGGCAGGCGCAGTTACCGTGAAGTACAGCTATCAGCACGGCGCAAGCTTCAGCGCATCCGCAGAGCTTCAGGCTCAGATCAACGGCTGGTACAGCGGCGGTACCGAGGTGGTATTCGCATGCGGCGGCTCGATGTTCGAGAGCGTTAAGTCGGCGGCTGAGGCTAACCCCGGCTCCAAGATCATCGGTGTTGACGTCGACCAGTCCTATGCTTCCGATCTCGTTATCACGAGTGCAGTCAAGGGTCTGAAGGAGTCCGTTGCCATCGTTCTTGAGCAGTTCTACGCAGGTAAGTGGGACACCGAGCTGGCAGGTAAGACCCAGAATCTGGGCGCATCTGATGATGCAACCGGTCTGCCCATCGCAACCTCCAGATTCACCACCTTCACCGTTGACGCTTACAACGAGCTGCTTGGTAAGATCAAGAGCGGTGAGATCGTTCCCGATGCAACCACGCCCGACGACGCTAACAACGCTAATTGGCTGAACTTCGAGATCGTTGTTGTTGACTTCGAATAATCTTATTCCATCGTCAACAAGATAAGTCTTAAATCATATCGCTCGCGGAGCAATCCTTCGGGATGGCTCCGCGAGCAGTAATGAGTGAAAGAGGAAGGGCGGAGGATGTCCTTTCTTTTTGTTATCTGCACGCCTTGCAGACAAGAAAAAGGAAGAACATTCGCATTATATAGAGCAAAGGAGCACTTGTTATGAGTGAGAAGCAAAGAAAGGAAGCTGTTGCGACGGAATATCCTTACGTGATCGAGATGTGCCACATCACCAAGGAATTCCCCGGCATCATTGCCAACGATGATATTACGCTTCAGCTGCGGCGCGGTGAAATTCACGCGTTGCTCGGCGAGAACGGCGCAGGCAAGTCGACGCTGATGAGCGTGCTGTTCGGTCTGTATCAGCCCGAGAAGGGTGAGATCCGCAAAAACGGCGAGGTCGTTACCATCAAGGATCCCAACGACGCCAACGCACTGGGTATCGGCATGGTACACCAGCATTTCAAGCTGGTCGACGTGTTCACCGTGCTTGACAACATTATTCTCGGTGTCGAGCCCAACACGGCGGGATTTCTGCGCAAAAAGCAGGCAAGGGAGAAGGTCATGCGACTGTCCAAGACATATGGGCTGAACATCGACCCAGATGCATTGGTTGAGAACATCACGGTCGGTATGCAGCAGAGAACGGAAATTCTCAAAATGCTGTACCGCGATAACGAAATTCTCATTTTCGACGAGCCGACGGCCGTGCTGACACCGCAGGAGATTGACGAGCTGATGAGCGTCATGAAGGGCTTGGCGAACGAGGGAAAGTCCATTCTTTTCATCACGCACAAGCTCAATGAGATTATGGCGGTTGCCGATCGGTGCACGGTCTTGCGTAAGGGCAAGTATATTGGCACTGTCAATATTGCCGACACGACCAAGGAAGAGCTGTCCAACATGATGGTCGGACGCGACGTTAAGTTTGTCGTGGACAAGCAGGAGGCGAAGCCTGCGGATACCGTTCTTTCGGTCGAAGGCATGCGCGTCAAAGGCGGCAAGGGTAAAAAGGACGCCGTTCACGGCGTGACTTTTGACGTGCGTGCGGGCGAGATCGTATGTATTGCGGGCATCGACGGCAACGGGCAGACCGAATTCGTACACGCGCTCACGGGTCTTTCCAAGGTTGAGAGTGGACATATCCGTCTTGACGGCGAGGATATCACCAACAAGAGCATTCGTTACAGAAACACGCACGGTATGAGCCATATCCCCGAGGACAGACACAAGCACGGGCTGGTGCTGGACTATTCTCTGGAGGAGAACATGGTGCTGCAACGGTATTTTGAACCGACGTTCCAGTCGGGTGGATTTATCCGTTTTGACGCTGTCCGCACGTACGCCGATGGGCTGATCGAGCGCTTTGACGTCCGTTCGGGGCAGGGGGCTGTGACAACGGCTCGCTCCATGTCGGGCGGAAATCAGCAAAAAGCCATCGTCGCGCGAGAAATGGATCGCGAGCACAAGCTGCTCGTGGCCGTTCAACCGACGCGTGGACTTGACGTTGGTGCCATCGAATATATCCACAAGCAGATCGTCGCATCAAGAGATAGCGGAACCGCCGTACTGCTCGTTTCGCTTGAGCTTGAGGAGGTCATGAGCTTGTCGGATCGCATTCTCGTTATGTACGAGGGTGAGATCGTGGGCGAGCTCGACCCCAAGACGACGACGGTCCAAGAGCTTGGACTTTATATGGCGGGCGCCAAGCGCCAGTCAAGAGAGGAGGCAACCAAATGAAAAAACGGTGCAGCTCACTGCTTGCGTCCGATGGCGCAAAATCGATCACTTCGTCCTTGCTCTGTATCGTTGCGGGCATTTTGGTCGGATGGATCGTACTGCTCATTTTGGCGCTTACCTCGGATAAGATCCCGATCTCGGATGCCTTCCGAGGCCTTGGTATCATTCTGGCAGGTCCCTTTGCCAGCGGTGGCGCGAGAAATATCGCATTCGTGCTTGGCGACATGCTGTTTGAATCGGCACCACTGCTTCTGACGGGTCTGTCGGTTGCCATCGCCTTCAAAACGGGCCTTTTCAACATCGGTGCGCCCGGTCAGTACCTTATGGGCGCAATGGGTGCGGTCATTGTGGCACTGTCAGTGCCCACCACACCGGCAACGGCATTCTGGGTGTGGCTGCTCTCGCTTGTCGTCGGCATGATCTGCGGCATGCTCTGGGGTCTGATCCCCGGCTTTTTCAAGGCGTTTCTCAACGTCAATGAGGTCATCGTTTGCATCATGACCAACTGGATCGCTGCCAACATCGTCAGTTGGGTATTTGCGAACCATAAGCAGTTTATCAACACCGCCGGCGGTAAGACTGCCTACACCTTGCCCACCACGGCAAACGGCGTATCGACGCCCAAATTGGGGCTGGATCGCCTATTCCCCGGCTCGAATATCGACGTCGGCATCTTCATCGCCATTCTGATCGCGGTCGGTATGTATATTCTCATGAATAAGACCACGCTTGGCTACGAGCTCAAGGCGTGCGGTCATAACAAAAACGCGGCCAAGTACGCAGGCATGAATGAAAAACGCAATATTATGCTGTCCATGATGATCGCGGGCGGTCTGGCTGCCATCGGTGCCTCGCTCTACTATCTCAACGGTGGCGCAGAGCTCGCTTGGAACACCTACGGTAAGCTGCCCGACAACGGCTTCAACGGCATTCCCGTCGCGCTGCTGGCAAGCAACAATCCTCTGGGCGTTGTTTTCAGCTCGGTATTCCTGCGCTTTATTGACAAGGGAGGATATAATCTGGCGGGCTTTACGGCGTACAACGAGTACGTGTCCGATCTGATTATTGCGGTCATCATTTACTTTGCCGGCTTCTCCAAGCTGATCAAAGATATCCTTTCTGCGCGTCGGGTGGCCAAGGCGACTGTAAATGTCACGACGACAGATGATGCAGCACAAGCAAAGGAGGAAGACGACAAATGACCTTTCTCATTCAACAAACGCTGGTTTACACCATTCCGTTGATGATCGTCGCGCTTGCGGGCGTTTTTGCCGAGCGAAGCGGTATCATCAACATCGCGCTTGACGGTATCATGATCTTCGGCTCGTTCATGGGCGCACTTGCAGTTTATCTGATGCAGAAGGGCGATATGCTCGGCGGCAACACACAGTTGATGTATCTTGTGGCCATGCTCGTCGCGGCCGCGGCCGGTGCGCTGTTCTCGCTGCTGCTGTCCTTCTCGGCTATCAATTTGAAGGCGGACCAGACCATCGGCGGTACGGCGCTCAACATGCTTGCTCCCGCCGCTACGCTGCTGATCGTCAAGATCGTTTCGATGCAGGACCGACTTTCCATGCCCAAGGCGCTCGGATTTATCATTTCCAACCCCGATATTCACCCCGTGCTCAAGCCCTTCTTTGATAAGATGTTCATTTCGACCTATATCGTCATAGCACTCTTTATCGTTCTGTCCATTCTGCTCTATAAGACCAAATACGGTCTGCGCCTTCGCGCGTGCGGCGAGCACCCGCAGGCAGCGGACAGCGTAGGTATCAACGTGTACAAAATGAGATACCTTGGCACGACCATCTCGGGTGCCCTCGCAGGTCTTGGCGGCTATATCTATATTGCCACCATCGCCAGCGGTACAGCCGAGGGAACGGTTGCGGGCATGGGATTTCTGGCGCTTGCCATTATGATCTTCGGCAACTGGAAGCCCCTCGGCATCGCGTTCGGCTCGCTTCTGTTCGGACTGCTCAAATGCATTGGCGCAACCTATGCGTCGCTTGATATCAACGGCGACGGCATCTGCGCCCTTAAGGAGCTTGGACTTCCCATCTATTTCTACAACATCGTTCCTTACGTCGTCGTGCTTTTGGTTCTTGCATTTGCTTCGAACAAGTCAAGAGCACCCAAAGCAGAAGGTATTCCTTACGATAAGGGACAAAGATAACAAGCAATTCTATATGCCGCTCTGTCAGTTGGGCAGGGCGGCATTGCTTTATATAAAATTTGCCTTTATTTCCGTATAAATCGCGCCGGACTGCAAACACTATTTTCGCCGCCGAACAAGTTCGGTGATCGCATCAGAGATGAATGGAGAAAGGATTTTGGTTTTATATAGATGAAAGCAACGGGAATTGTAAGAAGGATCGACGACCTTGGTCGTGTCGTCATTCCGAAGGAGATCAGAAGAACCATGAGAATTCGCGAGGGCGACCCCTTGGAGATCTACACTGACCGCGAGGGCGAGGTCATTTTCAAAAAATATTCGCCCATTGGCGAGTTGGCGGGATTTGCCGCGCAGTACGCCGAAACGCTGCACAAGACGTGCTCGCTGTCAGTGGTCATTTGTGACCGCGACGCGGTCATCGCCAGCTCGGGTCTGCCCCGCAAGGAATATGCCGACAAGCCGCTCTCGGACGAGCTGGAGGCCATCATCAACGGCCGCAGTCTGTACGTCTGGCATGAGGGCGAGGACAAGCTGCCCGTACTGGCGGGGCACCACGCCGACGCAGAGCACTATATCAGTTGTGCCATGCCCATCATCAGCGAGGGCGACATCATCGGCTGCGTGGCGTCCGTTCACATGGGTGACGAGCACCGCACCACCGTACCGACGGGCGACGTCGAGAGCAAGCTCATTCAGACCGCTGCGGGATTTCTCGGCAGACAACTTGAAAGCTGAAGATCAAGAGGGGAACTTGATGAAAAGTTCCCCTCGGTTTTTTATAGATACGCCTTCATGCGCTCAATGTTGTCCTCTTCGAATTTGACGATATCCCGCGCCAGCGCGAGCGACGCCTCGGAGGCGGTGGTGTTTTCAAACTCGCGCACGAGCTTGATGCCGTCGTTCATGCCCATGGTAGAGCCTTCGATCACCATAGAGGCGACGTGGCTGACCGAGCAGTCCATCAGCGTGCCCATGGTCGTGCCGATCTTGGCGGTCATTTTGTTCATGAGCGTGTCCTCCAGCGACTCCTCGCCCGCCTCGTGCCGTTGTGCGTTGATGCGGCTGCAAAAGTCCTCGTAACCGTTGAGCTGTAGCGTCAGATCACTTTTGAATTTGCTTTGTTCGGCGTCGATCTTGGGTAAAAGAGCCACGATGGAGTCCGAGCCCATGCTGACGTTTTTATAAAGGCGGTCGAGCAGCTCGACCGTTGCGCTTTTCAGCTTTGACGTTGCCATACCTTATCCTTTCTGCGGCGGCTATGCCGCCAAACAAAACGGGCACTGCCCGTTACGTTTAGTATGGGGCAGTACCCGTTGAATTATGATTTACTTTGCGGAGCGCTTGATCTTTTGCGCGCGCACGTCGGTGCCGAGAAACAGAAGGATATGGTATTCGCCGAACAAGCGGCTGGTGATGCGGTCCCAATAACGGCGGCGCAGCTCGTCCTGCATCAGGTTGGTGCTGATGATGGTGGGACGTCCCAGATTGAGGCGCGTGTTAATAACGTTATACAGCGCCGATACGGTGAACTGGTTGGACACCTCGGTGCCAAGATCGTCGATGATGAGCAGGTCGCAGGCGTAGTAGCGGTCGATGTCGCTCACGTCGGCCATGCCGACGCTCGAGCCGAAGCGGGCGTTCTCAAAGGCGGCGACCAGACTGATCGCGCCCGTGTACAGCACGTCAAAGCCGCGGTCGAGCAGCGCCTTGGCGAGCGCGGTGGACAGATGCGTTTTGCCAAGTCCCGTGCCGCCGACGAGCAAAAGATTACCGCCCGAGGGCAGAGCATTGGCGCGGTCGGTCGAGAAGCACTCGGCGTAGTGCCGCAACGTGTGCACGACGGTGGTCATGGTGCGGTATGCTTTTTCGTCGGCTTTGAAATAGTCGAGCGAGTAGTTGTCAAAGGTCTGAGTGCCGAGCAACGAGCCAAGACCCGACGCACGGTAGCTGGCGGCGATGAGCTGATCGCGCATGCAATGGCACATCTCACCGCTGTCAAGAAAGCCCGTGTCCGAGCAGTCGGCGCACTCATATCGCAGCGCGTCGTAATCAGCGGGATAACCTGCCGCGCCAAGAAGCGACGCCTTTTCGCTCAGCAAGGCCTCGTTACGCTCGCGCAGGGCTGCCATCTCACGCTCGCGCTGCTGCTCGTCCCCCACCTGAAGCGTGATGCGCATGACCTCGGGGCCGAGTGCAGACAGTCGCTGATGAATGGCGACGAGCGCGGGCACGGCCAGCTCGACCTCGCGGCGGCGGCGGTCGGCGTCCTCGCGTGCGCGCAGATATTTGGTTTCGTATTCCTCTCGGATACGACGGTAGGTGTTTTGTTCAAAGCCCATGGTGGACCTCCTCTTGCACGATTGTTATTTTCCTTTATTCGGTGTAAAATCCTCGCCAAAGCTACGCTGGAGTGCGGCACCGAAAAAGTCGTCGGTATCAAAGCTGTTGCCTGCCGAGGTCGCCTTGCCCTGCGCGACACGTTCTGCGTCGGCGGCCTCAATTTCGGCAAGCGTGTGCAAATTTGCCGCGGCCCAACGCTCCAGAATGGAGTTGGCGTAGGGAATGGAGGGCTTGCCGATGGCGTCTACGGTCATTTCATAGGCACGCGTGATGATATCCATACCGTATTGATAAGTAAACAGCCAGGTGTCGATCAGCTTTTTCTCCTTAGCAGTCAGCGCGCGGCTGCTCATGCCGAACAGCGTGCGGATTTGTCCCTCGGCACTTGCTCTTTGTTCCTTGCGTTTCAGGCACTCTTGCAGAGCGGCAAGATCGACGATGCCCTCGTCGTACAGCGAAGTGGTCAGCGTTTCAATATAGCGCATACTTTTTTTGCCGATGCCTGCGCAGTACGCCAGCACGAGCAGCAGATATTCGCCGTCGATGTTAAGGTCGTTGATGAGCGAGAGCAGCACGCTGACCTCGTGAGTGCTGAGCACCTTGCCAAGCACGCGGGCACACTCGTCCATCAGCGTCGTCAGCTCACGACGTTCCTCGAGCAACGCAGTCAGCTCCTCGGTGGTATAGTGCTGGCGGACGGGCGTAGAAACGACCGTCTTGACGGTACCCTGTTCCGCTTTGGGCGGTGTGGTTGTTTTGGGGGCACTTGGTTTTGCAGGCTTGCCGTCCGTGTCAAGCACACCTGCCCCTTGCCAGAAGGCGATCGCCTTGGCGACCTTTTTGGTCGTGATATCCAGCGTGCTCGCGATATCCTGCTCGGTGGCGGCGGTGTTGGCGGCCAGCGTGAGCAACACCTTGAGCGTGTCGCCGTCGGCGTCGGCCAGACGGTCAAGCACGGCGTGGGGCAGACAAAGCACGCCGTCGCCGTAATGTATGGTAACGTTCATGTGATATCCTCATTCATTCGACGTATCGTCGTCATTTTTGTTGGCGCAAAGCAGATAGGTCAGCGTCATGAGCGAGTCGCCAAGGTGGACGTTTTCGACCATGGGCGGACGCTTTTCATCGTCCTTGAGCTGAAGCTCAACACCCGTGAAGTTCCAAAGCCCGCGCACACCGCATCGGGAGAGATGCGTGGCAACCTCCTCGGCGGCACTCTTGGGAACGGTCAGCACGGCAAAATCCACGTGGTTTTGCTCGCAAAAACGCTCCAACGTATCCACGTGACGGACGGTCAGCCCACTCATGCTCTTGCCGATCAGGGCGGGGTCAACGTCAAACAGTCCCACGATATCCACGCCGCGCTTGACGAACATGTCCGAGCGCACCAGCGCGCGACCCAGGTCACCGATACCGATAACGACGGCACAAAGTCCCGCACCGACGCCGAGGATCTCGGAAATCTTGGCGTACAGGTAGTTGACGTTGTAGCCGTAGCCCTGCTGACCGAAGCCGCCGAAGCAGTTGAGGTCCTGACGAATCTGCGAGGCGGTGACGTTCATCATGGCCGATAGCTCGCTCGAGCTGATGCGCATTTTTCCCTGACGGATCAGCTCGCGCAAATAGCGGAAATAGCGCGGCAGACGTTTGATGACCGCCTGCGAAACGTTATGCTCGGGCAATGCGACGGAAGGGGAATGTATGTTGTTTTCGTTCTGATTCATAGCGTAAAACTCCTTTTGAAATGAAGTGTACGTGTATATTTTGACTTGAAAAACCGTGTTGAATTTTCCACAGCTTCCACAGACTTTTCCACACACGGCGGTGGAAAAGCTTGTCCTGATTGGTCATTTTCTGTGGAAAACTCACGTTTTATCGTGATAAAGCGATACAGCAGGCGTGTTTTCCACAGGGCGCTGCTTCAGCGTCCGTCGAGCAGATCGCTCGCACTTGCGTTGAGTGAGGTGTCGGAAAGATGGCCTGCGCGATATTCAAAATAACCCGCAGCGGCGACCATGGCACCGTTGTCACCGCATAGCGAGAGCGGCGGAAAAACCAGCTTGACACCGCGGGACGCGCAGAGCTCGGTGAGTGCGCGGCGCAGATGGGAATTGGCGGCAACACCGCCCGCGACGACCAGCGTGTCGTCCTTGGTGCGATCGAGTGCTTCGCCCGTCTTTTTGGCAATGGCGCGCACGATGACGTCGGTGTAAGAGGCAGCCAGGTCGGCGCGGTCGATGTCCTCACCGCGCTGCGTTGCCGAGTTGATGAGATTGAGCGCGGCCGTTTTCAGACCGCTGAACGAAAAGGCCAGCTCGTCGCCCGCAAGGGCGGGGGAGGGCAGCTTGAAGGCGGTCTTGTCGCCCTCATAGGCCAGCTTGTCGAGTGCCGCACCGCCGGGATAGGGCATGCCGATGACGCGGCCGATCTTGTCAAACGCCTCGCCTGCCGCATCGTCGCGCGTCGCGCCGATTTCCTCAAAGGTCACCTCGTCGTGCACGCGGTAGAGCGAGGTGTGACCGCCCGATACGACGAGCGCAAGAAAGGGCGGGCGCAGCGTCGGCTCGGCCAGATATGCGGCGGCTACGTGGGCGTGAATGTGATTGACCGATACCAACGGAATGCCGTTGGCAAAGGCCAGCGATTTGGCAAAATTGACACCGACCAGCAAAGCACCGATCAGACCCGGATGCGTGGTCACAGCGACCGCGCCGATGTCGGGGAGCGTAAGTCCTGCCGTGTCAAGTGCCTCGCGTGTGATGCGCGAAATGACTTCGACGTGGGCGCGGCTGGCGATCTCGGGCACGACGCCGCCGTAAAGACGGTGCGTTTCTATTTGCGATGCGACGATATTGGCGCGAATATTGCGCACCTCGCCGTCCATTTCAACGATGGCGGCTGAGGTTTCGTCGCACGAGCTTTCAAGTCCTAAAACGTACATATCAGAAATTCCTTTGCGTTATTGTGGCGCATTCTCATGGCGGTGCATGGTGTATGCGTCCTCGGTGGGCTGTTTGTAAAAATTCTTGCGTGTGCCGACAACGTCAAAGCCGAGCGCGCGGTAAAGTGCGATGGCGGGCTCGTTGGACAGACGCACTTCAAGATACACGTCGGTCACGCCAAGCGAGCGAGCGCGATCAAGCAGGGCTTCCACCACGGCGCGTCCGAGCCCTTGACGGCGCACGTCGGGGCGGACGGCAATGTTGGTGATCGAACCTTCGTCGAGCACCACCGTCATGCCACCGTAGGCCTTGGCAGTTTCGCTTTCACCGTCCGGAATGACGACGCCGACCCCGCCCTCGCGGCACAAAAGCGACAGTGCATCCTCGCTCCAAGGCTCGGCAAAGCAAAGCTGCTCAAGAGAGGCGACCGCGCGCAGGTGATCGCTTGTCAGTCTGACGGGCTTATTCAAGGCTTAAGACCTCCTCAAGCGTCGCGCCGTCCAGCATGCGGAAGATGGCATCGGTGACGGGGACGCAACGGTCGGCGTAGCGGTCGTAGAGGAAGGTGCGCCCCAGGTTGACCTCTTGCACGACGCCGTCCAGCTCGATCGTGTCAACGATGTCTTCGGTGTATTCGATCAGCTTGACGCTGTAATACAGCGCGGGGTGCGCATTAGTCGCAAAGCGCAGCGTGTAGGTGCGCGCCGAGCTTGCGTAGGAGGGATAATATACGGCGGGACCGTTCACATAGGCGGATTGCAGCAGCGAATACATGTCAGCGCACAAGGTGGGCTGTGGGTGGTCGCTCTCACGCAGCGTCAGCTCGGCGACGACCACGGCTGTGTTGGTGCAAACGTACAGCGCGTCGATATTCCAGTCCTCAAAGGGCGTGATATCGTAGTCGGCAGGGCAGTAGACGTCGCCCCACGTCGAGCACAGCCATTCGCTCGGATCTTGACCGGGAATTTTATGCAAAATAAACTCAACGCCCGAAAGGTCAAGGCGAGCGTATTCCTCGCCGCGCGCAACGCTCTCATACGAGGGCGAGAGCACCGTATAAACGGTGTTGGTCTGGGTGTTGCGATAGGTATCGCCCTCCATGGCGACAAGCTTGACAAGACGATTGCCGCACGAGCAGCAAAGCAGTGTACACAGCGCCAGTGTGACGCACACAAGTGCAACTGAAAAACGAGAATGCTTCATGAATGATCCTTCCTCAAATCAATAGCCGAACTGTCCCGAAAGAGAATCGTCATTTTCGATCCACTCGTTGACGTCGACCGTGTAAAACTCGTCCGCCGTGTTGCGGAAAATGACCTTGGTGATGCCGGCGTTGATGATCATGCGCTTGCACATCATGCACGAGCAGATGTTGCCTACGATCGAGCCGTCCTCGGGCGACACGCAGGTCTGGTACAGCGTCGCGCCCAGCATCTGATCGCGGGGAGCGGAGATGATGGCATTGGCCTCGGCGTGTACCGAGCGGCAAAGCTCATATCGCTCACCGCGCGGGATCTGCAGCTTTTCGCGCATGCAGAAATTGAGGTCGTTGCAATTCTGACGGCCGCGGGGAGCGCCGTTGTAGCCCGTGGCAATGATGGCGTCGTCCTTGACGATAATAGCACCGTATTTTTTTCGCAGGCAGGTCGATCGTTCGGCAACGGTCTGGGCAATATCGAGATAATAATTATGCTTGGAAACGCGATCCATAATCGAAGAATTCCTTTCCGCAATATATTGGCATAGGTATAGATAATAATATTATAATAGATACGCGACGCGAAATCAAGGGATTTGACAAATTTTTTTCAAACGCGCAAAAAACCACCGCACGGCTGTATCGTGCGGTGGCATTGGATCGGATCACTCGTCGGTATTGCACTCGGCTTCAAGCGCCTCGATCTCGGCGCGCAGCGCGTGTATTTTTGCCACGCAAGTGGCGATCTTATCGCTGATGGGCTGCACATCCTCCTTGGCCGGTACGTCGACGTACTCGCGCTCGTAGGTCAGGCGACCGAGCAGCGTGTACTGCTCCTCCAGCTCGGCTTTTTTAGCGGAAAGGCGCAAGCGGATCGCTGCCGTGTCGGTCAGTTGCTCGACCTTGCGAGAAGCCTTTTTTGCCCAACTGTCTACCGTGGTGCAGATATCGTCCCATGTGGTTGATGCCATATCGTTTTCCCTCCCATTTTCGGTCTGTGGTCTTCACTATCTACATTATAGCGCAAAAACGCGCACGTGTCAAGTGCCGTATGAAAACATTCAAACGGGGCAAAATAAGGCAAGAACATTCAAAGGAGAATATCGGTATGAATATGAACAAGGACAGCTACAAGCGCTTTGCCGACGCGCACGCACCGCGCTCACCCATCGTAAAGGATTGCGTGCACGCCTTTGTCGTCGGCGGGCTGATCTGCACGCTGGGGCAGGGGCTGACGACGCTTTACACCTCGGTCTGCCGTATGCCAAAGGAGGATGCAGGCACGCTGACGGCCGTGACGCTGGTATTTGTTGCCGCCGTGCTGACGGGCTTCGGCATCTTTTGTAAGATCGCTAAATTTGCGGGTGCGGGGACGTTGGTACCTATTACGGGTTTTGCTAACGCCGTCGTATCGCCCGCCATTGACAGCCGTGCCGAGGGCTGGGTGCTGGGTGTCGGTGCCAAAATATTTACCGTGGCGGGTCCCGTGCTGTTGTACGGCACGCTGGCGGGAGCCGTGTACGGTGTCGTCTATTGGACCACGACGCTGTGGTAAAGAGGGGGAAGGAGCATCCGCGCGGTGCTCCTTTTTGCTTATTTACGACAATATTAAAAAAGTTGTATTTTTATCAAAAAATGTTCTATACATAAGATGAAATTACGGATATGATAAAAATGTAAAACTATAAAATAGCGAAAGGAGCAAGTCATGAAAAAAGAATACGGACATTTTGAGGACGACGGCCGCGCATACGTGGTAACGACGGCGTATCCTCCCTCCTCATTTGACAACTATCTGTTCAACGACGAATATCGCGTTGCCCTCAATCAGCGCATGGAGGGCGAGAGCATTCGCATGGCTCCCAATTTTGCCAACGATAAGCACAAAACCGGTGACAACCATTTTTATGCGACCTACAACGGCAAGCCTTATATTCTGTGCCGCGGAAACGGTCAGACCTACCGCTGCGAGCACCGTCTGTACCAAACGGAGCTGACCGAAACGTTTGAGGATTTTGAAGTCAGCATCCGCATGTTCGTTCCGGTTCAGGGCAAACGCGAGATCTGGACGATGACGGTGAAAAATCTTGGCAAGGAAACGGCGGATATCTCCACCTTTGCTGCCTTCCCGTTTGCAAAAATGACCATGCAGTGCGAGGCCAGAGGCGACGCACAGGGTCGCTTTATCTACCGCACGGGTCTGCCCGGCTATCACAAATACGAAGATTATGAGAGATGCAAGTCGCAGATCTGCTTTGATTATATCATCAGCGATGTCAAGCCCACCTCGTACGAGTGCAACCGCCTGCGCTTCTTCGGCTGCGACTATACGGAAGGCATGCCCGCAGCGGTCGAGAACGGCGTCTGCGTCAACGGCAGCTACGAGCAGGACTGGGTCGTGCCCATCGGTGTCACGCACCACGCCTTCACGCTCGCGGCTGGTGAGAGTGCTTCGGTCAGCTTCCAGATCGGTCGCGCTCTTTCGATGGAGCAGATGGTCGAGATCGCCGACAATTTTCCCAACGTGGAGGAGGAGCTCAAGGCGCTCAAGGCACTTTGGGATAAGCGCTGCGCAGTGCTTACCATAGAGACGCCCGACACCGAGCTCAACTATCTGACCAACTATTGGCTCAAGCGCCAGTTGACTTACTTCACCCGCCTCAACCGCGGCGGTACATACTGCCCCATCCGCAACCAGCTTCAGGACTATCTGGGTTATGCCATTCTTGACCCCGAATTCGCCCTTGCGCGCACCATTCGCATTCTGGAGCGTCAGAACTTCAACGGACACATCAAGCAGTATTACAACACCGACGGCGCACCCGAAACGGGTCTTTGCCTCATGCGCCACAGCGACGCGTGCATCTGGCTCATTCTTTGCACCATTGAGGTGGTGGAAAAAACGGGCGATGCGAGCGTTTACGAGCGCGAGGTCAGCTACATGGACAGCCCCATTTGTGAGCCTATTATCACGCACCTGTTGAAGGCAGCACGCTACATGGCAACGCAGATGGGCGAGCGCGGACTTTGCCTGATGCTCGACGGCGACTGGAACGACCCCGTCAACGGCCCCGGCCGCAAGGGTAAGGGTGAGTCGGGCTGGAACAGCATGGCATTTGCCTATGCGCTGGACCGCCTGCTGGCCATCCGTCCCGATGCATATCTGGCCGACGTCAGAGATCACCTCAAACAGAGCATCAACGAGCATCTGTGGGACGGTGAATGGTATGCCGCCGGTATCAACGATGACGGCGTTCGCTACGGCGTTCATACCGACGAGGAGGCGCAGCGCTTCTTGAATACGCAGACGTGGTCGATCATCTCGGGCGTAGCCACGGGAGAGCGACTTCAAAAGGTGGTCAACACCATTGAAAGCATGAAGGTACCCTTCGGCTACCGTCTGATCGATCCCCCTTTCACCAAGTACAACCCCATTTGGGGACGTGTCAGCGCCAAGCAGCCCGGCACGACCGAAAACGGCTCGGTCTACTGCCACTCGGTCATGTTCAAGATTCTGGGCGACTGCCTGCGCGGTGACGGTGAGGATGCTTATCAGACCATGATGTCCATGCTGCCCACCAATCCCGATCACGATCCGACCTGGTCACGCCAGATCCCGCTGTATTATTCCAATTTCTATTTTGGTTATCCCAGCGAGAACTTCGGCTATTCCAGTCTGCATTATCGCACGGGTACGGTCGCATGGCACTTCTGGGTGCTGCTTGAGTACATGATCGGCTTCCGCGCCGGTGCAACGACGGGCATCGAATTCAAGCCCTGCTTACCGGCCGGCTGGGATCACATCAAGGTCACGCGCCGCTACGATGGCAAGCTCTACACGCTGACCATTGATGGCGACAAGCACGAGCTCGTTGAGCAAGAGATCACGGAATAAAACAAAAACCGCCTTGTTCCCGCATGGGAGCAAGGCGGTTTTTTGATGCTATGTCAAGCAGGGCGCGCACGTAGACGTTTGACGATCCTGTGCGCGTTATTCCTGATGGTCGGGAACGCCCTCAAAGCCGTGCAGATTGCCGTAGCTCCAGTTGTAGTCGCTGCCGTTGTGACGGTCAAACGTGATCCAGAAATAACGGGTGCGGCTGCCTTTTTTGATGGGCAGCAGCGTGCCCCAGCCGCGGAAACCGCCGTCGGGGAAGTCAAATTTGGCATTTTGCATGCCGTCCTTGGAGTAAATACGGTAGTCGTTGACGTTCTCGTTGCCGCAGATGAAATACTGCTCACCGTCGATGCGCACGAACGAGCCGCCCGTTTCCGAGCCGTCCACGCCGTTACCGATAAAGGTGTAGCCGTCAAAGGGACGGTCGGACTCAAAGAAGGCGTAGCGGTAGGCTTTTCTGCGACCGGGAGTTTGGTCGATCCGGCAAATGGCCATGTACCACTTGCCGCGCTGCTCGTCGTAAAAGAAATCGGGATCCTCGTCGTGTGCGCGCGTGGCCCACGCCGTGTAATCGTATTCGCCCTCGTGCTGGTCGGCCAGCGTGACGTCGATCACGTTGATGCCAAAACGGGGGTCGCCCTCGAACGAAGCGTGCGCGAGAATGTGACCGTGATTGAACGAGCACACCCAGAGCAGCCAGCGCTTCTCGGCACGGTGGTAAAGAATGGAGGCAGCCACGTCGCCACACCACAGCCCGTCGCCTGCGTCGTAGAAGATGGCGCCGACCAGCTCAAATTCCGCCGTGCCGGGCAGCCAAGCGAGCACGCCCTGGAACATGCGTACCTGCATGCGGATAGAAACGGTGAGATATACCTTGCCGTTCTCAACCATGACCTCGCCGTTTTCATAGCGAATGGGGCGCATATCGGCAATGGAAATGCCGTTGTCGAGGTAGGCGAGCACCTCACGCACCTCGCACAAGCCGTCCACGCAAACGGCGGCGTAGCCAAGCGAGAAGCGCTTGTAATCGTGCGCGGTGTCAAAGGCGGAGCAGGCGAAGGTGTGATGGAAAAACGTTGCGCCGTCCTGCTTGAAGAAAATATCAAAGAAGCCGGGGCGGCAGCTCACGATCATGGTGACGGTATCGTCCAGTCCCTCGGGCAGTGCTGCGCACTCGTTTTGCTCACCGCAGACGAGCGCGATGCCATCCTTGCTCATCATTACGGTCGCCTCAGCGTCCGAAAGGTGGAAGGAAAATCCCACGCTGCCGCTCGTCAGACGGGCGGTCATCTCATAGGTGGCGTAAGGAAAAAACTGACAGAACATACGGGAAACGCAACCGCTGACCATGTAGCGGTCACGCACGATGTGCTCGCTTGTGCCGTCGGTCATGTTGAGCACTGGATAAAGATCCGTGCGTCCTGCGGGTGCGGTGAGAAAATCCTTGCAAAAGGTCATTTTGCCCAGCATCAGCTTTTGATTTTTGTAGGTGGACATCGAAAACTGGCGGTGGAAGGTCATGTCAAAAGGTTTCATGATAAGCTCCTTTACCTGGGAGAATTTGTTTTCATCAGTATAGCATAATATCTTCCAAAAGTAAAGAGGAAATGCAATATTTTTATGGTGTAAAACTTATTGATGTACAGCGTGCAGGGCGGTCTTGGTGTCCTTACACACAAGCAGCACGGCGTATTTACCGATGACGACCACCTCGGCACGGTCAAGCGTGCTGTCATCGTCGGGATATTCGCGGCGCAAAATGTCCAACCGTTCGTGCAGCAGCGCTGCCACCTTGTCTGCGTCGGCGCGGCTGACGCAATGCAGCACGATGATCTCAAATGGCGAGGCGGCGGTAGCAAAGTGCATGGCACCGTCGTCGACGCTGCTCTCCAGCACGCTCGGCACGCTCGTGCCGCCGCCATCACCGAACGCAGCGGACAGCAGCGCGGTGTCGGCTACGCGAACGGACTGCCCCTGCGTGTCGGTCGTCTTGAGCGCACGCAACGAGGGCGAGTTGGGTAAGAGGTAGATATCACCCGCGGGCAGAGTAGCTTGCGAGCCCAGCGTGTCGAGCAGCAGAGATAGCGCCGTGGTTGTATTGCGGGACGCACAAGAGCTTGCCAAAAGGCAGATGGCAAGGCAGAGAAGCAGGACGGGCAGGTGGGTGAGAGCGCGGCGGTCGGACATGGCGGCAACTCCTTTCACGTTAATAAAAAATAGAGTGATTTGCCTAAAATGATATGCGAAAGCACCAAGGTATATGAATCGTGGAGCAAAATGACGTTTTTGGGGCACTTTTTCATGCGCGACGCATTGACTTTTGACAAGAAATGTAGTATAATATATAAGACTAAATATAGATACTCGCGCAATGTGCGCTGTACCCAACGCCCTTTTGAAAGGAATGCGATATGAAACGATCCAAGAGATTCCAAGCGCTGGATGCTCGTCCGGTCAATCTGGACGGCTACATCGGTGAATGGCCCGAGATGGGCTTTGTCGCCATGCACAGCCCCTATGATCCCACCCCCTCGATCAAGATCGTGGGCGGCAAGGTGGTCGAGCTGGACGGCAAAAAGCGCGCCGAGTTTGATTTCATTGATACCTTCATCGCCGATTACGCCATCAATCTCCAGCGTGCACCCGTGTCCATGTCGGTGCCCTCGCTCGAGATCGCGCGCAAGATCGTCGATATTCACGTGCCGAGAAAGGAGATCCTCAAGATCTGTTCGGGCATCACGCCCGCCAAGATGACCGAGGTCATCGGCTATCTCAACGTGGTCGAGCTGATGATGGGCATGCAGAAAATGCGTGCAAGACTCAAGCCCTCCAATCAGGCGCATATCACCAACTTAAAAGATGATCCCGTCCAGCTCGCTGCCGATGCGGCAGAGGGCGCGCTCCGCGGCTTTGCCGAGGAGGAAACGACCATGGGTATCGCCCGTTACGCGCCGTTCTCGGCCATGGCGATTCTGATCGGCTCGCAGGTCGGACGCCCCGGCGTGCTGACCCAGTGCTCGTCCGAGGAGGCGACCGAGCTTGATCTCGGTATCCGCGGCTTGACGACTTACGCGGAAACCGTTTCGGTCTACGGTACTGAAAAGGTGTTCGTCGACGGCGACGATACGCCCTATTCCAAAGCATTTTTGAACTCCGCTTACGCCTCGCGCGGCCTCAAGGTGCGCTTCACATCGGGCGCGGGCTCGGAGGTGCTTATGGGTTACAGCGAAAAGAAATCGATGCTGTATCTGGAGTGCCGCTGCTTGTACGTGACCAAGGGCGCGGGCGCGCAGGGCACGCAAAACGGTGCCATCAGTTGTATCGCCGTGCCGGCATCTGTGCCGTCGGGCATTCGCGAGGTGCTGGGTGAGAATCTGGCTGCCACGCTGCTGGGTCTTGAATGTGCGTCGGGTAACGACCAGAGCTTTTCCAACTCGCCCATGCGTCGCGCAGCGCGCACGCTGCTTGAGTTGATGCCCGGTACCGACTTCATTTTCTCGGGCTATGCGGCCGAGCCCAACTACGATAACATGTTCGCCGGCTCCAACTTCGATGCCGAGGACTTTGACGATTACAACGTGCTGCAGCGCGATTTGCAGGTGGACGGCGGCTTACGCCCCGTTCGCGAGGAGGACGTGCTGGCCGTCCGCCGCAAGGCAGCCAAGGCGGTGCAGTCGGTATTCCGGTATCTTGGTCTGACCGAGATCACGGACGAGCAGGTCGAGGCGGTCGTGTACGCCCACGGCTCGCGCGATACGCTCGACCGCGACGTGCCTGCCGATCTGATCGCTTGCGAGGATATGCTCAAGCGAGGCATTACGGGCATTGACGTCTGCCGCGCGTTGGCGGAAACGGGCCACGAGGACGTGGCAGAGCGCATCCTGAGCATGCTCAAGCAGCGCGTCATCGGCGACTACATGCAGACCTCGGCTATCCTTGACAAGGATTTCCGCGTGCTCAGCGCAGTCAATACGCCTAACACTTATATGGGTCCCGGTACGGGCTATCGCCTTGATGGCGAGCGTTGGGAGGAGATCAAGGATATCCCCCATCAGATCGATCCGCAAAATCTTTAATCCATTACGGAGGACAACATCATGCAACTGAATGAAGATATACGCAGAAAAATTACCGAGGCCGTCATTGCCGAATCGGCACAGCTTGACGGCATCCGTCCCGAGGAAATGCTGAATTCGGTCGTGGGCTATCTGGAGGGGGCTGAGCCTCGCCGCGAGTGCACCACGCAAAAGCTGATGGGCCATCGCGGTGTGGCCATCAACGAAGAGATCGTGCGCAAGATCGCCGTAGCAGTTGTCAAGGAGGCCGAGCAGCTTGACGGGGTCGATCCCGAGGAAATGCTGCAAAAGGTCATCGGCGCATTGCAGGGCGAGAGCGTAAGAGAGATCAGACCCATGTCCTCGCAGAGCGCACTGTTTACCAACCGCGGCGTCGAGCTGGAGGATGAGATCTGCAAAAAGATCTCCGAGGCCGTCATCAAGGAGGCTGCACAGCTTGAGGGCGTCGTCCCCGAGGAGGCCATTGAAAAGGTGCTCAGCGCACTGCGTGCCCAGCCTGCACGTGAGATGGCAAGCGCTGCTACCGCCCGTGAGCAGAGCGCGGCTTGCCCGACTGCTACGTGCGCGCGTCCTGCGTCCATGGCGGGCAGAGAGCGTATCAACGAGCATAAGACGTCTTACAAGGGCTATCCCGTTGCCGAAAAGGGAACGGACCCCAAGGAGGTCGTCATTGGCGTAGGCCCCGGTTTCCAGAAGGAGATCAGAGCTACCATTTGCGGTATTCCGCTGGATGAGGTCATCCGCGAGGTCAAGGCCGGCATCGAGGAGGAGGGCATGACGCCCCGCGTGGTCAAGGTGCTCAAGACGAGCGACGTTTGCTTCATGGGTCTTGAGGCCGCAAAGATTTCGGGATCGGGCATCGGTATCGGACTTCAGTCCAAGGGTACGGCGGTCATTCACCAGAAGGATCTGTATCCGCTCTCCAATCTGGAGCTGTTCCCCCAGGCACCCCTGATGACGCTGGAAACCTACCGCAAGATCGGTCAGAACGCTGCCAAGTATGCCAAGGGCGAGCAGGTAACGCCCATTCTGTCGGTTAATGATCCCATGTGCCGCGCCAAGTATCAGGTCAAGGCCGCTATCATGCACATTGCCGAAACCGAGCAGGTCGATCCGAACTATCCCATCATCGCCTGGACGGATCGCTGAACCGACCGTCCTTTGAAAGGAAACGATTGCTATGAAATACCCTTTGGGTGAAAACGAAAGAGATAGAATTGCCTCCAAAACGGGCAAAAAGCTGGATGACATCACGTTGGATGCTGTCAAGCGCGGTGACATCACTGCCGAGGATATCAAAATATCCAAGGACATGCTGCGCCGTCAGGGTCAGGTCGCCAAGGAGGCCGACAGCGAGCCTATGGCGCGCAACTTTGAGCGCGCGGCAGAGCTGGTCGATGTACCCGACGAGGTTATACTGCAAATGTACAACATGCTTCGTCCCAACCGTGCCACCAAGGCACAGCTTTTGGAAATGGCGAGCGAGTTGTCCAACAAATACCATGCCAAGACCTGCGCGAAGCTCGTGCTGGAGGCGGCAGAGGTCTATGAAAAGAGAGGAATATTGCTTTGAGATTGATTGCCGGTGTTGACATCGGTAATTCGACGACGGAGGTGTGCCTTGGGTCGCTGGATGACCTGGGACGCGTGAGCTTCGTCGGCAGCGCACTCTCTCCTACCACGGGAACGAAGGGAACGGTAGCCAACGTCCACGGCATCAGAACGGCTCTGGACATGGCACTCAAGACGGCGGGAAGGGAGATGCGCGAGCTGACGCTCATTCGCATCAATGAAGCTGCCCCCGTCATCGGTGATACGGCCATGGAAACCATCACCGAAACGATCATTACCGAGTCCTCTATGATCGGGCACAATCCCGCGACGCCTGCGGGCGCAGGACAGGCGGTCGGTTATCTGATCGCGCTTTCGTCGCTGGACGCTGCAAGACCCGATACTCCCTACATCGTTACCGTACCGCGCTCCTATACTTACGAAACGGTTGCCGAACGTATCAACCGCGCAAGCGCGCGGCTGGATATCCGCGGCATTATCTTGCAGGCGGACGAGGCGGTGCTGGTAGAAAACAGATTGAAAACGAAAAAGATCCCCATCATTGACGAGGTTCGTTATATTGAGCGACTGCCCGAGGGCAAGCTGGCCGCTATCGAGGTGGCGCTGCCGGGTCAGTCGGTGCGTATGCTGTCCAACCCCTATGGCATCGCCACGCTGCTTGAGCTTGACGCCGAGCAGACGCGCAAGGTCACGCCCATCGCCAAATCGCTGATCGGCAAGAGAAGCGCGGTGGTCATCAAGACGCCGGGCGGTAACGTGCACGAAAACGTGCGCAAGGCAGGTTCGATCACCTTTTTTGCCGACCGTCCCGCAACGGTCGATATCGACGAGGGTGCCGTGCGCATCATGCAGGCACTTGAGGACGCGGGCAAGGTGCATAACATTGAGGGACAGGCTGACACCAACGTCGGCTTGATGCTTGATCGTATCCGCACAAGCATGTCGTCGGTGAGCGGTGAGCGCGCCGAGGATATTCGTATTACCGACCTTCTGGCCGTCGATACGCTGGCGCCCGTGGCCATTTCGGGTGCGATCGCAGGCGAGAGCTGTATGGAAAAGGCGGTCGGTATTGCCGCTATGGTGCGCACGTGCCAGTTGCCCATGCAGCAGATCGCAGATACGCTGTCTACCCAGCTTGGCGTCCGCGTTCACGTGGCGGGCGTTGAGGCCGTTATGGCCGCGTTGGGCGCACTGACGACGCCGGGTACCAAAACCCCTATCGCCGTGCTTGACATGGGCGGTGGCTCGACCGACGCGGCCATCATCGACAGCGACGGCTCGGTGCGCATGACGCATTGCGCGGGCGCGGGCGAGCTGGTTTCCATGCTCATTCAGACCGAGCTGGGGCTTGCATCCAGACACACCGCCGAGCAGATCAAAAAGTATCCCGTGGCGCGTGTGGAAAGCTTGTTCCATTTGCGACTGGAGAACGGCGGTATGCAGTTCTTTGACGGCGCGATCGATCCCAGACTGTTCGGCCACGTCGTGCTGCTCGCTCCCGAGGGCATGATCCGCATCGACGAGGATATCCCCATGGAAAAGATCGTTGAGGTACGTCGCGAGGCCAAGCGCCGCGTGTTTGTTGTCAACGCATTGCGCGCGTTGCGGCAGGTCGCACCTGCGGGAGATCTGAAGAAAATCCCCAACGTCGTGCTGCTGGGCGGCTCGGCCGAGGACTTTGAAATCCCCGAGATGCTTATGGAGGAATTTGCCTCGCACCGCATTGTGTGCGGTCGCGGAAACGTGCGCGCCTCGGAGGGACCACGTAACGCGGTTGCGACGGGTCTGGTACTTTCTTATCTGGGAGAGGGCCGGTCATGATCGCAAAAAAACCAACCATTATGATCTATACTGCCCGTCCCGATGCGGCGCTTCTTCGCGAGATCTGTGCCGGTATCGAGGAGGAGGGCGTGCTTTTTGAGATCACCGCGGCCATCGCAGGTGATGCGACCGTACTGGCCGCCGCTGCATCCGAGGCATCCGTGCTCGGCACGGGCGTCGCGCTGTGCGGCAGTACCATTGCCTTGCATATCAAGGGCATGGAGCGTGGCAAGGCGGTACTGCGTTATGAGAACGCAACATCCGAACAGGCGCGTGATGCAGGTGCTAACAGCGCGCGCGTGATCAAAAGGCTTCCTTTTAAGCTTGAGGAGCAGAATTGATTTGGCATCACGCCATAAAGAAGCTTGATTTCCGCAATTTTTCCCTCTCCGTCCCGCCTGCGGCGCGACACCTCTCCCACGGGAGAGGCTTGGGATAGGCTCTCCCCGAGGGAGAGCTCCTGCAAAGCGGGTGAGAGGGCAGCATTTGAGAAAGCGAAAGTGACGAAATTACCAACGAGGAGTATTTCATGAAGATCTACACCAAACACGGAGACGGCGGCATGACGACGCTGATGTCCGCAACGCAAATATCCAAGGCGGACGACCGCATTGCGACACTCGGCTCGATCGACGAGCTGACCTCGCACATGGGGCTTGCCAAGGCTTATATCGCGGGCATGCGCACGCAGGACAGCGTCAAGTGTGTCGAGCACTTTGACCGCGTGCAAGAGGCGCTGATGAAGATCATGGCGGGCATTGCCGAGCCGCGCAACAAGGCGCACGTGCTGCTGCCCGAGGAAACGGCTTTCCTTGAGAGCATCATCGATGCGGTCGAGGCGTCCTTCCCGCGCGAGCATAAATTCATTTTGCCCGGCTGCTGCGAGCTGTCGGCAAGGCTGGACGTTGCCCGCACGGTGGCAAGACGCGCCGAGCGAGAGCTTGCCGTCATGGATCGCAAGTACGCGGCCAACGCAGCGGCCAAGGCGTATCTCAACCGTCTGTCCGATTATCTGTATATGCTGGCGCGCCGAGCCGATTACGACGAGATGGCACGCCGTGAGAATGGAGGGATTTCACCCATGTCAAGCGCTCCCGCAAGCGTGCAGGACGCCGTTGTTGACGAGGTGTTGCGCCGTATGGGCGGCATCACGCTCGACCTGAAAAAGGCGACCGCGCTGATCGAGGCCATTCAGACCGAGGCAACTCGCACGGGCAAAAAGGCGGTCATTGCCGTGTGCAACGCACAGGGTAATCCCATTGCCGTGCACGTTATGGACGACGCATTCCTCGTCAGCTACGACGTGGCGCTCAAAAAGGCGTACACCGCCGTTTCGGTCAAAATGTCGACCATGGAGCTTTCCAAACTCGTTCAGCCGGGACAGACCTTCTACGGACTTCAGAACGTCGAGGGTATGCTCGTCTTTGGCGGCGGCGTCCCCTTGAAGGTGGGTGACCGCATCGTCGGCGGACTTGGCATCTCGGGCGGCACGGGCGAGGAGGACCACGCGCTGTGCGAGTACGGACTTTCCGTGTTTGCGCAATTATAATATAAGGATAGAAAAGAAAAGGAGATTTTCTCATGAAAAAGATTCTTATTGTAATGATGACGCTGCTTTGCTTGGTCGTGATGTGCTCTTGTGACGGTGTGCCGGACACGAACCCCGATCTGCCCGATGATCCTAACACGCCCAACCAAGGCCCCGAGGATCCCGAAAATCCGTCCGATCCCACTGAAGGCGGCAAAATCTTCCCGAGAACGGAAACGACGTACTACGACAACGGCAATATTGCGTCTGTATTGGAATATGCTGCAAACGAGCAGTTGATCAGATGTGAGAATTACTACGAATCCGGAACCATTGAGATTGTTCACGAATATGACGAAAACGGCAATCAGATCAAGCGCACGAGCTACTATGAAAACGGAAACGTTATTACCGCAAGTGAATACGACGCAGACGGAGAGCTGATCAGCGAAGTGTCCTACTATGAAAACGGTAATCTCTGCGCTACGGCGGAGTCCACCGAGCAAGGAACGGTTTGGGCTTACTATAACGAGGACGGTGTCAAGGAAAGAGTGGCCGAGCTTGACGCCAACGACAATGTGATCAAGGAATCGTACTACGATGCGTCGGGAAACATCCAAAGCCTTTTTGAATACACCGTAAACGGAACGCTGACGAAGAGTGCAGAATACTATGAATCCGGAAGCGTTAAGACTGTTTGTGAGTACGATGAGAACGGAACTCAGACGAATCTCGTCTGGTACTATGAAAATGGAAGCGTCCGGAGAATCAACGAATACGATGAAAACGGAAACTGTATCAAGTTTACGGACTACTATGAATCCGGAGCAGTTGCAGAGATTGTTGAGTACGATAAAAACGGAAAAAACGCCGGCAGAACATCCTACTATGAAAACGGAAACGTCTGGGCGATCGACGAATTTGACGAAAACGGAAATCAGGTCAAGTTTACGAGCCACTACGAGTCCGGAAACATCCATATCGTAAGAGAATACAGCGCAAACGGAAATCAGATCAGCGGAACGTGCTATTATGAAAATGGAAACACCTATTGGCTTGATGAATTTGACGAAAACGGAATCCAAGTCAAGTTTACGACCTGGAATGAGGACGGCAGCAAGAACACCTATCTTGAACTCTACCCCAACGGAGAAGAATCCAAGAGAGTAGAGTATTACGACAACGGAAATATGCGTTCCTCGGGTGAATACAGTGAGGATGGAAGCAGCAGTAAGGGTACGACTTACTATGAAAACGGAAATCCTAAAAATTATACCGAACGCGACGAGAACGGACTGAAGTGGACGGATTATGACGAAAACGGCATCAAAGTACAGATGACTGAGTACGACGCCAACGGTCAGCAGATTCAAACGACTTTCTATAACCCCGACGGAACGGTGGAAAAAGTCTACATTCCCGAATAAATAAAAACAAAATTCCCACAAACTTGCGGTTTGTGGGAATTTTTTGTTACAGATTATTCCAGCTCGAACGCACCCGTATAGAGCTGATAATATTTGCCCTTCTGCGCAATCAGATCGTCGTGCGTGCCGCGCTCAATGATATGGCCGTGGTCCAGCACCATGATGCAGT
>JAZQMI010000039.1:0-2176 GCA_045543375.1 Eubacteriales bacterium | reverse complement strand
GCAGTTGCATGAAGCAACTGCCTGTTTTTATGGGGTGGGCGATGGGATTCGAACCCACGGCCTCCAGGGCCACAACCTGGCGCTCTAACCAACTGAGCTACGCTCACCATATGGGATTTTTTCAATGGCGTGCCTTGAGGGACTCGAACCCCCGACCTACTGCTTAGAAGGCAGTTGCTCTATCCAGCTGAGCTAAAGGCACATGATGGAGCGAGTGATGGGAATCGAACCCACGCGACCAGCTTGGAAGGCTGGGATTCTACCATTGAACTACACTCGCGTGTACGTGTTTTACCAAACCGCCCGTATATCATAGCACAACTTTGCCGTCTTGTCAAGAGATTTTTCAAAATAAATTTACTTTTTTGTGCCATCCTTTCGTCAAAAACCTCTTGCAGTTGTTCCTTATGTGTGATAAAATATATAAGAATGTAATCTTGACGCGTCGAAAGGAGGGCAAGTCGTGCTGAAAAAATATCTTGTGCCGGACGATATGTTCGAGCACTATGACGATGTCACACCCGAATTCCTTGCGTCTGTCGGCGTGCGCGCGTTGCTTGTCGATATAGACAACACGCTTGCGCCTTACGAGCAGCTCGAGCCTGACGACGCCCATCGTTCATGGCTCGCTGCGCTGTCTGCGGCGGGTGTTCGCGTCGCGCTGATTTCCAACAACGACAAAGAGCGCGTTGAACGCTTCAACGCCACGCTTGGTCTTCCCGCGAGATGGAAGAGCGGCAAGCCGTTCGGGCGCGTCATGAAACGCTATCTGAAAGAGTGGGACGTCGATCCTGCCGAGGCCGCCGTGTTGGGTGACCAGCTTTTGACCGACGCGTTGGCGGCGCACCTTTTGGGGCTGCGTGCCATCATCGTACCACCCATTCGCGACAAAAAAACGGCGTTCGTTCGCTTCAAGCGCTATTTGGAGCGCCCGTATATCCGCGCTTATCGCGTGCATTATCCCGACCGAAAGGAGAATGAAACAACATGATCGAATTCCCGTCCTACGCCACCTTTGGACCCGGTGGCAACGGCGATTGGTTCCGTCGCGACGGCATGAAGGCAGTCAATCAGACGCCCGGCTGGCTGGATCGCGTCGGACTTGACGCGTTTGAATACGAGGCCACGCGCGGCGTGAGCGCAAGCGAGGAGAGCCTTTTGACGCTCGGCGCCAAGGCGCGTGAACACAATATTCGGCTGTCGCTGCATACGCAGTATTATATTTCGCTGTCGGGCGTTGACCCCGAAAAGCGGCTCAAGAGCATCGAATATATCGAAAAGTCGCTGTGGGCAGCCGATCTCATGGGGGCGGACACCATCGTCATCCATTCAGGCAGTGCGGGCAAGATCACGCGCGAGGAGGCTATGAAGCTGTCTTGCGATACGCTGGAGCATTTAGTCAAGGCGTTGGACGGTCGATATGAGAATATCCGACTGGGCATTGAAACCATGGGTAAGCTCAATCAGCTCGGCACGCTGGACGAGGTGCTGGAGCAATGCCGCGTCAGCGAGAGATTTGTGCCGGTCGTTGATTTTGGACATCTGAACTGCCGTGAGCAGGGAAGTGCCTTCCCCGATGCCGACGCTTACCGTCGCGTGTTTGACCGCATCGCGAATTCGTGCGGTGACCATGTGGCACGGTCGTTGCACTGCCATTTTTCCAAGATCGAATACACGGGCGCGGGAGAGAAGTGTCACCTCACCTTTGAGGACACCACCTACGGACCGTCGTTCGAGCCGCTTGCCGAGGCCATCTTGCGTGAGGGCGTCGCGCCGCGCATCATTTGCGAGTCGGCAGGCACGCAGGCCGAGGACGCGCTGTGGATGAAGCAGACGCTTGCCAACATGGGCGGGCAGACGCGAGGATAATGCGTTTTCAGAAAGATCATTGCTTTAGCCGCTTTTTCTTTGAAGCCATAGGCGCAAAGGAAAAGCTATCAAAAAGACACGCCGAGAAAATTTCGCTCGCTGCGGCGAGCGACGAGGGCTGCGCGCCCTCGACCGCGCCACCCGTCGGCGGCATTTACTCTCTTCTGAATTTTTACCAATTTTGTCGCCTCGAACAACCCAGAGGGTTGTTCCTTAAATATCAAAAGTCTTAAACAGGTGACGAAAACTTTTGTGGCATTGGTACAGACGAAACCTTGCGTCATTTTGCAGACAGGTAACGCCCATG
>JAZQMI010000038.1:0-2293 GCA_045543375.1 Eubacteriales bacterium | reverse complement strand
CTGCAATGCCGCCACCGACGACGATCACGTCGTATTCCTCACGAACGATCGTTGAAACCTCGTAATTCATATTCTCCTCCTTGTGTGATATCATCAAAACCAGGCTTGAAAAACTTCGACTGCGCCATACGACACGATCGTCATGACCGCGCCTGCGACCAGTACGCCGATCACGACGGACAAAAGTGACTTCCAAAAGCGCATGCCCGTCACCGCGGCGACAAGCGAGCCCGTCCACGCGCCCGTACCGGGCAGCGGAATGGCAACGAAAAGCACCAACCCCAAAAAGGCGTATTTTTCCACCTTTTCGCGGTTCTTCTCGGCCTTATTCTCCAACCAACACGCGATGTTTGCCAAGCCCTTGACCTTTTTCATCAAGCGCAAAACGCCGCGCATGAACAGCAAAATGAACGGGACCGGCAACAAATTGCCTACGATGCTGATACACAGCGATTGCCACCAATAAAGTCCCAATCCTGCGCCGAGCGGAATGGCACCGCGCAGCTCGATGATGGGCAGCATGGAGCAAAACAGAACGCACAGCTCGCGTCCGACCGTTTCAAGGAAAAAGCGTTCGATGGCTTCTACCATAAGATCTCCTATCAAATATGTAAAATTTTCGACAGCCGCTTGTACATCAGCAGCGACAGCACCGAGCAGGCTGCGGCTTTGAGCAGATTGAAGGGCACGACGGCAAATACGATGAGCGTCTTAAGATCAACGATGGCGCCGTTGACCGTGGTGCCCATCGCAACGATGGCGTCAATGGGCATGCCGTAAAGCGACGAAAACGCGGGAATAAGCACGAAATAATTTATGAGCGATCCAACGGTCATCAACGAAACAGCACCCACAACAAGTCCCAGAATGGCTCCCTTAAGCGTCTTTTTGTATTTATATATCAGCGTTGCAGGCAGCACCAGCGCACAGCCCGTGACGAAATTGGCAAATTCACCGACGAAGGCGGTATCCGTACCGTTCATCAGAAGGTTCAGCAGATTTTTGATCAGCTCCATGAGCACCGCTGCGGCAGGTCCCAGCGCAAAGCCGCCAAGCAATATGGGAAGCTCGCTGAAATCCAGCTCGTAAAAGGGCGGCGCAAACCAAAGCGGAAGCTCCAGCAGCATCAGCAGTGATGCGATCGCCGACAGTACGGCGACTCGCGCAATGTATTTGATCGTTTTGTTCTGTTTCATAGAAAAAATCCCCTTTCATATATCAAAGGGGAGAAAGTATGACAATGCGTCTTCTTTTCTCCCATCCCGACTTTATACGGTCGGCGCAGGAATTTCACCTGCTCGGCTTTCTTTTGAAAGTTCGCGGGCTGTCACCGCCGGTACGGAATCTCACCGTCCCCAAAAAGATATGATAAAGAAAACGTCGGGTGCGCCGAGGCGCACCCGACGTGGTTCATCGGTTGTTGATCCGACTAAAAATTAGTCGATGATCTCGGAAACGACGCCCGAACCAACGGTTCTACCACCCTCACGGATAGCGAAACGAAGACCCTGCTCGCAAGCGATGGGCGTGATGAGCTCAACAGTCATGTCGACGTTGTCGCCGGGGCGGCACATCTCGACGTCTGCAGGAAGCTCGATGTTACCGGTAACGTCGGTCGTTCTGAAGTAGAACTGAGGACGGTAGCCAGAGAAGAAGGGCTTCTTACGGCCGCCCTCTTTCTCAGTCAGGACGTATACGCGGCCAACGAACTTGGTGTGAGGATGAACGGAACCGGGCTTAGCCAGAACCTGACCTCTTTCGATGTCCTCCTTGCCGATACCACGAAGCAGAGCACCGATGTTATCACCGGCCTGAGCCTGGTCAAGCAGCTTGTGGAACATCTCAACACCGGTAACGGTGGTGGAAGCCTTCTCGGTGGTCAGACCAACGATCTCGACAACGTCACCAACCTTAACGGTACCTCTCTCAACACGACCGGTAGCAACGGTACCACGGCCGGAGATGGAGAAGACGTCCTCGACGGGCATCAGGAAGTCAAGGTCAGCCTAACGCTCGGGGGTGGGGATATAGCTATCAACCTGATCCATCAGCTCAAGGATGGGAGCATACTCGGGAGAGGACAGGTCGGTAGAGGTGGACTCCAGAGCCTCACGAGCGGAACCGCGAACGATGGGAAGATCGTCGCCGGGGAACTCGTAGGAAGACAGCAGATCACGGATCTCCATCTCAACGAGGTCGAGCAGCTCATCGTCGTCAACCAGGTCGGTCTTGTTCATGAATACTACGATTGCGGGAACGCCTACCTGACGAGCAAGCAGAACGTGCTCTCTGG
>JAZQMI010000037.1:0-8080 GCA_045543375.1 Eubacteriales bacterium | reverse complement strand
GAATACCTCTTTGCCGATCACCTCAATGCCGAGCGCGCGACACTCGTTTTCGATAAAGGGATCAAGCTCCTCGATCACGTAGACCTTGTCGCAGCTTGCAGCAAAGTCGCGCAAAAGGGAAGTGGGCAGCGGCCAGACCATACCCAGCTTGAGGTAATTGACCTTATCTCCCAACGCTTCCTTGGCGTATTCATAGGCAATGCCTGCCGTGATAACGCCGATCTTGGCGCCGTTATCCTCGCGTACGTTGATGGGCGAGGTCTCGGCGTATTCGATCAGCTTTTTGGTACGCTCCTCAACCAGTACGTGACGGCCCTTGGCCATAGCGGGCATCATGACGTGCTTGGGAATGTTCTTTTCATACGGCTTGACGGCGACCGTCTTGCGCTCTCCTACCTCGACCAGCGACTGCGAATGAGATACGCGGGTGGAAAGGCGAACGAACACCGGGGTGTCAAACTGCTCGCTCAGCTCAAAGGCGAGCTTGGTGAAGTTCAAACACTCGGACGAGTCGGCGGGCTCCAGCATGGGGATCTTGGCCGCACGTGCGTAGTGGCGCGAGTCTTGCTCGTTTTGAGAGGAGTGCATACCGGGGTCGTCGGCGACGCAAAAGACCGCACCGCCGCTGACGCCGATGTAGCTATCGGTAAAAATGGCGTCTGCCATGACGTTCAGACCAACGTGCTTACAGCAGGACATGGCGCGACCGCCCGCGATGGCTGCGCCGATGGCAGCCTCGGCGGCAACCTTTTCATTGGGTGCCCATTCGACGAATACCTCGTCGGCAGGGTAGGTCGCCATGCATTCGGTGATCTCGGTCGAGGGCGTGCCGGGGTAGGACGAAACGAAATGTACGCCTGCCTCGTAAGCACCCTGCGCGACGGCGGCATTGCCGAGTAACAGCTTTTTCATGATGAGTATATCCTTCTTTCTTTGGAGTGACAATGATTATTTGATCTGCTGTGCAACAAGGCTCTCGCCGCAGTAGATCTCACGGAGCTTGGGCTTTTCGATCTTGCCCGTGGGGTTACGGGGTACCTCGGCGAAAATGATCTTGCGCGGACGCTTGTAGCGAGGCATGCCGGTGCAGAAGTCGTTGATCTCGTCCTCGCTCAGCGTATATTCGGGCTTGATTTCAATGATGGCAGCCGCGATCTCACCCAGACGCTCGTGGGGCAGACCGATGACGGCAACGTCCTTGACCGCCTCGTGACGGCGGATGAAGTTTTCGATCTGGACGGGATAGATGTTCTCGCCGCCCGAGATGATGACGTCCTTTTTGCGGTCGACAAGGTAGATGAAGCCGTCCTCGTCTTCCATGGCCATGTCGCCCGTAAGCAGCCACTCGCCGTGCAGCACCTCGTCGGTCGATTTCTGATCCTTATAGTAACACTTCATGACGCCGGGACCCTTGACGCAAAGCTCGCCAACCTCGCCGCGCGCAACGGGGGCACCGTTCTCGCCCGAAATGCGGACCTCCCAGCCATAGCCGGCCTTGCCGATGGCGCCGACCTTATGTACGTTTTCGACACCGAGATGGACGGCACCGGGACCGATGGACTCGGACAGACCGTAGTTGGTATCATACTGATGGTGCGGGAAGACGGTCAGCCAGCGGCGGATGAGCGAGGGGGGGACGGGCTGTGCACCGATGTGCATGAGCCTCCACTGATCCAACTCGTAATCCTCCAACTTGAGGTCGCCGCGATCGAGTGCGTCGAGAATATCCTGAGCCCACGGAACGAGCAGCCAGACGATGGAGCAATGCTCCTCCGAAGCGGCACGCAGAATCCATTCGGGCTGTGTTCCTTTAAGAAGCACGGCACGCCCGCCGACCAGGAACGAGCCGAACCAGTGCATCTTTGCGCCCGTATGATAGAGCGGAGGAATGCAAAGGAAGACGTCCTCGTGCGTCTGACCGTGGTGCGCCTGCTCACATTTGGCAGCGTGCATGAGCGCGCGGTGCGAGTGAAGAATTGCCTTGGGGAAGCCCGTCGTACCCGACGAGAAGTAGATGGCCGCGTCATCGGACTCGGTCATGGTGATGTTCGGTTGCTTGGAGGTGCAAAGACGGATCATTCCGTCGTAGCTGTCCGCAAAGGAGGGGCAGTCCTCTCCTACGTAGAACATATCACGAACGTTGGGAAGGCGGTCGCAGATCTGCTCCATGCGTCCGATGAATTCGGGGCCGAACACAAGTCTGGAACAGTCGGCCTTGTCAAGGCAATATTTGATTTCGTCTGCGGTATATCGGTAGTTGAGCGGAACGACGATCGCGCCCGCCTTGAGAATACCAAAATAGATGGGCAGCCATTCGATCGAGTTCATGAGCAAAATGGCGATCTTGTCGCCTCTTTTGCAGCCGCGCGTGAGCAGGAGATTGGCAAAGCGGTTGGCCTTGCATTCAAAATCCATCCAGGATATCTCGCGGCGGAAGGGCTGACCGGGTTCGGGCTGCATGAGCGCGTATTCGCGCCAGGTTACGCGTCCTTCGGGGTCAAAGTTGGGATTGATCTCGACCAGTGCTGTTTCATAGGCGTATTTCTGGGCGTTCTGGACGAGAATATCAATGATAGTCATAGGATGCTCCTTGATATAATAAAATTAAAATCATTATACCATAAAGGTCGAATGCTGTCAAGGGCACACGCGTATTTTCCGGGATTTCTTATCAGGAGATTTTGGGAACGGCGACGGCATGCATTCACGAGGGAAAAATGAAGAAAAATCGGTCGTTTTTTGCTTGAAGGCTTGTCTTTTTGCAAAAAAAATCATGTTTTTGAGAAAAAATCTTGACACGCCTCTTTCCTTGTGGTAAAATATATGCGATTATGGGTATTTGTGCCGTGCGCAAAATTGCCCTTGATACGTCGCTATCTCCGCTTTCATTTGCGCGGAGCTTGTATATTCCGACGGTGCTGTTGCGGCATCGATCAAGCAGAAAGGAGTCGTGTTCACAACATGGAGCAGCCTAATCATCCCGATCACGAGCAGAGCATTGTGCGTGAGATGGACCAGCCGTCACCCAAAAATATGCTGTGGGGACTGATCTTTGCTATTCTGACATTTTTATTGGCCGTTATTTGCGTGCTTTCTATTCAAATCTTCAAGCGGGAGGCTGCCGATTTCCCTCCGTTGCCCTCGCAAGAGCAGAATGATCCCCAAAGCCCCCCTTTGGTTGATCCCGATAAACAGCCTGCGACCGATCCCGATAAGCCCGATCCAATGACGCCCGACGATCCTTCCAATCCTGTCGATAATCCGCCCGAGCCCCAGTCCTTCCTGATGAAGAAGACCGCTTCGACCAAAACGATGGATCAGCGTGTGGGTGAGATGACGACCGGCATTTATTCGGCAAACGCTGTTTTGGTCGATCTGTCGGATAACACCATCGTTGCGGAAAGCAACGGTGACAAAACGATCTATCCTGCTTCTATGACCAAGGTGATGACACTGCTGGTCGCAGCAGAAATGCTTGAGGATAGTGCATACGACGAGTATATTACCATTTCCGAGTCTATCGTGGTTGAGATGGAGCGTCAGGGCGCGTCCGGCGTTCGCCTCAAGGCAGGCGAGGAACTGACGGTACGCGATCTGATGTATCTGGTCGGCATGGAATCGGATGGCGTAGCAGCCATGCAGCTTGCCGAATACGTGGCCGGCTCGCAGGAAAAATTCGTAGCTTTGATGAATGCAAAGTGCAATGAGATGGGATTGATCAACACCCATTTTGCCAACGCCACGGGATTGCACAGTGAAAATCACTACAGCACTTGTCGCGAGATCGCAAGCATTATGGCGGCGGCTGTCGCGAATGGCAAGGTGCTCCCGTACATGTCCGAGGAACAGCATCCGCTCAAGACCAACGTGCGCGATTCTTATATATATCATACGTATTATCATGACATGAGCCCCGTGATCAAGTGGTTCTCACTGCCGGACGGTGCCAAGGTCATTGGTGCCAAGACGGGTTGGACGCCCGAAGCGGGCTATTGCCTGACGACTTGTATTTCGTCCATCAGCGGTAAGAAATACGTCGTCGTGACGGCAAACGCCATCAACGATGACTCCTACTGCGCCGATCTGGAGTACATATACGAATCCTACGCCAATCAGCAGATATACGAAAACTGATCAAAATCAAAAAGCACCGAGCGTGTAGCTCGGTGCTTTTTTATCAGCCCTCGGTGGGTTTTGCCGACTGCTGCTTGAGATAGGCGTTGATGAAGCCGTCGATCTCGCCGTCCATGACGGCCCTGACGTCACCCGTTTCAAACTGGGTGCGGTTGTCCTTGACCAGCGTGTAGGGCATGAACACGTAGGAGCGGATCTGCGAGCCCCACTCGATATTGACCTTGTTGCCCTTGATATCCTCGATCTTGTCCAGATGCTCACGTAGCTTGATTTCCATGAGTTTGGCTTTAAGCATTTTCATGGCCGTTTCCTTGTTCTGGAGCTGGCTGCGCTCGGTCTGACATCCGACCACGATGCCCGTGGGCTTGTGGACGATACGGATGGCCGAGTCGGTTTTGTTGATGTGCTGACCGCCGGCACCCGACGAGCGGTGCGCCGTGACCTCGATATCCTCTTCGCGGATCTCGACCGTGTCGACGTTTTCAAATTCGGGCATGACCTCAATGGAAGAGAAGGAGGTCTGTCTGCGTCCTGCTGCGTCAAAGGGAGATACGCGTACAAGGCGATGAACGCCGTTTTCACTCTTGAGATAGCCATAGGCGTTGGTACCCTCGACCATGATGGTCGCGCTCTTGATACCGGCCTCGTCGCCGTCCAGCCAGTCAATCAGCTTGACCTTGAACTCGTTTCTCTCGGCCCAGCGGGTGATCATGCGGTACAGCATCTGTGCCCAGTCCTGCGCCTCGGTACCACCGGCACCGGGGTGGAACGAAACGATGGCGTTGTTTTTGTCGTATTCGCCGCAAAGCAGAACGCCGATGCGCTGCTTTTCCTTTTCGGCGGTGATCGCATCCAACTCACCGAGCACCTCGTCCACACAGCTCTCGTCGTTTTCCTCAATGGCCATTTCGGCAAGCACGAGGGCGTCCTCAAGGCGCGAGGACAGCTTTTCATAGCTCTCTACGGTCGCCTTTTTCTGCTTGATGGACTGCAGTACGCGAGAGGATTTGTCCGGATCGTTCCAGAATGACGGGTCGAGCGTTTTTTGCTCCTCGTCGGCCGCCTGTGCACGCAGCTCCTCCACGCGCAACTGCTTGCCGAGTTCGTCGATATCCTCGCGCAGCGCGATCAGCTTATATTTTGCGTCTTCCAATGCAATAATCATACATCAATTTCCTTTGTTGCGTAATATATCAACATATAGTATATCACAAAAAGTACGGATTGACAAGGGGTTTTTACAAAATTCCAAGCAAAGAAAAGCGAGGAGGAAACAAATTTTTGTAAAATCTATTGACAATGCCAATACTTCGTGATATGATGTATTACGCAAGGAGGAGTATGCGATGGATATTCAATTAAAACGGGGACTTCTTGACGTGTGTGTGCTGGCCGCGATCAAGAGCGAGGATTCCTACGGCTACAAGATCATCAAGAATCTGCGACCCTGCATCGAGCTGTCCGAATCGACGCTATATACCATTCTCAAACGCCTTGAGGCGGCGGAGCTTTTGACCGTCCACACGGCAGAGCACGGCGGTCGCCTTCGCAAGTATTATCATATTACAAAGGCGGGCATCGGGCGCATCGAGGATTTCAAAGACGAGTGGCGCGAGATCATGTCTATTTATCAATTTGTAACGAAGGAGGACGCCGAGTATGACCAAGCATGAATGTTTAGCGGCACTGCACGAGCGCTTATCCGGCCTGCCGCGCGAGGAAATAGAGGAACGGTTGAATTTTTACGGCGAGATGATAGACGATCGTATGGAGGAAGGACTGTCGGAGCAGGATGCGGTCGTTGCGATCGGCTCGCTTGATGAGATTGCCGCGCATATTATGGCGGACCTTTCGCACACGGAAAACGTAAAAAACACAAAGAAAAAAGTGAATATCAAGCGACGCCTGACGGCGGGCGAGATCACGCTGCTGGCGGTCGGATCACCCATCTGGCTGTCATTGCTGATTACGGTGCTTGCCGCCATGATCTCGTTGTACGCATCACTCTGGGCGGTGATCGTTTCGCTGTGGGCGTGCTTTGGCGCGCTCATCGGCGGTGCGCTTGGCGGCGTGGCAGGTGGCGTCGTGCTTGCCTTGACGGGCAACGCTGTATCGGGTATGGCTCTTGTGGGTGCCGCTATGGTCTGTGCCGGCTTGGCTATTCTTGCGTTTTTTGCTTGCCGTGCGGCAGGCAAGGGTACGCTGTGGCTCACCCGAAGAGTGGCGCAAGGCATCAGGGACTGCTTGATGAAAAAGGAGGAGATATGATGCGCAGGAGTGCGAAAATATGGGTGGTTGTTGCTATCGCATTGATACTGATCGGCGTTATGACGATTGAAAGCGTGATGACGGTAGTCCATTGGGATTTCAGCAAGCTGTCCACCGATCAATATGTAACGAACGAGCATGTGATCGACGAAGATTATAGCAACATTTCCATTTTGACCGACACGGCCGACGTCGTGCTCGTGCCTGCCAAAGATGGCAAAACGACCGTCGTTTGCGACGCGCAGGAAAATGTCAAGCACACCGTTGCCGTCAAGGACGGAACGCTGACGATCGAGCAAATCGACGTAAGAAAATGGTACGAGTATGTTGGCATCAATTTCAGCTCGCCGCGAGTGACCGTTTACCTTCCCGCGGTCGAGTACGGCGCACTTTCGGTTCAATTGAGCACGGGCGACGTGACTGTGCCGGGCGATTTCCAATTTGAAAGCGTGGATATTGCGGCGAGCACGGGCGACGTGAAAAACGCAGCCTCTGCTACGGAATTTATGAAGATCAGAACGAGCACGGGTGATATCCGCGTGGAAAACGCGTCGGCTGCGGCGCTTGATTTGTCCGCCTCGACGGGCTGCATCACGGTATCGCGCGTGAGTTGCGAGCAAAATATGTCCCTTGGCGTTTCTTCGGGGGACGCGTATCTGTCCGATGTGATTTGTCGAAATTTCACTTCAAGGGGAAACACGGGCGATATTTCGATGGAGCGTGTGATCGTCGAGGGTAAGATATCGATCGAGCGCACGTCGGGGGACGTCGAGCTTGACGATTGCGACGCCGCCGAGCTGTGGCTCAAAACGAGCACGGGCGACGTGGAGGGCACGCTGCTCTCGGAAAAAATATTTACCGTCCACACGGGCACGGGCGACATTGAGGTGCCGAGAAGCACGGGCGGCGGTGCGTGCGAGGTCACGACCTCGACGGGGGATATCGAATTTGAGATAAAATAAACAAATCCCGACGGGCTCACGCCGTCGGGATTTTGCTTATGTGATCACGATCAGAAGGCGATCTTGGCCTCAATATAGGACTTGAGCTCGCTGATCGGAATGCGGACCTGCTCCATGGTGTCACGGTCGCGCACGGTAACGCAGTTATCGGCCTCGACACCCTTTTCGGGATCGCCCACCGTTTCAAAGTCAACGGTGACGCAAAGAGGCGTGCCGATCTCGTCCTCACGGCGGTAACGCTTACCGATCGAGCCGGTTTCGTCATAGTCGACCATGAAGTACTTGGACAGTTCCTCGTAGACCTCGGTCGCCTTGCCACCCAACTTTTTGGAAAGGGGCAGGACGGCAACCTTGTAGGGTGCCAGCGCGGGGTGCAGGTGCAGCACGGTGCGGACGTCGTTCTTTTCGGCGTCGATGACCTCCTCGTCGTAAGCCTCGACAAGGAAGGCAAGCGCAACGCGATCAGCGACCAGCGAGGGCTCGATGACGTAGGGAATGTAGTGCTCGTTGGTTTCGGGATCGAAATAGGCCATATCCTTGCCGCTGTGCTCGGCGTGCTGACCGAGGTCGTGGTTGGTACGGTCGGCAATGCCCCACAGCTCGCCCCAGCCGAAGGGGAAGAGATATTCGATGTCGCTGGTGGCCTTGCTGTAGTGGCTCAGTTCTTCCTTGGCATGGTCGCGCACGCGCATATGGTCCTCACGCATACCCAGGTT
>JAZQMI010000036.1:0-8517 GCA_045543375.1 Eubacteriales bacterium | reverse complement strand
ACATTGAAGAGCTGTCTGACTTCGGCGTAGTAGTTGGTACAAACAGTAATGGCACCGCTGTCTCTCGAGCCTACGGGGGTACAGAGTCTGTCAGCAGCTTCTTTCTGTATCATCACGGTTACGGCTTTAATGGGCAGTCTGCTTTCAAGGAGCATTGTGATAACAGGCGAAGTGATATAATAGGGCAGATTGGCGCATACCGACACGCGCCCTTCGGTGAAAGCATCCTTCAGCAGTGTGTCCAGATCGGCCTTCATGACGTCCTCGTTGACGACCGAGAAATTTCGGTAGTCGCCCATGGTAAAGCCCAGCACGGGAATGAGCCCGTTGTCGATCTCAAGGGCGATGACCTTGCGGTATTGCTCGCACAACGCCCAGGATAGCGTGCCGATGCCGGGGCCGATCTCAAGAATGGTGCTCTCGCGGTCGTCCGACGCACTGGCGGCAATGTCCTCGACGACGCAACGGTCGGTCAGAAAGTTTTGCCCGAGCTCCTTGCGAAAGTTCAGGTGAAAGATATTCATGATGTGCTTGATCTCGCGGATATCGCAAAGATTCATATCGGCAAAGCCCTCCGTTTTTGTGATTTGAATAATTCAGTATACCATAAAACAGGCGAAAAATCAAGTCCGAGCACCTGCTACCGTGACATTTCGCACATCTTTTTTGAAATTTTTTAAATTTTACGAAAAAACCTCTTGCTTTTTTCGAAAAGGTGTGTTATAATACTGCCGTTGAGCAAATTTCGCTCGCTGGTGTGGCTCAGTTGGTAGAGCAGTTGATTCGTAATCAACAGGTCGCCGGTTCGAGTCCGGCCACCAGCTCCAAAAAGAAAAGTCGCGTATGCGGCTTTTTCTTTTTGTACTTTTCACTATTCTCTTTTCACTCTTCACTCTTCTCTAAATCTCTTTTGCGACTTTTCCCAAGAAGAGATAAGAGATAAGCGATAAGCGATAAGCGATAAGAGAGAAAATCAGATCGTATACCCGGCTTCGCCTTGATCGAAAAAAAGCAACTGCAGAGCAGTTGCTTTTTTGTTTTACTTTTCCGGATCCATGTACTTCCAGTAGCTTGCAATATAATTGATGCCCGACCACAGCGTGAACACGATGGCGGCACCTGCCAGAAGCAGCGTCAGAACGTAAAAACCGCCAAGACCGTAGGTGGGGTCGATGCGAGCGAGCACGTGGTCGTAAAACAGCGGCTCGAGCAGCGCAAATTCAATGCAGGCGATCTGCACGACCGTTTTGATTTTACCGAGTATATCGGCGGCCACCACGATGCCCGATTTTTTGGCGGTGATAAGGCGGATGGACGCCACCGCCAGCTCGCGGAAGACGGTGACCATGAGCATGATCATGAACGCCCAGAACATGATATCGCCCGTCGCACGATAGCGGCAAACGATGCCGAAAATGGCGGCGATGACCATGAATTTGTCGGCCAAGGGGTCAAGGAATTTGCCAAAATCGGTGACAAGGCCGTGCTTGCGGGCGATCTTACCGTCCAGCATGTCGGTAAACGAGGCTACGCCGAAAATAAGCGCGGCGAGCAGATTGGTCAGCAGGGAGTAGGGCAGCAGCATGACCACTAAAATAAAGGGAACGAGCAAAAGACGGAGCACCGTCAGCTTGTTAGGTAAATTCATATCGTTTCCTCCTTATTCGGGCAGAATGGCCGTGCCGTACACGTCGTAATCTACAACCTCGTCGATGCGCACGTCAACGAACGAGCCGGGGGCGATGCGGCGGGCGCTCTTGAAATAAACCTTGCCGTCAATGTCGGGCGCGTCGGCCTCGCTGCGACCGAAATGCGCCTCACTCACGGCATCAAAGTCTTCCACCAGCACGCGCACGACCTTGCCGACGCGCTGCTCGTTTTGTTGTTCGTTGATGTGCATTTGCATGCGCATGATGATATCAAGTCTGTCCTGTTTGATCTGCTCGTCAAGCTGGTCGGGCAGGGAATAGGCGGGCGTGCCCTCCTCGCGCGAGTAGGGGAAGGCGCCCATGTGCTCAAAGCGAGCCTCCTTGACGAACTCGCACAGCTCGTCAAAATCCTCCTGCGTCTCGCCGGGGAAGCCGACGATAAAGGTGGTGCGCAGCGTTAAGTCGGGGATCTCGCGGCGCAGCTTGGCCACCGCCTCGCGCACAGCCGCACTGCCGCCGTGTCGGTTCATAAGCTTCAGCATTCTGTCGCTGACGTGCTGCAACGGCATGTCGACGTATTTGAGAATGCGAGGATTGTCGCGGATTTCGGCGATCAGCTCGTCGGTCATTTTGTCGGGGTAGCAGTAGAGCAGTCGGATCCAGGGAATGCTCGTTTGCTCGGTGATGCGGTGCAGCAGCTCGTGCAGCGCGTAATGACCGTACAGATCGAGCCCGTAGCGCGTGACGTCCTGCGCGATGATGGTCAGCTCGCGAACGCCCAACTCCTCAAGCGTCTTGGCCTCGGCAATGAGCTCTTCCATGGGACGCGAGCGGAATTTGCCGCGGATGGACGGAATGGCGCAGTAGGTACAATGATTGTCACAGCCCTCGGCGATCTTGAGATACGCCATGTATTCGGGCGTGGTCAGAACGCGATCACCGCCCAGCACCACGCAATCGTGATCCTTGACGGATACGTATTTTTCGGTGCGGCTGTCATCGCACACGGCCTCGAGCGCTTCGACGATATCGTGGATCGAACCAACGCCCAGAACAGCGTCCACCTCGGGCAGCTCTTCAAGAATTTGCGCATGGTAGCGTTCCACCAGACAACCCGTCACAATGATGGCGCGCAGGTTGCGGTTTTCCTTGAGCCAGGCAATATCGAGAATATTTTCGATCGCCTCCTGCTTGGCGCTTTCAATAAAGGCGCAGGTGTTGATGATGACAACGTCTGCCTCGGTCTCATCGGGTGTGATCTCATAGCCCGCCGAGAGCACGTGGTGCAGCATGACCTCGGTGTCCAGTTGATTTTTGGGACAGCCGAGCGATACAAAGCCAACTTTCATGTATTGGTATCCTTTCGGGGAAATATCAGAATTTGAGCGGTTTGATTATAGCATATCGGGGGTATTTTGTCAAGGTCAGGGCTGCGTGGGAATGGGATAGCCGTTGTAGCCGTAAGCCTTGATCAAAGCGGGGTAATCCTTGTAGGCATAGCTGAAATCAAAGGCGGTGCCCACAATGGCGGCGATGCTGCCCTGCTCGGTGTACTGCCACATGCCCATGTGACGGCCGTAGGACGACGTGGCCCATGCGTACGGTCCGTCGCCTGACGGATAGCGGGCGTACCAGACGTCAAACAGATAGGTCAGCTTGGCTGTGTCGTGATAGTTGACCAGCCAGTTGTGGTTGGTGTATACCGCGCCGAAATAACGCTGCTCCTGAAGGGTTCCGATAAAGGTCAGACAAAGCTCACCGATCTGCTCGCGCGAAAGCGTAGCGGCGATGTCGGCTTGCTCAACGTCAAAATAAACGGGATATTCGAGCGTCTTGCCCTCAAGCCAGCCAAGCAGTAGCTCGGCGTCGCGCCGCGTGTCCTCGACGGTGGTCGAGTAGGCGTAGAAATACACGCCCACGTCAAGCCCGGCTGCCTTGGCAGCCGCATAGTCCATCTCAAACACGGGGTCGATGCCACCCTTGGGCGTGCCGTCCGCACCCGTTCGGGGCGTCGAGCCTGCGCGCAAAATGACAAAATCAAAGCCCGCTTGCCGGATGGCGGCAAAATCGAGCGGCAGATACGAGCCGTCGGCCGCGATCTTGTGGTTGTGATACGAAATATCCACGCCGTGAGCGAGCGGCGTGCTCTCTGCGTACGCCCCCGTGAATACCTCGGAATAATACAGTGCGTCGTCGTACGAGAAGCCGCACGTGCGGCACGTAAAGGTTGAGTAGCCCGTGGGATTTTGCACGCTGACGTTGAGTGTCGCAAGGCCAAAATCGTGCCCCGTGGGTCGGGTCAGGTCAGCCGTCCAGCGTGCTCCGCAGCGCAGACATTCATGCTCGGTGTAGCCGCATGCGTCACAGCTTGGTGCATAGATCGCGCTGCGCACGTTATGACCGAGCGGCGGCGTGACGTTTGCTACGTAAGAATAGCCGCAATCGCAGCGATAGGTCGTGTGACCCTCACTCTCGCACGTCGGCTCGACCACCTCGCGGCGCAGCACGTGCCCCGTCGGTGCGACGTAGTCGGAGGTGTAGGTGAAGTCACAGTGCTCGCACGAATAGACGGTAAAGCCCTGCGCGGTGCAGCTCGGGTTGCTGGGCGCACCCTTAAGCGCGTGTCCCGTCGGCGCGACGAAATTGCTCTTGTATTCATAGCCGCAGTCGCGGCAGACGTTGCGCGTGTATCCCTCGCTCGTGCAATCGGGTGCTACCTCGGAGCGATCCATGCGAAGGTGCGGGCATTCGACGTCACAGCCGACGAGTGCCATCGCAGCGACACTCAACGCGATGCAAAGCAACACGCGGAAAAGGGAAAAAGATGGATGCATGACACAGCTCCTTTCACTTGATATGTTCATTATAACAGATACGGCACAAAAAAGCAACAGAAAAAGCGCGAGCGGTGACAATTTTCACCGCTCGCGGAAATTTTATTTGATCTGAGTGCCGACGGGAACCATGTCGTCCACAAAAATGACCTTGCAACCGCAGGCGGCGTTGGTGCCGGCCAGCAGCATACCGTTGCTGGTCACGCCCGTGATACGCGTGGGCTTGAGGTTGGCAATGACGATGATCTTTTTGCCGACGAGCTCGTCGCACTTGTACTCGCTCTTGATGCTCGACACGATCACTCTCTCGCCGATGCCGTCGTCCAGCGTCAGCTTGAGGCAGGAGTGCGACTTGCGGATCTCCTGAGCCTTGACGATTTTGCAAACGCGCAGATCGATCTTGGAGAAGTCGTCAATGTCGATCATGTCCTTGACGGGCTCGACGGGGTCGGGCTCGCCGTAGACGCGCTCCTCGACGACCTCCTCGACCACCTCGGGCGTCTTCTCGTCCTCGGTCATGGGCGTCGAGAAATCGAGCAGACCGACGTAGCGGGCGGGGTCGATGGCGTAAAGGAACAGATACAGACGCGGACCTCTCTCCTTATCGATGAGCAGGCGGTAGACGTTTTTGAAGAAGGCGCCTTGGTGACCCTTGAGCGTCTTTTCGTCGATGTCGGTGCCGAACACCTGCTTGGGAATGGCATAAAGCAGCGAATTGAGCTCGTCGAGCGTGTAGCCGCCCTTGGCGATGGCCTCGTGAAGCAGAGCGATCTCGCGCTTTTCTTCATCAGAAAGCGTTTCGTAGACCTCCCAGTTACGACCCTTACGCAGTCGGTTGATCTGATCGGGTGCGCACTGCTCCAGCCAGTACTTGGCTCTCTCCAGTCTTTCGGCAAACTGCTCGGCCTTATAAGGCGTGCCGATCTTTTCAAACACGGTTTCCAGCATGGGCACGTTGAAGTCAACGACCGAACCAAGCTGTACCATCAAGCTCATGGGCACTCTCTCGGGAGCGTGACCGTCGATGATGCAGTTGTGCATGACGGCAGCGTTGAACTCGTTGGCGTTACCCGCCATGTATTCGTCATACGCCTTGTCGAACTCGAAATACTGGCGCAGAATGCCGTCGTCAAAGCAGAAGTCGAACGCCTTGGTCGGCTCGGTCTTGGAGTACAGCCAGAAAATGATCTCGGGATCGTAAAGCTTGAGCATGGTATCGGGCGTCAGGTTCAGACCCGACGAGCTGGACATCTTGCCGGCCAGACCCTTGATGCCGATGAACTCGTAGCCCTGGAACAGGGGAGCCTCGTAGCCGAAGATGTCCTTGGAGATATACTTGGCGTTGGAATACGAGCCCGTAGGTGCGGCGTGATCCTTTCCGCCCGGCTCGAAATCGACCTTCTCGTATCTCCAACGCATAAGCCAGTCAACCTTCCAACCGAGCTTGCAATCGAAGTTATCGGTGAAATTGAAGTGACCCGAGTGACCGCAGCGGCAGACGTAGTCGGCCTCGGTGCAGTCGTCGGAGAGGGAAGTGATGGTGGTGAAGTCGGTGTGGCAGACGGGGCAGAAGATGGAGGCGGGGTAGTACTTTTCCTTCTCTGCATCGTGCTCGGCCTTGAGCTCCTCGGGGCTCTTGGTCTGATCCTTGGTCTTGAAGCTGTCAAGAATTTCAAAGATCTCGCCTCGCTTGCGAAGTGCCTCGATGATGTCCTTGGTGTATGCGCCCGAGCGGTACATGTGCGCCTGATGGCGGTAGTCCATCTCGATGCCGAAACGCTTCATCGATTCGGCAAACTCTGCCTTGAAGTGCTCGGCGTAGTTTTCGTGACAGCCCCAAGGGTCGGGAATGTCAACGTAGGGCGTGCCGATATACTGATCGAAGTCGCTGCCCACGACGGCTTGCACGTTGGCAGGGATCTTGCGGCAACGGTCAAAATCGTCCCAGGAGAAAAGAAGTCTTGCCTTTTTACCCTTTTTCTCGATTGCCTTGCAGACGAATAGCGAGGTGGCAATGTCGCGGAAGTTGCCGATGTGGACAGAGCCCGACGGGCTGATGCCGGCGGCGCAGACGTATTCCTCCTTATCGGGGTTGCGAGCGATGACGCGCTCGGCGATCTCTTCGGACCAATGCATATTGTGTGTGGTACCGCGCACGCGGGCGCGATACACTCCTTTCGTGATATTTTACCAATTTATTATTATATCACACGCGCGCCGCTTTGTAAAGGGGGCAGGTGAAATTTTCCCGTGCACGCCGTGCGGAAAACAGCCGATTTGCAATTTTCTTCACAAAGATATGCATTTTGCTGATTTTTTCGCCCTCGTTTCGGGCGTTTTTTGCCATTTTTCGGCTTGCAATGCTGCAAAAAATATGCTATACTGAAATAAAGTAAAACGCGAAAGCGTAAGTTTTCATAAGGAAAAGGCTATGAAACAAAAAATCAAACAGCTTGCCAAACGCTATTTCATCGACGCCATGGGCGCGATGGCTCTGGGTCTTTTTGCCTCGCTGCTCATCGGTACCATCTTCGATACGGTCGCCAAGTACACGGGACTTGATTTTCTTGCTACTATTGCGACCTACGCCAAGGGCGCGACGGGCATGGCCATCGGTGTGGCCATCGCTTACCGCCTGGGAGCCAAGCCGCTCGTCATTTTCTCCTGCGCCGCCGTCGGTGCCATGTCCAACGCCATGGGCGCCGTCATGAGCGGCAGCGCCATTGCCGAGTGGGCGGTCACGGCTAAGTCGGGCGAGGGTATTTTCTACAGCGCAGGTCCTGCGGGTGCTTTCTTTGCCGTCATCATCGCTGCCGAGATCGGTATGCTGGTCGCGGGAAAAACCAAGGTGGACATTCTCGTCACACCCGTCGTCACGCTGCTTGCCGGCTTCGCCGCCTCGTGGCTGTTGTGCCCGCTTGTGTCCTACGTGATGTATTATCTGGGCGTGTTCGTTGCCGCCGCGACCACCTTTGCCCCCCTTTGGATGGGCATTGCCGTGTCGGTCGTCGTCGGTATCATTCTGACGCTGCCCATCTCGTCCGCCGCCATCTGCGCCATGATCTTTTCCGCCTCGGCGCTCGAGGTCGCCGTGGCCAACGGCACGAGCGAGGGATTTTTGCTCGCCGGCGGTGCCGCGACCGTGGGCTGCTGCGCCCAGATGGTCGGCTTTGCCGTCATGTCCTTCCGCGTCAACGGTTGGGGCGGGCTTGTGTCGCAGGGACTTGGCACCTCGATGCTGCAAATGCCCAACATTTGCCGTAAGCCGCAGATCTGGATCGCGCCCTGCGCGGCTGCTGCCGTGGTCGGCCCGCTCTCCACGCTGGTGTTCAAGCTCGAATGCACGGGCGTGTCGGCCGGTATGGGCACGTGCGGTCTGGTCGGCCCCATCGGCGTCATCACCCAGATGGGCTATGAGGACCCCATGATGTGGGCCGGTATTGCCGTGCTGTGCATCGCCGCGCCCGCCGTGCTGTCGCTCGTATTCAGCCTTATCATGGAAAAGCTCGGCTGGTACAGCAAAGAGGATCTGCGCTTGCAGGCGTAAGACGCCGAAAATACAAAAGGGAACAGGTCTTTCACGCAAGCCACAAAACAAAGTTTTAACAAAAAGCACTTATGATAACGAACAAATCGTTTGTCATAAGTGCTTTTGCGTTGTTTTAGGTGATTTTTCCGATGGTGATGAATTGACGCTTTGCGTCATGAATGGAAGACTTGCGTCTTCATGATTTGAAAACTTTGTTTTCATGAATTGAATTGCCCTGTTTTTCATGCCGAAGGCAATTCATGAACGAAGTTCAATTCATGGCGCAGGCCAATTCATGCACGTAAGGGCAATTCATTATGGGCACGCTCCGATAATTTCTGTTGATCTTCGTTATTGCGCCTGCCCATTACTGCCAACGCTTCCCGTCCCCGGCGGTCGCCGTGTAGGGGTCGCTTTCGGGCTTTGCCTTATTTTCCGTCTTGCGCGGGCGGTTCTTGATCGTTGTGACGATCATGACAACGGCAATGCCGGCAAAGATCAGCAC
>JAZQMI010000035.1:0-23424 GCA_045543375.1 Eubacteriales bacterium | reverse complement strand
CAGGCAAGAATTTTAGACCTGTTTGCTGTTCAAGAATAGCAATTTCATCAGAGGAAACTTGATTGCCCCAATCCTGCCAGTAGAAGCCATCTGGGTCGCTTTCATCATAAAAGTATTTTGTTTCTTTAATGAATGAAACATAGTCGATGCCCGAGTCAATAAGCGATGTTGTGCAGGTATTAATGCTATCATACGATGCTATTGAGTCTGCAAGACCGAACAGCGAGAATGCGATAAATGAAAGTAAAATTGTGAATACAAGACGCACCTTCTTATGCTTAAGACCGCTTGAACCGAGTTTGAACGCATTTTTGATAGAAAGACGCGATTTTATAAGTTTGAAATTTTTGCTTGTTCTTTCGGGGATTTTGCCCTCGTCAGTGTTTTTAAAAATTTTATTTTGTCTTTTGTCGTTAATGATAAGAGATGCGTTGCTCTTGATTTTCTTAATGTATTCATTAATAGCAATTCTATCAGCCTCGGTAAGTTCATATCCGTCTTTGATAGTGATTTCTTTACCGACATAAGAAAGGTTAGGTTCGCCTTCTTTTTCACTTGCTTCCTTATCATATTCAACGTCGGAAATTATTTTACCATCGGCAAGTTCGATAATTCTATCGGCATAAAGTTCGGAAAACTCTCTGTCGTGAGAAACGATAAGAACAAGTTTCTTTTTAGAAAGTTCTTTAAGCGTGTCGAACACTTGACGACCAGTATTTGAGTCAAGCGCACCGGTTGGCTCGTCAGCCATGATGATTTCAGGATTTTTTACAAGCGCACGAGCGATAGCAACTCTTTGTTTTTGACCGCCCGAGAGGCGATGCGGCTCGTGCCGTGCGTAATCACTCATACCGACGGCACGCAGCGCGTCGTCCACGCGGCGGCGGATCTCGTCGGAGGGCACGCCCAGATTTTCGGGGCCGAACGCCACGTCCTCCTCGACGACGGTTGCGACAAGCTGGTTGTCGGGATTTTGAAACACCATACCGATACGGCGGCGCAGTGCGAGCACGTCCTCGTCAGTCATATCGGGCGCGGCAATGTCCTTGCCGTCGATATAGATGTGACCGTCCGTCGGCTCGAGCACCAGATTGAGCAGCTTGGCAAAGGTCGATTTACCCGAGCCGTTGTGCCCGATGATGGCGATATATTCGCCGCGCTCAATATCAATATTCACATCGTGCAGCACCGGCATGGGCGCCTTGCCCGTATCGTCATCGTATGCGTATGACAGATGCTCGGTGTGTATCCATGCTTGCGACATGATCTTCTCCTTTTTTGCGAATGAAAATATATCAGTGAACCGCCGTCCAGCGCGAGCTTGCGCCCGAGGGCAGATATGCTCCCGTCTGGGTGACGCGCAATCCGAGCTCGCCCGACTCGATATAGCCGCCAAAACGCGACTTGACCTTAAGATCGAGCAGGTAGCTCATGGTCAGCGGCGATAGCCCCGTCGTGTACGAATTGACAAGGAAAAACAAGGGGCGATCCGAGAGAAGCTGTGCGGCAAGGCCGATCAGCTCGTCCACGCAATCCTCCAGTTTCCACACCTCGCCACCCGGTCCCCGACCGTAGGAGGGCGGGTCCATGATGATACCCTCGTAGTGATTGCCGCGGCGGATCTCGCGCTCGACGAATTTTTTGCAATCGTCAACGATGTAGCGAATGGGCGCGTCGGCAAGTCCCGACAAAACGGCGTTTTCTTTGGCCTGTGCCACGATGCCCTTGGCGGCGTCCACGTGGACGACCGAGGCACCGGCGGCAGCGGCCGCCATGGTGGCACCGCCCGTGTAGGCAAACAGATTGAGCACGCGAATGGGACGTTCGGCCTTACGGATCAGCCCCGAGAACCAATCCCAGTTGGCCGCCTGCTCGGGAAACAGACCCGTGTGCTTAAATCCCATAGGACGCAGCACAAAGCCAAGCGAGCCGTATCCGATGTTCCAGCTTTCGGGCAGCTTATTGACCACCCATTTGCCGCCGCCCGACGAGGAACGGCGATAGACACCGTCCGCGCGCTTCCAGGCGGGATGTGCGGCGACACCGTGCCAGATGACCTGGGGATCGGGGCGCACAAGAATATATTTTCCCCAACGCTCCAGCCGCTCGCCGTCGTTGGTATCCAGTAATTCGTAGTCTTTCCAGTTTTCAGATGTCCACATAGTATTCTCCGTGATATCAGTCGTTTTTACACACAACTCCGTATTTTTTCATATTGCAATTCGGGCAGTGCGTGTGCTCCAGTATTTGTTTGTCAAGATAACCGCAATAAGCGCAAAACTCTGTACGCTCGGCCGGCGGCCGGTCATGAATGGGAAATTTGCAGTCCACAACGTGTATAACGGCATCCCCCACCCGATACCTTTCCTTGGCATAGGCGACCTCGCGCTCACCTTTAAAGGTATATCGGTGCAATATATTAAGAGTGTCCTTGACCTTGATTTCATAGCCGACCGTGGGGTTCAGATGCCAGTAGACGGCCGCGCCTCTGATGGTCTTGGTATCCTTACCGTCGTGCTTGAGCACGTTCTTTTCCCTGCATTCCACGACGGTACCGTGATAGGTGCGCTCCGACACCAGGCGGTAAAGTTCAAAATGCAGGATAGGTGCAACGATGAGTGCAGCAATGATGCTGTAAAAAGGGATCGGTCGCACCTGCGGGTTGAACCACCTGCTGTTTTGTGAGGTAAGTACAACAAGCGCGATCGTCACCGCCCAAAACAGCATTGTAGCAACATACTGACGAATGCGCTTGGGGCGTCCGTGCTTTTTGAGTTGCTCGATATACGCGTGATCCATATCCGTCTGCCTTTCCGTGCGGTCATTTCAGATTGTAGTAGCCTGCCAGTCTTGAGCAGCCGCTGTGTGCGTGCGTGATGGCAAGTGCCAGCGCATCGGCAGTATCGTCGGGCTTGGGCGGTTTGGGAAGTCCCAGCAGCATGGTCACCATGGTGATGACCTGCTTTTTCTCGGCGCGTCCGTAGCCAACCACCGACTGCTTGACCTGCAACGGTGTATATTCGGCAATGGGAATGCCCTTGAGCTGTCCCGCCAGCAGTATCACACCGCGCGCCTCGGCGACGCGGATGCCCGTGGTCTGGTTGGTGTTGAAGAACAGCTCCTCGACCGCCATGGCGTCGGGATGATACTTGTCAATAATGGCATTCAGCTCGCGGTATATCTCGGCCAGGCGTTGCTCGGTCGTCATTTCCTTGGGCGTGGTGATCGAGCCGTAAGCAAGTGGGCGAAAGCGCGTACCGACGTACTCAACGACACCCCAACCGACGATCGCCAAGCCGGGGTCTATTCCCAAAATGATCATGTCAGCGCCTCCTTTGCCAAAAACATACCACTCCAATGGTATATCATACCACAAAATTGTCGATAAGTCAAATAAAAATTGAAATTTTAATGAATTATTAATATTTATATAGGCGCAAGCTGCACGTCAGCGAATGTATTTTCACCAAAACTCGACACGGGCCATCCCATCGACGCATAAAATCATTAAAGAAAGGAGGTGTAAAGACATGCGAAAAGCCAACGGTGGCGGCACGACGGTGGCCGTGCTCGGCTCTATGACTGCCGCGATGAGCGCGCAGCGCGCGCTCGCATCCGCTGCGATCCGCTGTGAGGTCGTCAAAGTGGACAGCGGCGGACGGGGCTGCGGCTACGGCGTGGCTTTTCCGTCCGTACAACACGGAAACGTCGCCGCCATTCTTGCAGCCGCCCACATCAACGTGCGGCGGTATGAATAAGCGCGCACCAAAGGAGATACTATGAGCCTGATCTATCTTGATAACGCTGCCACCAGCCACCCCAAGCCCCGTGAGGTCTACCTTGAAGTTGACCGCTGCATGCGAAGCTATTGCGGCAATCCGGGACGTGGCTCGCACCCGATGGCGCTGGCGGCGGCTGAAAAAATATACGAATGTCGCACCCGCCTTGCTGCGTTTGTGGACGCTCCGTCGCCCGAGTGCGTTGTCTTCACGCTCAACGCCACGCATGCCATCAATCTGTTGCTCAAAGGACTACTGCACGAGGGTGACCACGTTCTCATCTCGGACATGGAGCACAACGCGGCATGGCGTCCCGTGCATCGCTGCGCCAAGGAAGGCTTTATCACTTACGGCACCTTCCCCACCATGCTGGCGTGCGAGGACGAGCGTCATCGCCGCTCACCGCTTCGCATCTGTGCTCGCATTGCAGCGCATCTTCAGCCCCACACACGCGCCGTGCTTTGTACGCATCAATCCAACATCTGTTCGGCGACGCTGCCGCTTGCCGAGATCGGCGCATTTTGCCGCCGTCACGGGCTGCTGTTTTTGGTTGACGCCTCGCAATCGGCGGGACATTTGCCCATCGACATGAAGACCATGTGCATTGACGGTCTGGCACTACCGGGACACAAGGGGCTTTTGGGCATTCAAGGCTGCGGCGCGGCCGTCTTTGGTCAAGGACTTGTCCCGGATACGTTGATCGAGGGAGGCAGCGGCTACGCCTCGCTTGAGCCGACCATGCCCGACGAGCTGCCCGAGCGGCTGGAGGCGGGAACGCTCCCGACACCTGCCATCGCGGGGCTTTCGGCAGGGCTTGACTATCTGCAAAAGCAAGACCGCACCGCCCTGCGCGAGCACGATCGCATGCTGTTCCGCGCCCTGTGTGAGCGACTTGGCACACTGCCGAATTATCATGTTTATCTGCCCGAATACGAGGGCTCGACGCTCATGTTCTCGCGTGACGGCATCAAGTCCGACCGCATTGGCGCGTACCTGTCCGAGCGCGGCATCTGCGTGCGCACGGGCTATCATTGCGCCGCGCTCGCTCACAAGACGCTGCATTCGCCCGACGGCGGCGGTATCCGCGCCAGCTTCGGACCGTTCAACACGCCGCACGACGTGGACGCGCTGTATCGCGCCCTACGGCAGATGGAGTGGACGCACGAGGTGCAATAACGAGCAAACGCTCACCGAACGCGATCGTTCGGTGAGCGTTTTACGCGATTGTTTAATTTGCAGCAGCCTTCAGCTCGACCGAAACGGTGAGCTGCTCTCCGTCGCGCACGAGCGTCATTTCCACGCTGTCGCCCACGCGCTTGTCGTATAGGATCTCGCGGATCTCGGTCGTTGCCAGAATGGGCGTTCCGTCAACGGCCGTGACGATATCGCCGACCATCAGCTTACCAAACGCGCCCGAGCCGCCTGCTACCGCGGAGATATACACGCCCGTAGCTTCTGCCTTGAACGCGCCCTCGGTCGTTGCCGCCTCGGCTTCCGTCAGCTCGTAGATGCGGGTCTCACCCATCAGGTAATAATGATCCTTCTCTACCGACACACCCGTGATACCAAGCTCGGGACGCTGTGAGGATACCGCCGACTGCACGCCGTCAGTCGTTCCCGTCTTCATGAGCGCATCCAGCAGCGGAACGGCGCCGTTACTCGGAATGGCAAAGCCCATTCCCTCATAGTCGCCTGCCAGCTTCAACGTGATAATGCCGATGACCTCGCCGCGGTCATTGAACATGGGACCGCCCGAGTTGCCGCTATTGACGTTGGCATCGGTCTGCAGCAACGTCATTTTTTTAATCAACGTTCCGTCATAATCGCGGATTTTGACATCACGGTTGATGGCTGACACAAAGCCGTAGGTGCTCGTCCAGCCGAACTCAAGACCTGCGGGATGTCCGATCACGACGGCGCGATCACCCACCGAAACGGCGGAAGAATCGCCAAAGGTCGCCGGCGTCAATCCACGAACGCCGATCTTGATGACGGCAAGATCGTCGATTTCGCTTGAGCCTATCAATTTGGCCGAATATTTTTGTCCGTCATAGAGCAGCACCGTGATCTCGGTCGCATTTTCGATGACGTGATGATTGGTGGCAATATAGCCGTCCGAGGTCATCACGATGCCCGTGCCGGAGCCCGAGCCGGTCGGCGTTTTGACCGAAATAGCAACAACAACCTCATTTCCTCGCGCAGAAATCTGTTGCAGCGTCAGCGTGTCGTTTGATCCTTCGCTGACGTTCAGTTGACCGCCCGTTTGCGTCTTCGGCAGTCCGTCGCTGATCAGCGCGCCGATCAACACGAGCAGCGTCAGCAAAAAGCAGGCGCTCATAACGATGGCAAAGGTCAGCACACCGCTGCGGCGGTGCTTGGTCGTACTGTGCGCATCGCGGGCAAGCTGCTCCTCGTAGTCCCAACGGTAAAAAACCGTCGGCTCGGGAGGCATTGGCTCGGCTTCCGAAATAATCTCTTTATCATCCTGCGCATCCGAAATGACCGCAATCTCGTCAGAACTCTCTACGGGCGGCTCGGTAGTTTCATGTACCGCCTCCGACGGTTCGTCGGACAACGGCAGCTTTTCGTTTTCGTTTTCGTTCATGTGTTTCTCCTCGATTGCCCCGCGGGGCTTGGTCAATCCTTAGGTTGGGGCTGCTCGGTCAGCGTGAAGCTGAAGCGGCAATCCTTACCCTGCACGCTGTTTGCCCATATTTGCTCACCGTGAGCAGATATGATGGTCTTGCAAATATAAAGCCCCAGACCTACGCCGCGACGGTCAAGTCCGCGGCTTTTGTCGCCCTTGTAAAACCGCTCAAAAACGAACGGAAGGTCTTCCGCAGCAATACCTTCACCTTGATTATAAACCGATATTTGTATTTTATTCTTTTCTTCCGTCTTTCGTTGTATACTCACGCGAAGAACGCCGCCGTCCTGGGAAAATTTAACGGCGTTATCGCAAAGGTTATACAGGATCTGATAGATCGCATCGTGGTCAGCGACCACCATCATGTTTTCCTCGTCGCAAACAAATTCGATCTGCAATCCTTTGAGATCGATCTGTTGCTCAAACGAAATCAGAATTTGTCGTCCCATCTCGCAAATATCAAACGGTTTCATGACAAATTTCCGATCCCCTGCCTGGATGCGCGTAATATCCAGAAGCGAAGACACGAGCCTTGATAAGCGGTGCACCTCAGCGGAAACAACGCCCAGATAGTAGTCCTGCTTGTCGGGCGGAATAACGCCGTCACGAATGGCGTCGATAAAGCCTGCGATGGTCGTCATGGGCGTGCGCAGGTCGTGCGACACGTTAGCCATAAAGCCGCTGCGCATCTTTTCCAGATTTTCCAGCGACTGTGCCATCTGATTGAAGGCAACGCCAAGCTCGGCGATCTCGTCGTTACCCTGAACGACAACGCGCCGCTCAAATTTTCCGTTTGCAAAATCCTTGGCGGCACGGCGCATCTCACGCAACGGGGCGCTGACGCGTTCGGAAATGAAATACACGGCGATCAGCGCCGCCAGCATGATCCAAAGGCTGGCCATGATGATGGTTCGTGCCATGGTATTGAGCAGACCCACCCAATGCGAGCTGGGCGAACAAACGGTCAATGCACCGATCATCTCTCCTTGCCCATTATGCAAGGCAGACGAGAGTACCATGCGCGCGCCTCCGAAGGTCGAGCGATAGTCGCCGGTGTGTGTGATCTCACCCGCTCCGCGAAGCTCGTCAAGCATGGCATCGGGCAGGCGCAGACCGTCGGGCAACGTGTGCTCGTAATTGCTGCCAAGAGCGACCAGATCACCCTCGCCGTCCGTCAGAATGACCGCGAGGCGGTCGTTGCCCGCAGCCGCCAGATGAAGCATACGCGAGATCAGCGCGGCGTTTTGTTCGTTCTCTGCCATATCGTCGCTCAGATAGTCGTCAACGGCGTCGACAACAGCACGCGCGCTTTCAATCTTGGCGTCTGCAGCGTAGTTGATGACGATGCTGTAGCCGACCAGGATCAGCATGGTAAAGCAGATCAATATGATGGCGATAAAGGCCGCCAGATATTTACTGAATAAACTTTTGAACACGGTATTTTCCCCCTTGCAGGGCGCCGCATCAGTTCAGAATCTCAAACTTATAGCCTACGCCCCAAACGGTCTTAAGCAGCCACTTATCCGAAACGCCCTCGAGCTTTTCGCGCAATCTCTTGACGTGCACGTCGACCGTACGCGAATCTCCCAGATAATCGAAGCCCCACACCTTGTCCAGTAACTGATCGCGGCTGAACACGCGGTTGCAATTGGATGCCAGGAAATACAGCAGCTCGAGCTCCTTGGGCGGGATATCGACGGCCTTGCCGCACAGCTTAAGCTCATACTTTTCCTTACTGATCTCGATGTTCTCGAACTTGATGGTTTCCTTGCCGTCGCCCTGGTTGGCATATGCCTGATAGCGGCGCAGTACCGCCTTGATGCGTGCCGAGAGCACCTTCATGTCAAAGGGCTTGGTCACGTAGTCATCCGCGCCCAGCTCAAGACCGAGCACCGTATCAAACGCCTCGCCCTTGGCCGTGATCATGATAATGGGCTTGGACGAGCTTTCGCGGATCTCGCGGCACACCTGCCAGCCGTCCTTGCCGGGCAGCATGATATCAAGCAGGACAAGGTCGGGATCGTACATTTTGAAATGGTTGACGCCCTCGATACCGTCGGCAGCGAGCTTGACCTCGTAGCCCTCCTTTTCCAGATAGATCTTCAAAAGATCGCTGATGTTGGGATCGTCGTCCACGACCAAAATCTTTTTGTCGAGCATTTTGTATATCCTCCGTTGTGTATTTTTCGTTCGTATCGATGATATAACAACAGTTTTATCCTACCATGTCAATACGAATATTTCGTGACGCACCTATGAATTTTCGGCAAATTTTGCACAGTAAGCCTACTTATACCTATCTATTATACCATAAAATTTGGAAAAAGCCAACCGCTTTTTGAAAAATCAACAAAAAAACTTTCAATTTTTCATTTTTTACTTGCGAAAAAGCAAAACTTGTTATATAATAGAAGTTGTGAAAAAATATAAACCATCCCGAATGACAGGAGATTACTTATGAAGCTTGGTATCGTAGGCCTGCCGAACGTAGGCAAAAGTACGCTGTTCAACGCGCTGACCGGCGCGGGCGCAGAGAGCGCCAACTATCCCTTCTGCACCATCGACCCCAACGTGGGTATCGTGGTCGTTCCCGACTCGCGTCTGGACTATCTGACCAAAATGCACAACCCCAAAAAGACCACGCCTGCCGTCATCGAATTCGTTGACATTGCCGGTCTGGTTCGCGGCGCATCGCAGGGCGAGGGTCTTGGCAATAAATTCCTGTCGCACATCCGCGAGGTAGACGCCATCATCCACGTCGTCCGCTGCTTCGAGGACGACAATATCATTCACGTAGACGGTAAGATCGACCCCATGCGCGATCTGGAAACAATCAACATGGAGCTCATCTTCTCCGATATGGAGATGCTTGAGCGCCGCATCGAGCGCGCCAACAAGGCGCTCAAGTCGGACAAGTCGGTCGCCGCCTCCATTGAGGTGTTCAAGCGCGTCTACGACGTGCTCGCCGAGGGCAAGTGCGCCCGCACGGTCGAGCTGAGCGAGGACGAGCTGGCGATGTTCTACGACACGCCTCTGCTCACCATGAAGCCCGTCATTTACGTTGCCAACGTCAGCGAGGAGGAGGCCTCGGGTGAGCCGACCGCCAACGAGGGCTACAATCGTCTCAAGGCCTTTGCCGCTGAGGAAAACGCGCAGGTTATGCCCGTTTGCGCCGGCATTGAGGCCGAGATCGCAGAGCTGGACGCCGAAGAAAAAGCCATGTTCCATGAGGATATGGGCATTGCCGAGAGCGGTCTTGATCGCCTGATCAAGGCAAGCTATTCGCTGCTGGGTCTTATTTCCTTCCTGACGGCAGGTCCCGACGAGGTGCGTGCATGGACCATCACGCGCGGCACCAAGGCTCCCCGCGCCGCCGGCAAGATCCACTCCGACTTTGAAAGAGGCTTTATCCGCGCCGAGGTCGTCGCGTTTGACGATCTGGAAAAGTACGGCAGCATGAGCGCCGTGCGCGACGCGGGAAGATATCGCTCCGAGGGTAAGGAATACGTCATGCAGGACGGCGACATCGTGCAGTTCCTGTTCAACGTATAAGCGAGGCACAATATGAGAATGCGCAGAAAAAAACACGGCAGCGAGCGTATCGCCGCCTGTGCCTCGATCCTCATTCCGTTGCCCGAGGCGGTGCTGGAAAATCCCGGCTCGTACTTCCCTGCCGAAAAGCCGCTGCATTTGGAGATCGGCTGTGGCAAGGGCGGCTTTGCCTGCGGTATGTCCGCCGCCAACCCCGACGTCAACTTTATTGCCATGGAGCGCGTGGCTGACGTGGCTTGTCTTGCCCTTGAAAAGGCCATGGCGTGCGCCGACGATCGCCCCGACAATCTTCGTTTCCTGATTGGTGACGCGCGGGGACTGACCGAAATGTTCCCGCCCAAGACGTTTGATTGCATCTACTTGAATTTCAGCGACCCGTGGCCCAAGTCGGGCTACTACAAGCGCCGCTTGACCTACCGCACCTTCCTCGAACAGTATCGCATTCTGCTCAAGGACGGCGGCACTCTGCGCTTCAAGACGGACAACACCATGCTGTTTGAGTTCTCCTTGGAGGAATTCGAGGCGGCAGGGCTGAAGGTCGAGTGGAAAACGGATGACCTGCACCACTCCCCTTACGCCGAGGGTAACGTCATGACCGAATACGAGAGCAACTTCACCGCCAAGGGTATGCCCATTCACGCGGCGCTGGTGAGGTTCTGATACGAACAAGGAGGCCGTATGGCACAACAAATCACTGCGCCCGACGGCGTTCTCATTATCAACAAGCACGCGGGTGTGACCTCGCACGATATCGTGGGCATGGTGCGCCGCCTCTTTGGCACGCGCGCTGTCGGACACGCGGGCACGCTTGACCCTATGGCGACGGGCGTTCTGGTCGTGCTGATCGGACGCGCCGCCAAGGCCAGCGAATATCTGACGGGTGAGGACAAACGATACGTCGCGCAGCTTCGTCTCGGCATCACGACCGATACACAGGACACCACGGGGGCAATACTGACGACAAGCGATACCCTGCCCTCGACCGATGCGGTCATGGCTGTCATGGACAAGTTCCGCGGCGAGATTTTGCAAGTGCCGCCCATGGTCAGCGCGCTCAAAGTCGGCGGACAAAAGCTTGTCGATCTGGCGCGTCAAGGCATTGAGATCGAGCGCAAGGCTCGTCCCGTGACCGTTCACGCGCTTGCTTGCGAGCCGACGGACACACCGTCGGACTATATCCTCGACGTCACCTGCTCGGGCGGCACCTACATTCGCACGCTGTGCGCAGACATCGGTGCGGCGCTGGGCTGTGGCGGTGCCATGGCATCTCTTGACCGCCGCGCGGCTTGCGGCTTTACCATTGAGCAAAGCGTGACGGTTGCCGAGCTGGAGAGCATGAGTATAGATGAGCGTCTTGCACGCCTCATTCCGACCGAGCAGCTCTTTGTCCGTCATCCGTCCGTGACGCTGCCCGCTTTTTACGATCGCCTCATCGGCAACGGCTGTGCCGTTGCACTCTCCAAGCTGCGTCTTGATCTTCCGCTCGGCGCACGTGCACGGCTGTGCCATGCCAACGGCTCGTTTTTCGCCCTTGGCGAGGTCGTGCTGACCGACGAGGGGCTCGCGCTCAAATCCATCAAAACCTTTGTACTGTAAAGGGGTTACCGTTATCATGAACAACAAACTGACCATTGTTATCAACGGGCGCGGCGGTGTCGGCAAGGACACGCTGTGCGATTTTGCCGCCCAGCATTTTCGCGTGCGCAACAGGTCGTCGGTCGATCCCATCAAGGCGATCGCCCGCGAGCACGGTTGGAACGGCGAGAAGGATCTGCGCTCGCGCAAGTTTCTTTCCGATCTCAAACGCACCTTTACCGAATACAACGATCTGCCCAATGCCTATCTGGAGCAGCAGCATACCGAATTTCTCGCCTCGGACGAGCAGATCATGTTCTGCCACATTCGTGAAGGGGCGCAGATCGACGCCTTCAAGCGTCGCATGGAGGGACACCTCGTGCTTGCACTGCTGATCCGCCGCGAGGGAGAGGATGTCGCCAAGCACTACGGCAACGTATCCGACGACGACGTGGAAAATTACCCCTACGATTACTATTACGACAACAATGCGCCGCTCGAAGAAACAGCCGAGAAATTCGCGGCCTTCCTTGAGCAGATCGCCAAGGAGCAAGGCGTTGCGCTCTAAGTCATACGAAAAAGCACGAAACCCATGGGTTCCGTGCTTTTCTATTTACTTCAAAACGATCAGACATGCGTGCGATGTCGGAAGTGTCACGCAATTTCCACTTGCAGAAAGTGCGATCTCCTCGCCGCTCGGCAGTATGGCCGTGGCGTGCGCGAACGGAATGTCAATATGAACTGCTCTGCCCTCCTTAGCCAAGCCGTCAAAGCAAGGCAGAATGTGGGCACCGTCCTCGGTCACAAAGTGCTTGACAAGGAAATCCTCCTCGCGTGTGTAGCTGACGTCCTGCTCGTCAAGGAAGTGGCCAAGACCGAAGCGATCAAGCCAGACCTGACGCAAGGCAATGACCTTGCGGAGCAGTGCTCCACTGACCGGATCGCGTGTGAAGCTGTTATCGTCCACCAGATCGTAGATCCACAGCGTGCAGCCGCAGGTGAAGTGGCGCGCCATGATGGCACGGCACTTTTGCCCCACGTGCACGGGGCGCATGGCCATGTTCTTTTCGGGATAAGCCATATCTACCATGCCGTGCTCGGGGAAGGTATAACGGTACACCTCGGGATAGCCGCCCGTGTGATACTTGACGAACAGCTCGGCAAGCTGTCTGTCCACGATGCAGCCATACTGGTCGCACACCATCTCACCCATGAGCGAGAGCGGCTTGCCGTGCTTTTCAAGATATGCCTCCGACACGCGTGTCAGCAGTTCCTGATAGCCCCGATGCCATGCATCGAAGCGGTCGCCGTGCTTGTGAGCGGGATTGAAGCAATAGCACATGCCTGTGCCAAGCTGGTCAAAGTAAATACCGTCTACGCCATACGTATCGGTCGCATATTCGACGGCGGCGGCGAGCTCGTCCTGCCACGCCTGACTATTGGGGCACATAAGCGAAAAGCGCAGGCTGCCGTAGCCCTCAGCAAAGATAGAACCGTCCTCGCGCACGACCGCCTTGTCAGCGATCTTTTCGGTGTTATAGGCGTTATTATGCAGACGCAAATTCATATAAAGCGACACGTGGACGCCCATATCGAGCGCCGCCTTGACACCGTCGGCAAATTCCTGCTCGCTGCCAAGATCGCTATCATAGCGATAGCACGGGAAGCCGCGGTCAAAGCCGTCCTTGTGCCAGCCCGAAAGCAATATGTGGCAAAGCCCCATGGCCTTGGCCTCTTGCGCCAGACGCGGAATGTCACGGTAGCGGTGCACGATCTCTCCGCTCTGATATTTAAAATCGTAGTGTGCGTGCAGTCCCGGTGAGGTCAGCATCCAGGCCGGATGCTCGCGCATAGGCGGCAGCGTGGGACGGCGGAAGGCGCGGTAAATATCCGCACCTGCGTGCCAATCTCCTGCATGAAAGGCCGTCAGAACAAGGGGCGTTTGATATTGCTCCCCCTTGCCGATGCGTACGCCGAAATTGGCAGCAAGGCAAAGACCGGGATTGGTGGGTGCGTCCACGCCCGCCTCCATGCGGCAAGCACGCGCGTCGGCATCGTGCACGCCGAAATAAAGACCGCCGTTCTGATCGTACAGATCCATCCACGACATGGACATATCGCCGGGATACAGGCATGCTTGTCCGCGCAGACCGCGCGATTTGAGTGCATCGTGCGACACGACACCGTCGGTCACATAGCGATATTCATATTCCTGCCAGCGCCAATCAAGCACGGTCAGCGGGTGATTGAAATAGTCCTGCGGATTTTCATATTTCATGCCTGCCCATTGTGGGTAGACGAGTGTATCGTCCGCGCTGCTCTCGCCCAGCCACATGCCGTTGAGCACGGGAAAGCGCACCTCGGTGATTGTGGCCTCGGTCAGATTTCTGTGGGACAAGCGCCACTCGATGCCCTGCTCGGTAAGACACATCGTGTAGATCAGATCATACGGCACGGCACTCTCGCCGTTCCAAAGAAAATCGTAGTGCACGATGACGCACACGCCCGCATCCGTCTGCTCGCTCTTGATTACGGGACGCAACGCCTCATGTTCAAACGCGCGCTTATGAGGCGGCGGTGCAAGCTGCTCCGTTTTGCCGTCTGCCCGGCGCAGCGACAGCGTAAACGGCTGACGCTGCTTGAACATGCCGTTTTTCAGGACGTTATCGCCCGTATCCTTGCGAATGAGCTCAAACAGCTCGCCTGTCATAGCGTCAAGCACGACGTGCGTGTTGCCATAGTCAAAATGTAAGCGATTGGCCATTACGCGTCCTCCTTATCTGCCGCCACGATGGCGCGACGGATCACGAAATCATTTTGTTCAAGCAGCCGTTCGGCAATATCATAGGGCTTGCCTGTGATATCCGACACGATACGGATCATGCGGTCGCGCAGCTTGATATTGCTCGGGCGCAGGTTTATCATCAGATTTTCATACACGTGCCCCTCTCGGATCATAACGCCCGTGGAGATCATGTTGAGTATCATTTTATGGGCACTGCCCGCCTTCATGCGCGTCGAGCCCGTCACCACCTCGGCACCCGTGTCGGGGTGAATGGCAATGTCGGCGATCTTTTCGATCGGGCTGCCCTCGTTGCAGGTCAGCGCGACCGTCAACGCGCCCTTCTCTTTTGCCAGCGCAAGTGCGCCCTTGACGTAGGCCGCACCGCCCGCGACAGAAATGCCGACGACGCTGTCGTGCTCGGTGATCGTATACGCACCAAGATCACGGCGTCCTGCCGCGTCGTCGTCCTCGGCCCCTTCGACCGCACGGCGCAAAGCGCCGTCGCCGCCTGCGATCAGCCCCACGACAAGTTCATCTGACACGCCAAAGGTCGGCGGGCATTCGGACGCATCGAGTACACCCAAGCGTCCCGACGTGCCGCAGCCGATATAGAACAGTCTTCCGCCACGCTGCATTCGTGCACTGATTTCGTCGATGGCTTGTGCAATCGCGTCAAGTTCGGTATCAATGGCATCGACAGCGTTATGATTTTCCCGTTGCATGAGCGCTACCATGTCCCCCGTCGTCATATCGGACAGGTGCGTGCTGTGTTCGTTTCTCATTTCCGTTTTTAACATGGTCATATCTCCTTTGTATTGATGCGCGGCATACCGGCAAGCAGCAAAGCTCCCTTGACCGCCCCCTCGTCAAAGATCGAGATGTGATAATTTTTGGCATCATCAAGGTGATCGTACAGCATGGGCAACAAAATATCCGCCCGCCGTGTTAAGCCGCCAACGAGTACCACACGCGTCTGCTCGTTGATCCCAAGTCGCTGACGTGCCAGACGGATCAGCTCAGCCAGGCAGCGCATGTTACGCTTCAGAATATTTGCAGCCACACCGTCGCCCTGCTCATACGCCATCATAACAAGCGGCGCATAGCTTGCGATCTCGCGCTTGCCGCCTTCATAAAACAAGGACAGTGCTCCCAATACCGTGGAGGTTTCAGTTCGCGCCAGAATGAGAGAGCGCAGCAGCGTTTGCTTGCCGCTGCCCTCCTCGGCACGCAACGCGGCTGAAATCGCATCACGTCCGATGGCATAGCCGTTGCCACCCTCGTCGAACAAATAGCCGTAGCCACCAAGACGCGAAAGCTCGCCCTTGCGTTGAACGTAAACGACCGAGCCCGTTCCCATAATAACGCTGACGCCGTCTTCGTCGCCCAAGGCTGCGGCGATGATATTAGTCGCATCGTTACCGCACCCCACACGGGCAAATCCAAGGCGCTCCAGATAAGCGCGAACGGTCGCGGCATAATTTCCGACCGAGCCGCCTGACAGCCCGGCATACACCGAAACAACTCTTGTCGGCACGCGTTCGCATACCAAACGAATGCCCTCGCCCAGCCGCTCGCACACGGTGTCAATACCGATGTCAACCGGATTGGTCGAGCCAAGCTGTGCTGTGGCAACGACGTTGCCCTGCATATCGGCGAGCACGAAATCCGTTTTGGTCGCGCCTCCGTCGATGCCGAGAAAATACTCGGGATTGCCTTTATAAGATAGCAGCTCGTCCATGCTCACCCGCATGGTATCCGCCAGCGTGACGAGCACGGTCGCGGGCGGAAGGGTCTGGCCGCTCTCCCATTTGCTGACTGCCTTTTCCGAATATCCGATCTTCTCGGCAAGCTCGCGCTGTGTCATGCCCAGCTCACACCGCTTTTGCTTGAGATTTTTTGCAAAGCTTTCCGTTACGTTCATGCCGGAGCACCTCCCTTTTTCTCCATTATACCGCTTTTTCTTATCCGTTGCAACCCATTTATCGTAGTATCTCCGTAATTACATCTACATTTCGTAGAGTTCAGGGTAAAACGAAACGGCGCACTGTGGGTACGCCGTTGTGTTGCTTTATTGTCGCTCAATTTCAATCGAATCAAAGATACCGCACATGGTGTCCATGACGATCTTTTTCTGTGCCTTTTCATAGGCGGTAAGACGGCTGACGTCCTCGTCAAACAGCGTCACTCCCTTTTGCTGCAGCGACTGGAAGATAGACTTCTCGGGCATCAGCGGCAACAGCTTGGTGTGAGGCACGTTTTCACTGATAAGCTTTTTGAGCTCCTTCAGTGCGACGCCGGGGACGGCTTTGGTCTTGGTATAGCCATTGGGCAGTATGTAGCGGATGTTTTCCAACGGCAGATCGTTGTCCACAAAATATTGCAGTGTGTTGTAAAATCCGTTGACACCCAGCTTGTTGAGCTCGACGATGAGCATGAGCAGATCGGTCTTCTCAAGCAAAATCTCGGTGGTGCGGTTGGACGAGGGGGGCAGATCGAAGAACACGAAATCAAAGCCCTCCTGAAGCTGCATGATGGCACCGACGAAGTTGCGCTCAAACGAACGCTCAAGCGTCAGCTTTTTGGACAGCATATCGGTGTTGAGCGTCTTGATGCCGTAAAGATTTTCACGAAGCGGAATGAGCACGTCCTCCAGCGAGCAAAGGTCGTTGACGTAATGCTCCAGATAGTTGTCGTCGCGCTCGAACACCTTGGAGGAAAGACCGAACATCTCAAAGAGCGAGTTCTGGTCGTCGATGCTGATAACGAGAACCTTTTTGCCAAGGCCCGTCAGATAGCAGGCGTATTCACCCGTGGCGGTCGTCTTACCTACGCCGCCCTTTTTACAGAAAAAGCTGATCAGCATTTGATATGTCCTCCTTTTTTCTCAAGCATCTCGGCCAGCGCGTCGAAGGCGTCGGGATTTTCCAGATAGATGCGCGTGAGCAATGCGTCCTCCAAAATGGCAGACAAGCTCTTTTCGGGATGCATGAGCTGTGCCAGACGGCAAACATCGCGGCTGATCTTGGCCACCTTCATGCCGCGCGATACGCGACCGCACAGCGAAAAGCGCGCCGACATCATGTAATCGTCGATGGTCAGCGGCTCGTCCTCGTCCGAAATGCCGTCCTCGGCGTTAAACTCGTCTGCGTCCTCCTCGACAAGGTCATTCTCGGCAGTTTCGTCCTCAAGGGCTTCGTCGATCATCTCATCACCGAGCAAGTCGTCCTGCTCGACCGTTTGCGTGATCTCGTCTTCAATGATAGCCGTGGACTGCTCCTCGATCTCGATGGGCTCGGGCTCGACCGTCTGCACGGTAGGCTCGACCGCAGGGGCGGGCTTATACGCACTGACGCGCTCCCAGCGCATCGCACCGGGGGCAATGGGCGCAGCCTTAACCTCAAGCTCTTTTTCGACAGCAGGCTCTACGGCGGGTTCGGGCTCAACCCGGGGGGCGAGCGGCTTAACCGTCGGGCGCTTCACAATAGGCTTCTTTTCCTCTACGGGCTCGGCAGTCTTTTTCTCGACCGGCTTTGCAGCGGGCGCAGCCTTGGGTGCTGTCGTCTCGACCTTGGTGGGCTCGACGATGGCCGCAACGGGATCGACGGTCTTGGGCTCTGCCGCGGGCGCGGGAGCAGCCTCGCGACGGGCGGTATTATCGACCTTGAGCTCCAAGGGATTGGTTCTTTTTTGCATCATTTTACCTCATTTCTCCTCCGATCGCGACCGCGCGTGCGCGGATATTCGATCAAAGAGAGCATTTCCTGATATTCATTGTAACATATTCAAGCGCGCTTGGCAAGAGCATTATGGCAAAATTCCGCACTTTTTAGTCAGAAAAAGCGAGATTATTGCCCAAAATCAGCAATTTATTGACCATTTTCGTCATTTTCCTGCACGAGCGCCTTGTATTCGGCGCGCAGAATGGACGAGTAACCGATGGTGCGATAGACGCCCTTGATGAGCATTGCCTCGCGGCGATAGCCCTCAAAGCGCATGCCCACCTTTTCCATGACGCGCAGCGACGCCTCGTTGCCCTCGATGAAGCGCGCCTCGATGCGGTGCAGCGCGAGCTTGTCAAAGCCGAACGCCATGACCGCGCGGACAGCCTCGGGGGCGATGCCCTGCCCGCGGTAGTCGGGATTGAGCACGTAGCCGATCTCGGCGGCGTCGTGGGAACAGTCAAAGGCGGTAAATCCGCACGTGCCGATCATGCGACCGCTCGATTTGAGCACGATGGCCCAATCGTAAAAGCAGCCGGCGGCGTAGCGCGTGGCAAGATAGCGCAGATAGTCGCGCGTGTAGTAAATATCGGGGTGAGGCGACCAGAGCAAATAGCGCGTGACCTCGCTTTTGCGCGCATAAGCGTACATATCCTCCTCGTCGCCCACGCGCATCTTGCGCAGGATCAGCCGCTCGGTCCGGAGCTCGGGAATGCGCGAAAATATGCGACAGATATGCTCTTTTTTCATGCGGCCTAACCTTCTTTCCGTTTGATAATAATTCATTATAATACAAATGGTAAAAAAATGCAAGAGGGGCGCAAATTCTTTTTTCTTTCTTTTTCAAACGCATTGACATTCCTTCGGTTCTATGGTAAACTATGGATAGCCCGAAAGGGGTTACCCATTCAACAAAAGAAAGGATATCACCATGAAGCAAGTGACCTTTGATTGGATGCTCTCTCATGCGTCCGAAAAAGACGGCACGGGTCTTGAGCCCGTCGTTGCCAGCGTCCCCGGTGCGGTTCAGTTGGACTACGCCAAGGCCAAGAACTACGCGCCCTATTATTTCGGTCTGAACTTCAAACAGTTCGACTGGACGGAGGACGAGTATTTCTTCTACGACACTACTCTTGATTTCACATGTCAGGCCGACGAGCACGCCATTTTGTGCTTTGACGGCATTGATTACCGTTATGAGATCACGCTGGACGGTACGCTCGTTGCCAAGGGCGAGGGTGCGTTCACGCCCGTCAAGCTTGACGTGACCGCTTACGCCGGCAAAAAAACCGCGCTGCGCGTGACCATTTTCCCCATTCCCAAGCGTTATCCCGCGCAAAACCGTGCACAGGCATCGGCTTGCTGCAAGCCGCCCTCCTCGTACTCCTGGGACTGGCACCCCCGCCTCGTTCCCTCGGGTATCTGGCAGGCCGCACATCTCGATATTGTGGCTGCCGGTGCACCGCGCGACCTTGAAGCAACCTATCGCCTGACGGACGATCTCAAGTCGGTCACCGTCAACGCCCAGGTCAAGGTATACGGCGACGGCACGCTCAAGGCCGAGTTGATCGCGCCCGACGGCAAGACGGTCGTTGCATCCCAAGAGAAGACCGCCAAGGACGGCGAGCTTGCTTGCTTTGAGCTGACGCTCGAGAACCCCGAGCTGTGGTTCCCTCGCGGCTACGGCGCACAGCCTCGCTACACGCTGCGTGTGAGCGGCTCCGAGGTCGTTGAGCGCAAGATCGGCTTCCGCCGCTCCAAGCTCATTCTCAACGAAGGTGCTGATCGCGTCTTCCAGTGGGGCTTCCCTCTGGGCCCGCTGTGTGCGCCCATGCAGATCCAGATCAATGGTGTCAAGGTATTTGCCAAGGGCTCCAACTGGGTCAACACCGAGATCTTCCCCTGCCTTGCCACGCCCGAGCGTTACGACGAGCTCATCAAGCTGGCATACGACGCCAACATGAACATCTTCCGCATGTGGGGCGGTCAGTACATCAATCACGACTATTTCTACGACAAGTGCGACGAGCTGGGTATCATGATCTGGCAGGAATTCATGCTGTCGTGTAACCTGTATCCCGACGACGACAACTATCTTGACGTACTCACGCAAGAGGCCATCAGCATCATCAGAATGCTGCGCACGCACCCCTGCCTGACCTTCTGGTGCGGCGGTAACGAGCTGTTCAACTCCTGGTCGGGTCTTACCGTTCAGTCGCACCCGCTGCGTCTGCTGGACAAGCTGTGCTACGAGCACGACCGCTTTACGCCCTTCAACATGACCTCGCCCTTGCACGGCGTGCGTCACGGCTCGTACGTCAAGGTCGTATTCCCCGAGCACGAGCGTCGCGAGGGTAACTTCTCCAACGGTCACGAGTTCATCGTCGACGTCAAGAAGTGCCAGGCAACGGGATATACCGAGTTCGGCTGCAACGGCGGCTCGCGCAAGGAATATCTGCTCAAATACGTCATGGACGAGCAGACCTATGAGGACTGCAACGGCGAGAACGAGATCTGGAGAAGCCACCATGCCTTCAAGTCGTGGAACGAATCGACCTGGCTGGGTCTTCCCGACGTTCACTACTTCTTTGGCGGTCACAAGAGCGTCGACGATCTGCTCGACAAGAGCATTTATCTGCAGGATATGTGCTACAAGTCCATGTTCGAGGAAATGCGCCGCCAGGCACCGCTTTGCTCGATGGCCATCAACTGGGACTACAACGAGCCTTGGCCCTGCGCTGCCGGTAACAGCCTGGTCAACTGGCCTGCCGAGCCCAAGAGTGCGCTGAATGCCGTCGGTGAGGCGCTGCGTCCCACGCTGCTCTCGCTTGAGCTGCCCCACAACCGCTACCTGACGGGCGACACGCTCAACGGTACGCTTTGGGTGCTCAACGACAACGCCGACGAGGCTCCTGCCGCAAACGCCGAGGTCTACCTCATCAACGGTGAGAGCAAGACCAAGCTGGCCGATATCTCGACCGAGGCGGTCGCCGCTCGCAAGAACGGCAAGTTCGGCAGCTTTGAGCTGACCATTCCCGCCGATCTGCCCGAGAGATTTGCCATCTCGCTTGAGTGTGCCGAGCACCCCGAGTGGAATTCGACCTACTCGCTCGCTCACAACGTCACCATCAAGACGGGCAACGAATACGTTGACGCCGGCAAGAGTGAATTCGCCGATTTCTGACGTCAAATCTCAAAGAGAGGACTGCTCGCAGTCCTCTCTTTTTTCAAACTCTACGATCGCTTGAAAACGCCCGTTTGATGGCGGGTAAAAAACGCAAAATTCTCGCGTTTATGGGTTTACAATCGACAAAATTTGTGGTATCATGAAGATAGTAAACAGAAAGGGGCGCGTTATGGATTCCAAAAATATCGGTAATATCATATCCAAGCTGCGCAAAAAGAACGGCATGACGCAATGCGAGCTGGCGCGGCAGTTGTCCGTAACGGATAAGGCAGTCAGCCGTTGGGAAAACGGTCAGGGCTTTCCCGATATCACCATCTTCCCTCGCTTGGCCGAGCTGTTCGGCGTGTCCATCGACTATCTCATGCTGGGTGACAAAAAAGGCATCACGGTGGCGGGCAACATGATACTGGACATTGTCAAGGACATTGCGGAGTATCCCGAATGCGGTATGCTGTCGTACATGTCGGACGTGTCGTATGCCGTGGGCGGCTGTGCGCCCAACACGGCCATTGATCTGGCGCAGATCGACCCGACCATTCCCATCAGCGTCATTGGCAAGGTGGGCACCGACGAAAACGGTCGTTTCATTCTCTCGCGCCTTCAGCAAAGCGGTATCAACGTCAGCAAGGTTTCTTATTCGTTCAACACGCCGACCAGCTTTTGCGACGTTATGAACATTCCCTCGGGTGAGCGTACCTTTTTCCATCAAAAGGGTGCCAACGCCGAATTCGGCATTGACGATATTGACGTGACCTCGCTCAACTGCGATATTCTTCATATCGGTTACATTCTGCTGCTCGACCGCTTTGACGCCGAGGACAAGGAATACGGCACCGTCATGGCGCGCTTTTTGCACAAGGTGCAAAAGTTGGGCATCAAGACCTCGATCGACATGGTCAGCCACACGCACGCCGATTACGGAAAAAAGCTGATCCCCGTGCTCAAATATTGCAATTACGTCATCATCAACGACATTGAGTGCTGTGCCATCTGGAATATGCACTCGCGCCGCGAGGACGGCTCACTCATTCGCGAAAACCTCGTTTGCGCCATGGAAAAGACCATCGACGCAGGCGTGCAGGATCGCGTGCTCATTCACTGCAAAGAGCGTTGCTTTGCCATGGACACCGCCAAAAAGCTGACGGAAGTTCCCTCGCTCAACATTCCTAAGGAGCAGATCAAGGGACGCGTCGGCGCGGGCGACGCCTTCAGTGCGGGCTGTCTTTACGGCATTTACAACAATTACGACGATCAACAGCTACTCGAATTTGCCTCGGCAGCCGCCGCGTGCAATCTGTTCGCCGCCAACTCGGTGGACGGCATGAAGCCCAAGCACGACATTTTGCAGATCGCCGAAAAATACGGGCGGTTATCTTAAAATAAGACAAGGAAAGGACAAAACGCATGAAAAGAGAGATTTACGAGCGTCAGGTCAAGCGAGCCTTGGAGATGTATGAAAAGGCCAACATCATTCTGACCGAGCAGGAAAAGGCCAACATTGAGGTCGTTGACTTCGAGATCGGTATTGTAGACGAGGTGGGACTTCAGATGATCACCTACGTCAACACCCAGCGCGTTTGCGCCAAGGAAATGGTGCTGCTTCCCCACCAGACCTGCCCCGAGCACATGCACGTTCCCACGAATGGTAACGAGGGCAAGGAGGAAACCTTCCGCTGCCGCTACGGCAAGGTATATCTGTACGTTCCCGGCGAAGGCAAAAAGGAGGACATTCAAGCCAAGCTGCCCGCCACCGACGTCAGCGTGTTCCATGAGATCGTGCTCAATCCCGGTGAGCAGTACACGCTCATGCCCCAGACATGGCACTGGTTCCAGGCCGGCGAGGAGGGTGCCGTCATTTCGGAGTTCTCGACCCGAAGCACCGACGAAACCGACACCTTCACCGATCCCAGACTTGTGCGCGAGCCCAATATTGAGGACTGAAAATGAAAAGCGGAGAGAAATTTCTCTCCGCTCTTTTCTTTTTACTTCAAGAAGCCATTAACGATCTGCTCCTCGGCCTCCTGCTCGGTAAGTCCCAGCGTCATCAGCTTCATGAGCTGATCGCCCGCGATCTTACCGATGGCAGCCTCGTGAATGAGCGCAGCATCAACGTGGTTGGCCGTTACCTCGGGAATGGCGGCCACCGTTGCGTCGTCCATAATGATGGCATCGCACTCGGA
>JAZQMI010000034.1:0-13374 GCA_045543375.1 Eubacteriales bacterium | reverse complement strand
GATACACAAGTATCGTCTGCCTTTTTGGCACGGCGTAAGGGATTCGTTCTTGATTTTTGCTCGATGTTGGGATTTTTTCTTTTGTAACATCTCGCAAAAATCTTCGGTCACCGTTCCAAAACGACTCACAGGGTCGTTTTGTTCACTGCGTTCGAACCCCTCTTGTTGAAATAAAAAACCAGACAGTAGATACTGTCTGGTTTTTTATGGCACGGCGTAAGGGATTCGAACCCCCGACCTTTTGGTTCGTAGCCAAACACTCTATCCAGCTGAGCTAACGCCACACACGCTGTCCTTGACAGCCCAATTATTATAATACCTTTTATCTCATTTGTCAACCCCTTTTTGAAAAATATTTTTCTTTTTTTATTTTTTGACTGTTATGGGCAAAAAAGCAGGGACCTTGTAAAAGGTCCCTGCCGATTTTTTCATTAATACGGCTTTTTCTTCAGATACAGGAAGTAGAAGAGTGCGCCGCCGGTACCAAGTACCAACAGAATGATGAAGATCACGAGAAGCACTCTGCCAACGCTGCCTGCGCTCGGATCCTTCTCCAGCGTGATGGTGATGGTTGCGTTTTCAATACCCATCGTGCCGGTCACGGGCTCCTCAGTCTGCAGATACTTCTTGAACTCGTGAGGCTCGACCGTGTAGGACTTGCCTGCGTAGACCGTCTGCTCGACCGTGCCGATCTTCTTGCCGTCGACCTTGACGTACTCAATCGTCAGCGTCAGGGGCTTGGGCGAGTAGGTGACGGTTTCGGTGATATCAGCCGTAACGGCAGCGTAGGTCACCGCGCTCTTGTCGGTCACGTAAGCCGGCTCATTGTAGCTGTTATCCATAGCGAAGGTGAAGGGGTCACCGTGCTTGACCGACTTGATATAGTCGGGACGGATCTTATAGCCGTAAGAATCCTTCTCAAGGAACTGGATGGTCACCGTGTAGTATCTCCAGTCGTAGGTGACGGTGATCTTGTCCTCGCCGTTGTAAGCTTCCATCTGAACGATGGGCTGGTCGGCAACCTTGCCGGTGATCGCAGGCGATGCGATCATGACCTCGGCACCGTAGTAAAGCGATACGGTAACGTCCTCGGAGAGCTTGTTGCCCTCGGTGTCGACGTATTCGATGGTCAGCATTTTCTGCGAGGGCTCGTACTTGACGGTGATCTTCTCGCCGTCCTTGGTCAGCTTGTCGATCTTGTAGCTGCCGCTCACCAGCGTGTAGCCGGTCAGCTCGGGCGTTTCGGCTGTAATAGCACTACCGTGCTCGGCCTGATACTCCTTGGTATCAAACACCTTATTGGTCTGGGTATTGAAATACTCGACCGTATAGGTGTAGACGTTCTTATTGTACTTGACCGTGTAGGTCATATCGCCCGACATGCTCTCCACGTTGATGGTACTGTCCTCAGCGGTGTAGCCCTCGATCGCGCCGGCGGTCGCCTTGAAGGAATCGCCGTACTTGACCTGCTGATCGGGCAGCGTGCCGAGCAACGTGCCCGTCTTGGCGTCTACGCACTCGATCTTGAGCGTGTAGGTCTTGGGCGAATAGGTAATGGTAAGCTCGCTGTTATCTTCACCCAGCGTGAAGGTTGCGGTGAAGGCGTCGGCCTGATAGTTGGCAACGTCCGTCTTGGCCGTTACGGTCACGACGTCACCCTTCTTGCCGCTCAGAACGTCCGAGGTAGCAACCGTCTGGCCGTCCTTGGGACCGCCCTTGTAAACGTGGTGAACGGTCAGCTTGACGTAGTAGGTCACGACGGCGCTCTTGAGCTCAGCATCCGCGTTGGCCGTCAGAGCATCCCACTCGGTCTTGGTACCGTGGAAGCCGACCACGCTCAGGCGGTTACAGTTATCAAAGGTGTCGGCTGCGAGTGCATTCAGGCTTCCGCCGTACAGCTCCAGCTTGGTCAGCGAGTAGCAATCGTTGAAGGCGCCTGCGGCGATCGAGCGAAGCGATGCGGGGAGCACGACGTCGTCCAGCAGTGTACAGTTGGCAAATGCGCCTGCGCCGATCATCATCAAGCCGCTACCCATGTCGACGTTTTGCAGCGTCGAGCAGCGTGCGAATGCGTTTTCGGGAATGACCTTGAGCGAATCGGGCAGCTCAATGGACGTCAGCGAGGAGCAGCCGGCAAAAGCACCGGCTCCCACCGTGTGCAGCGCATCGGAGAAATCAACCGTTTGCAGGTGCGTACAGCCTTCAAACGCATTTGCGCCGATGGTCGTTACGCTATCTGCCATTTGTACGTGCGTGACGTTGCGGTCATCCTTGAGCAGGCCTGCGCCGATGCCCGTGATGCCGTTGCTGAAGATGAGCGTATCCACGAATTGCAGCTCGCTCTTCCATGCCGCGCTGCTCGTGACCTCACCGACGCCGCTGATGGTCAGCGTACCGTTGGCACGGTCGGCCATCCAGCCCTCGCCGCTGCTGTAGCGAGCGATGAACTTTTTGACCAGCAGGTCGTTACCCGTTTCGGTGGCGGGAGGATTGACCTCGTAAACAGCCTTTTTCAGACCCGTACAGCCCTCAAAGGCGTTCAGGCTGACGGTGGTGTTGTTGGCGCGGAAGACGACGGTTTCCAACGTGGTGGCACCCGAGAAGGCACGCGCACCTACGCTGTAAAGCGTTGTGGGGAATTCTACTTTGTTGAGCTTGATGCAGCCGGCAAACGCTTCGATGCCGATCTGGTTCAGCGTGGAGGACAGCTTGATGCTCTCAAGCGAGGTGCAGTCGCGGAAGGTGTAATCGGCGATCACCTTGATGGTGTCGGGGATCTCAACGGCTGCCAGCGACGCACAGGCGCGGAAGGCACCTGCACCCAGCGTTTGCAATGTTGCGGGCAGACGAACGGTGCGCAATGCAACGCATCCGTAGAAGGCCTCGTTGCCGATGGTGGTCACGGTATCGGGCAGATACAGGTCAACGACGTTGGTGATGCCGGCAAAGGCGCGCGAGCCGATGCCCGTGACACCCGTTTGGACCGTGATCGCCTTGATGGTGGTGGAATATGCGTTCCAGGGAGCGGGCGCCGTTGCCGTGTAATTGGGAATGGAGCCGCTACCTGTAATATTCAGCGAGCCGGTGGTCTGGTCGTATGTCCAGAGCAGGTTGGTGCCTGTGATCGACTGAACGACCGTCGAGCCGGACGTGCCGGGATTGGGATTGGGGTTGGGATTGGGATTGGTGGACGAGGTGCCAAGCACGCGAAGCAGCTCGGTGTTGGGCGTGTTGACGACCATGGCTGCGTTCTTCTTGGTTGCCGTATACAGTGCGCTGCAACCCGTGAAGGCATCAGCCTGTACGGTAGCCACCGATGCGGGGAACTCGATCGAGCCCAGGCGGAGATCGTTATAGAATGCACGATAACCAACGCTGGTAATGCTCTCGCCCATGTAGACGGACTGCAGATAAGGCATATCGGCAAATGCATAATTACCGATGTTGACGATATCGTATCCGATGATAATAGTCGTGATGCTGTTCTTAAGCGATGCCCAAGGCGTCTGGTTGCTGGACGAGTAGTCCGGCATGGAGATGCCCGTCTTACCGCTGGCAGCCGAGATCATCAGGCGGTTCTTTTTGGCCGAATAATCCCAGATAAGCGAATTGTTGGGACCGAACAGACCGCTGTTATCCTGACCCGAGGTGGGAGGCGCGACCGTGCTGCCGTTTCCGCCGTTACCACCGCTCAGGTTGTTGAGCGCGTTGTTGAGTTCAACGTTGGGCACATTGATGACCGTAGAAGCGTTTTTCTTTTCTGCGGCAGCCAGCACGGAGCAGCCGGTGAAGGCGTTGCTCTCAACCAGCGTGACCGATGCGGGCAGCGAAACGCTGGTCAGTGCCGAGTCGTAGCCAAAGGCGTACTGACCAATGCTCTGGACGCTCGAACCGATGCCGACTGCGGTCAGGTTCGTCATGCCGGCAAAGGCGTAGTTACCAATTCTGGTTACGGCCGAGCCGATATACACCGTCTTGACGCTTGCCGTCAGACCCTGCTGACCCCAAGGCGTCTGCACGTAGGAGTTGTAATCGGGGATGTTGCCGGTGCCCGAGATGGTCAAAGCACCCGTAGCGGTTGCATAAGACCAGGCCAGAGCCGTTCCTGCGATCGTGCCGCTGGGGTTGGTGGTGGTATTTTGCTGACCCAGCGCCGTTTTGAGCTCGTTGTTGGGATCGTTGATGGTCATCGATGCGTTACCGCGGGACGCCGTGCGCAGCGAGGAAGCGCCGTAGAAGGCAAAGCTGTCGACCAGCGTGACCGATGCGGGCAGGACGATCGAGGTAATGCCCGTATTGTAAGCAAAGGCGTACTGACCGATACCGGCCACGTTCTCGCCAAGGCTGATCGAGGTAAGCGCGGACATACCGGAGAAGGCGTAGCTACCGACGGAGGTAACGCCTGCACCGATCACGACCGAGGTGATCTGATTATTGTAACCGGCCGCGCCCCAGGGCGTCGACAGCGAGGATGCGTAGCCGGGCATCGCACCCGTTCCGCTGATGGTCAGCGCCTTGGTCGTCGAGTTGTAGGACCAGCTCAACGTGCTGTTCGGAATGGCACCGCCGACGGTCTGGTTGGACGTAGAGCCCGATCCGCCGGTACCGTTCAATGCCGCCTTGAGTTCAACGTTGGGGTCCGCAATGATCATGCCGGAATTCTGCTGAACGGCAGAGATCAGTCCGCTGCCCGTAAAGGCGTTGGCGTCAACGTAGACGACGCCGGCGGGGAAATTGATGGTGCGAAGACCGGTCGTACCGGCAAAAGCACTTGCGCTGATGACAGACACATCCGTTCCCAGCGTCACGTTACTCAGCGAGGTCATATTAGCAAATGCATACGATCCGACCGACGTGATGTTCTGACCGATGATGACCGTATGGATGCTGTTCGACAGTCCCGCCAACGCCCAAGGCGTCTGCGCCGCTGCGGTGTAGCCGGGGATGGCCGAGTTTGCCTGTGCAGCAGTCAGCACGAGCACGCCGTTGGTGTAAACCCACGTGACACCGCCCGAGAGCGTACCGTTCTGTCCCGTCGGAGTAGAGGTGCCGCCGGAGGGCGTGTTCACGATGGTTCCGTAGTTCCAGACAATGTAATAGTCGTTGGCACACGCGTTGCCGGGGTCCATGGTGACCTTGGCGTTGGGCGTGGTGATGGTAATATTGTTATAGCGGGACGAGAAAGCCTCCGCCTCGATGGTCAACGTTGCCTGCGGCAGCGTCAGCGAGGTCAGCGAGCCGCAGCCTGCAAAGGCGCGCACACCGATCTTGGAAAGTGCGGTCGCGCGGGAAAGATCCACGCTGCGCAGATTACCCGCACCGACGAAAGCATAAGCACCGATGTTGGCAATGTTGGGACCGATCTCAACAGCCTGGATCTCGGTCATGTAATCCTCCCAAGGACGTGCTGCCGACAAGTCGGACATGGTAGCAACGCCGTCACCCTCATAGAACAGCTTGAGCACCTTGGTGTTGGTCGAATACGTCCACTGAATGCCTGCGGGAACCGTACCCGATGCATTGATGACGACCGAGCCGGATGCTGCGCGGTTCAGGTCCTTGACCAGCTCCTGGTTGGTCGTCTGGCCTGCACCCGTGACCACGCCGTTCGATACGCTCGTGATGTGCTCGTTCAAAATCACGGTCGGGCCAAGGCAGATCGAATTGGCTCCGTCCGAATTCAGGGCAGATGCATAAAATGCAAAGTGCTTGACCGTCTGCGTCGTAGCAGGAATGATGATCGAGGTCAGTCCCGTACGTGCAAAGGCCCACTCACCGATCGTCTGAACCGACGAGGGCAGCGACACCGAGGTCAGCATGGTCAAATTATAAAAGGCAGCATTTCCGATGGACGTGATTCTGCTGTCCATAACGACCGTTTTGATCTGACCGATGTAGGAATCCCAGGGTCTGGGATTCATATTGGTATACAGACCAAGTTCGCCGTCCGAAACGTAATTCGTCATAGGACCCGAGCCGATCAGCGACAACGTCTTGGTGTCCGTATCGTAGTAGGCCTCGATGTCATTGCCTGCTTTACCAAGAGAAACGGTAGCAGCCGACACGCCGACCGACATCGCTGCGCACAGTGAGAACAGCGTTGCCAGTACGAGAAGCCACGACATTGATTTTTTGAGTGTTTTCTTCATGTTTTCCTCCTTGTTTTTACGCATTCCTTGCGTGTTTTGCGTCATGTGCCGATGAATGATTTGAACGTCAGATCACCATCGCCGCACGCCGCCGCTCACCCCGCATGGGGCAGTCGTCACGTGCACATTTACGCACGGACAGTAATCCTTGTACATTATATCACATAGAAAGGCAAAAAGCAAGAGGTTTATTCGCATTATTTTTGACATAATACGCGCGCGCAAGGCACGCTTTGGCAAAAGACGCGACGCCGCTTGATTTTTTCGACTTTTTTCTCCCTGATATTTCCTCAATATTTCCCGTATGTTCGGTCTGCGCCGCGCCATCTCCAGATCAGCTTGCGCACAAGCTCGACGGGCAGCACACTCGCTGCCAGCAGCGCCGTCAGCGAAAGCTCGCGCGCCGTCAGGGGGACGGTGCGCAGCACGGGCCCGCCCAGATAGACAAACAGGATCTGAACGAACAGAATTGCCGCCATGATCCCAAGGAACGGACGGTTGCGGGAAAGTCCCGCGCAAGGACGCAGACGATCCGAGCGGGCGTTGAAGCAATGGAACACCGAGGCGAAGATGAACAGCGCAAAAAAGGCGGTCAGATGGCACACGTCGTCGGGCGAGGCGCGGTAGGCAGCGCACAGCGTGGGGTGTTTGAGAAACAGCACGAACAGCGCGATGGTATAGGCACCAAGCCAGACGATCTCGTTGATCATATAGCGCCCCAGAATGGGCTCGTCGCGCCGCTTGGGCTTTTCTTTCAGGCAGGACGGCAGCGCCGCCTCGCCGGCAAAGGCAAGACCGCCGAGCGTATCCATGATCAGATTGATCCACAGCATCTGCACCACCGTGACGGGCGCGTTGACGCCAATGAACGGGCCGATCATGGAAATGCCAACGGCGCACAAATTCATGGTCAACTGCAGCGTAATGAATTTGCGGATGCTCTTAAAGATATTACGCCCGTACAGCACGGCGCGCACGATCGAAGCAAGGTTGTCGTCCAGAATGAGAATGTCGCCCGCCTCCTGCGCCACCGCCGCGCCGCTGCCCATGGCAAAGCCGATATCGGCACGGCGAAGAGCGGGGGCGTCGTTGATGCCGTCACCCGTCATACCGACCACCCGCTCCTGTTCCTGCGCCAGCCGCACAAGGCGGCTTTTATCGCCGGGGCTGGCGCGGGCGACCACGGCAAGGCGGGGCAACAGCTCCTTGACGCGATGGTCGGACAGCGTCGCGAGCTGCGCGCCCGTCAGCACCAGATCGGTCTTTGGTGATAAAATGCCGCAGGACTTGGCAATATGCTCGGCCGTGTCGGGGGCATCGCCCGTGATCATGACCACCTGCACGCCTGCGCCGTGCAACGCGTCGACCGCGCCCTTGGCCTCGGGGCGGATGCGATCGGACAGCGTCAGCGCGCACAGCAACGTCATCTTGGGAAACGCGCCCCGCTCAAGGGCTGCCGTGTCGACGGCTCCGTCGCACAGTGCCAGCACGAGCACCCGCTCGCCCCGTTCGGTCAGTCGCTTGATGCGCGCGTCAAATGCCCGTCGGTCAAGCGCTCTCTTGTTGCCCCGACCGTCCATTGCGCCGTCAAGGCAGGGCAGCAGCCGCTCAGGCGCGCCCTTGACGAGCGTCAGCGCTTTTCCGCCCGTCCGCACCGTCGCGGCGGCGTATTTTCGGGCGCTGTCAAAGGGCAATCGGAGCATCACCTCGCCCTCAACGTCGCCGTAGCTCACCACGCTTGCCGTCAGTGCGCGGTCGGTCGCGTTGCCGCCGACCACCGCCACCTCGCGCCGCCGCTTGGGCGTGCGCCTGCCGCGTACCTCCTCAACCTCGCGCGTGCCGACGCTTGCCTCGCTGCCGAGGCGACAGCTTACCAGATATTGATCAAAACGCCCCTGCCCTGCCCGCCGAAGCGCTTCGGTGCCGTCGTAATCCCCCTCGGCGCAAAGGATACGGCCAACGCTCATTTTACCGTCGGTCAGCGTGCCCGTTTTATCGGTAAAGAGCAGATCCATGCTGCCCGCCGCTTCGATGCCCGCGGGCTTGCGCACCAGCACGTGGTCGCGCACCATACGGCGAATGTTGGCGGACAGCACGACGGCGATCATCATGGGCAGCCCCTCGGGTACGGCGACCACGATGACCGTCATGCCGAGCATGAGCGCTTCGAGCAGCGTATCGAGCAGATAGGGGATATCCGTCAGCTTCATGAGCAATATTTCACGCTGAAAGCCGCTGTCGATGGCAAAGGCGTGAAACAAGAATGCCGCTGCCACCAGCACGGCAGCTACGTAGCCGAGCACGCTGATCTGTCCCGCCAGCTTAGCAAGGCGCAGCTTCAAGGGACTGTCGCGCGTTTCGGTCTGCACCTCACGCGAGATGCCGCCAAGCACCGTCGCGTCGCCCACCTGCCGCACGAGCATTCTGCCCTCGCCCGTCAGCACCGCGCAGCCGCGGTAGAGCGAGCACTCGTCCTCAGGCTCCCCCGTATTCTTGCCCCCTGCACGCTTGGTGACCTCGCGGCTCTCGCCCGTCATGGCTGCCTGATCAAGCGTCAGCGCACCGCCGATGAGCACCCCGTCCGCCGGAATATGCTCGCCCGCGCCGAGCAGCACGATGTCACCGACGACCACGGCGTCCACGGGCAGCTCGCACACCGCGCCGTCGCGCAACACGCGGCACCTCTCGCGCTCACTCTGCTCGCGCAGACGCGCAAACGCCGCCTCCGAGCCCATTTGCGAGGCGGTCGACACGGTGGTCGCCAACAGCACCGAAGCGGCAATGCCCAGCGTTTGTGCCCAATCCGCCTCACGAAAAACAAGCAGCAGATTGAGTGCCAGTGCCGCAAGCAAAATGCGAATGACGGGGTCGTTGAGATTGGCGAAAAAGTGCCACCAGAAGCCGTGCCGCTTTTGCTCGGTCAAATGATTGTCGCCGTGCGCTTTTTTTGACGCCGCGGCCTGCGCGCTCGTCAGTCCTTTGTATGCGCTCCCCGTGCCGCTGCCTATGCCGTCCGCCCGCTCACCGCTTCGAACGGACGCTCCTTTTTTCATAGTGATCATCATGTTCTCACGCTCCGTTGCCTTTTTTGATACTATCTTATGAGCACTCGCCGCAAAACATGATGACACGTCCGAAAGAACAAAAAAGCACCCGAAGGTGCTTTGTTGTCATGTATTCACGTATTCGGTTGGGTCGCAGCCCAGTCCTTAAGGAAGCGGTCGATGCCTGCGCCCGTCAGAGGGTGGTCGAGCATCTGGCGGATGACGCGATACGGAACGGTCGCGATGTGGCAGCCGACGCGTGCGGCGTCGGTCACGTGCTCGGACGTGCGGATGGAGGCGGCGATGATCTCGGTCGCAATTCCCTGCACGCGGAACATTTCGGCAATCTCAGCGATCAACTCGCTGCCTCGCTGTCCGATATCGTCAAGGCGTCCGACGAACGGACTGACGAAGCTGGCGCCCGCCCGTGCAGCGAGCAATGCCTGCGCCGACGAAAAGACCAGCGTGACGTTGGTGCGGATCCCCTCGCGCGACAGCACCTTGACTGCCTTCAACCCTTCGGCGCACATGGGGATCTTGATGACCAGATTGTCACTTCTGATGCTGTTGACCAGCTCGTGTGCCTCGGCGATCATGCCCTCGGCGTCCAACGAAATGACCTCGGCGCTGATGGGACCGTCCACAATGTCGGTGATCTCGCGAATGACCTCGAGAAAGTCGCGTCCCTCGCGTGCGATCAACGACGGATTGGTCGTTACGCCCGAAATGACACCCATGTCGTTTGCCTGTCTGATCTCCTCCACGTTTGCAGTATCAATAAAAATCTTCATATTGTTATCTCCCTTGCGCGGCACTCTTGACATCTGCCGCTTTTGTGATATAATCATTATATCGCGTGCGCAAAATCCGTCAATAGTTGGCGGAAAGATAGGCAAATGCGCATAATTTTCATCAAATCACGCAAGGAATGGAACGAAATGAGCATAACAGAACGACAGCAACGAATTCTTGAACTGGTACAGGAGCATGGTTATATTTCCGTCGAAAGACTGTCCGTGCTGACCTACACCTCGCCCTCCAGCATACGCCGGGATCTGAACACGCTCGGCAATCTGATGCTGATCAAGCGCACGCACGGCGGCGCCTCGCCCTACGACAGCATGGGGCATGCCGTCCCTTTGCGCAGCCGAATGGAACAAAACATTGCCGAAAAACGCCAGATCGCCAAAAAGGCGGCCGCGCTGCTTGAGGACGGTCAGACCGTTATGCTCGACGGCTCCAGCACGGCGGGTTTTCTCGTCCCTCACATTGCCAAGCACAAGGACATGACCGTGTTCACCAATAACATGCACACAGCCGTGGGTGCGATCAACTACGGCATCACCACGCATTGCATCGGCGGCGAATCGGTCGATCATTCGGCGGTGCTGTCGGGCATCTGGGCCTACCGCACCGTTGCCGAGCTCAACCCCGATATCGTCTTTTTTTCCTCGCAGAGCCTGGATAAAAACGGCGTCATCTCCGACCCCATTGCCGAAGAAAACTACATTCGCACACTCATGCTCGAGCGCGCCCGCTTTTCCGTTTTCCTTTGCGACAGCGCCAAATTCGGCAGCGAGTCGCTGTATCGTCTGACGACGGTTGACCGCATCGACGCTTGCGTGTTCGACAAACCCTATGCCGAGCTGCGAACACGCTGCCGCATCATCGTCTGAGACATCGTTGGCGCACGATTTTGTCTGAAAAAAATAAAAACCCGCCTTGCGGCGAGCGAAAATTGGCGGAATAAAAGACCCCCTGGAAAACGGCGGTCTCTTACTCTCTTATGTCGCTATTTCTAGCGTGGAAACAATTATGCTTGATAATAGTTTAGCATGGATTACCAATTCTGTCAATACCTTTTTGGTATTTTTTTAAAATTTTTTCAATATTTTTACCAACGGGCATTTTAACGGCAGTTTCGGGAATTTTTCTCTGTTTTCGCCATAGAATTTTCACCCGAATGCTTGATTTTTTGTGAAAAATCCGTTATAATAGCCGTAGAAATTCGCTTGGAGGCACGTATGAAACGAACGCTCACCTGTCTTTTCCTATCTCTTGCGCTGCTGATCCTGCCGCTGGCATCCTGCCATCGGCAAGCGCCCCCACCCTCGCTTGAGGAGGTATACGACGACGTCGTCGCGCTGCTCGAGAGCGCGTATGAGATCAACAACGCCGTGTTCGGCGAGGGACTTCCCGTCCACGCCATCGGCTCGGAATACGCCGAGCAGTACGGCCTATACAAGGACACCGACTACGCCAACTATCAGTACGTGCGCGACGACGCGCCTTATCGCACCGTGAGTGAGATCCGCGACGCGCTGCTCGCCGTCTATTCGACCGACTACGTCGACTCGCTGAGCGGCGTGCTGTTCGACGGCTTTGTCATGGGCAGTCGCGTGGAGGTCGCACAGCTTTACGAGCAAAACGGATACCTGATGCAGCGCACTGACTACGAGCCGCTGTTCACGGGTCGCCGCGTATACGACTACAGCAGCATGCGCATCGTCAAACCGAGCACCGCCACCCGCCTGACCGTCGAGATCGACAGCCGCGCCGAGGGCGAGGACACCTTGAGCAAGGACAAGATCACGCTGGTGCTTGAGGACGGCGTCTGGCGCTTGGATGCGCCCACCTTTTAATCAAAAAATTCGGGCTATCGCCTCTGCGTTTTCAGCAAAGGTGATAGCCCTTTTTCGGCATTCGCCGACAATGCGTGCGCGACCGCTTGATGGAGGCAAACAAGGTCGCACAGTCCCCCGACCGTATCAACACGCAGAAACATTCATCTTATTTCAGGCAAAGGATCTCAACAAAGACAAGCAAAAGTCCCAGCACGATACCGCCGCCGATGGACACAAGCCCCTGCTCGATACCGCCGATCAAGCCAAGGAAGCAGAAAAAGCAGACGGCAACAATGGTATAGCGGAGCACGGTGCGCACCGTTCTGTCACGCAGCGCGCCCGCAAGGGTGGCAAGCAGAGCGAACAGCACGTCAAGCAGACGGTCGGCACGCGAGCATGCGCGGTTCAGCATATCGCTCGATCTCATCGACATTTCATTTTCTCTCGTATAATATCCGTTCATGATCGAAATCTCCTTTTTGGTTGATTTGCGCTCGTGTATGGTCAAAACCCGATATTTTATTCCGTTTTCGGAACCGGTGTAATGCATTATAACACCATTTTCGGAATTTGTCAACCCCTTTTTTCCAAATTTCGAAAAAATTTTTCAAAAACCTCTTTACAAATCGGAAAAGTCGTGGTATAATAATGCCAAACCAGGAAAAATCGAGTGCGGAGGTACGATATGTCTACTGCCATTTCCTACATTGATCGCATCAAACAGCTCAAAAGCGAAAAGAAGATGACCAACGATCAGCTCTCCGAGCTGACGGGTATTCCGCTTGGTACGTTGAGTAAAATTCTGGCGGGCATCAGCGACTCGCCAAAGCTTGTCAACATCGTGGCGATCGCCGACGCTTTGGGCGTGTCGCTTGACTATCTGATCAGCGGCAATCCCGAAAACACCAACAACTATACGCTCTCCCCCCAGGAGATCCGCCTGGTCGAGAGTTATCGACAACTGGACGATCACGGACGCGAGCTTATCGTGCTGGTGCTTGATAAGGAAAAGGAGCGCGTGCTGGGCGATGCGCCCGCCGAGGTCGAAAGAAGTGCACGCGTGCTCACACAGCCGCCCGCAAGAGTTTCGACGGCCGCGCTGGCGGGGCTTGGCAAGCGCGTCATCAAGCTGTATGACATGTCCGTATCAGCGGGCGTCGGCATCGACCTTGACGAAGAAACGGCAACCGATCTGCGCATTCCCGACAACGCCAAGACGCAGGACGCCGACTACGCCCTTCGCATCAGCGGCAACAGCATGGAGCCCAAATTCCACAACGGCGATATTTTGCTGGTGCAAAGCTGCGACACCATCGAGGTGGGCGAGCTGGGCATCTTCATTCTGGACGGTGCGGGCTATTTCAAAAAGTTCGACGGCGACCGTCTGCTCTCGCTCAACCCCATCTACGCTCCCATTCCGCTCAAGGATTTTACCGACATTCAGTGTGCCGGTCGCGTGATCGGAAAGATGTATCGCAAATGATCAAAAAGCCTCGCGGCACGCACGTGCCCCCTGCGCTTTGATAAGGAAAAGCCCCGCGCGATGCGCGGGGCTTT
>JAZQMI010000033.1:0-3609 GCA_045543375.1 Eubacteriales bacterium | reverse complement strand
TCAGCGATCCACTTTTTAAGCGACTTGTCGATCATTTCGCTCTCCTGCGAAAGTGCCGGCGCCTCGACGAATGCCGTTCCCTTGACCTCCCAGGAAAAGCCGTCGTGTTGCCAAAGACCCGTTGCGCTGCTGTTGACCAGTCTATGCTGGGTGTCATGTTCAAGCAGCCGTCCGATCACGGCGGATTGCGGAATGATATTGACGATACGGTCCGCCATGGCGCGGTAGGCCTCGGAATCGACGACCTCGCGGCGGTAGCCCGGTCCGTCGTTGCTGTATACCTTCATAATACGCGACTGAACGGCATGTTCGCAACGAATGGCCGAGTAGATGGCGAGATTGCCGCCCTTGCTGTGCCCTGCGACGAAAATACGGGCGTGCGTCGTATCTGCCGCGACTTGATTGAGATAGGCGACCGCCTCGGTCTGCGCGGGAACGGCCTCAAGAAAGCTCATGTTGAAGTTTTCCTTCCACCCAACCAGCGTGTCATCCGTTCCGCGGAACAAGACAAGCAGCTCGTTTTCATTCAGCTCGACCGTCAGCGCGCTAAACTGCTTTTGTATATTTTCATCAATATGATTGACAAAGCCCGAAACACGCAAATGCTTGTATCGCACGCTCTCCCCCATGCGGCGCAACAGAACGCGGATCTCGGCGGGTACGATGAGCCCCATGGATTCGCCATCGTCGGGATGTCGCTCAAAATGATGGTTGACTGCCTCCTCAAGCGTCACGCTGCCATCGCACACGCGCGAGCCGAGCAATCCCTCCAGATCAATAAAGCAAAACTCGCAAAAAACGAGATTGTCCACCTCATTGAAGGGAGATACGGAAAACGGAATATCGCCTCTCCAATCCAAATAATCCAAAATATTTGCCATACCCATTTGCCCTCCTTGCTCATTCTGCGTTTAGTATACCACGCGAATGCCCAATATTCAACTGCATTTTTTGGTTTTTTAATGAACATTTTTTGACCGACGCGCCCGAAAGCACCATGCCTTACCCGTTCTTTTTGATTTTTGTTGATTTTTGGTTTGAAATATGATAAAATATAAAAAAAGGAGGTCATGAACATGGATAACGCTATTTTACAAGCACTTGAGGAGCGCCGCAGCGTCCGAAAATATTCCGACCGTCAAGTCGAGCCCGAGGCGCTGGACGCCATTTTGAGAGCCGCCACCTATGCACCGACGGGACGCAATCGCCAATCGCCCATTATGGTAGTCGTACAGGACAAGGACACCATCGAGCAGCTTCGCCGTATGAACGCCGACATCATGGGCACGCCCGACGCCGATCCTTTTTACGGCGCGCCGACCATTGTTGTCGTGCTGGTCGACCGCAGCGTTTCCACCTGCGTCGAGGACGGCGCGCTCGTCATGGGCAATCTCATGCTCGCGGCCTATGCGGTCGGTGTGGACAGTTGTTGGATTCACCGTGCACGTCAGGAATTTGACAGCGATGAGGGCAAGGCGCTGCTTCGCAAATGGGACATCGACGACAGCCAATATATCGGTGTCGGTCATTGCATTCTCGGCTACCGCCCCGAGGGTGCGCCCTATCCCGAAAAGCGAGAGCGAAAACAGAACTATATTTACAGAGTATAAAAAATGAGGAGCATTGCTCCTCATTTTTATTTTTATGCAAGCAACTGCTCCACAGCCGCGAGCTTAGTGCAAAGCGTCAGCGCGTAGGTCGCCTGCTCCATCTGCTCAAAGGACGGATAGGTGGGCGCAATGCGGATATTGCTATCATCGGGATCATTGCCGTAGGGGTAAGTAGCACCAACGTTTGTCAGTACGACGCCCGCCTCGCGGCACAGCGAATAGATGCGCTTTGCCGTTCCCTTGGGGGCAAAAAAGCTGACGAAATAGCCGCCGCGCGGATGCGTCCACGTGCCGATGCCCGTGTCGCCCAGCTCCTCAGCCAAAATCTGCTCGACGCGCTCAAAGCGAGGGCGCAGAATATCTGCCTGCGCACGCATGTGCTTCATGATATTCTCGGCATTGCCGAAATATTTGACGTGACGAAGCTGGTTGAGCTTATCAAAGCCGATGGTCTGCATGGACATGATGGGCGTGATCTGGGCAAGATTTGCCTCGCTCGCCGCCATGATGGCCACACCCGCACCGGGGAACGTGATCTTAGAGGTGGACGAGAAATAGAACACACGGTCAATATTTCCCGCCTGCTCTGCCAGCGCGAAAATATCGGGCAGAACGTCGGGCTCGTCGGGATACAGATCGTGAACGGCGTAGGCATTATCCCACATGATGCGGAAATCGGGCGCGGCCGTCTTCATGCAAACGAGGCGACGCACAACGCGCTCCGAATAGGTCATACCGTTGGGGTTGGAATACTTAGGGCAGCACCAGATGCCCTTGATGGCGGCATCCGAGGCGGCAAGGCGCTCGACCTCGTCCATATCGGGGCCTTCGGCGGTCATGGGCACGTAAACGAGCTCAAAGCCGAGCGACTCTGTCACACCGAAGTGGCGGTCGTAACCGGGCGCGGGGCAAAGAAATTTGATCTTTTGCTCGCGGCACCAGGGTCTTTCGCTTCCCACCACACCGTAGATCATGGCGCGGGCGAGTGTGTCGTACATCAAATTGAGCGACGAGTTGCCGCACACCATCAATCTACTCTCGGGAATGCCGAACAGATCGGAGAACAGCTTTTTTGCCTGCGGAATGCCCGAAAGCAGACCGTAGTTGCGGTAGTCCGAGGCGATCTTGGCGTCCTCTGCGTCAAGGCAATGGAACATATCATCGAGCAGATCAAGCTGCTCGGCGCAGGGTTTACCGCGCGAAAGGTCAAGCGAAAGTCCCTTCGCTTTAAGCTGCTCGTATTCGGCTTGCAACGAGCTCTTGAGCCCCAAGAGCTCGTCGCGGGTCATATCAGCGTAATTCATACAGAAAAATCCTCGCAAGTGTATAGGAAAAATCAGAAATCGGCACTGCCCGTCGTACGTGGGAAGGCCTCGACGTCACGGATGTTGGACATGCCCGTGATATACATGATAAGGCGCTCAAAGCCAAGACCAAAGCCTGCGTGCTTGGTACCGCCAAAGCGGCGCAGGTCGATATACCACGAGTAATCCTCCTCGTTCAGACCGCACGTCTTGATGGCATCCAGCAAAACGTCCAGACGCTCCTCACGCTGCGATCCGCCGATCAGCTCGCCGACGCCGGGAACCAGCATATCTGCTGCGGCGACCGTCTTGCCGTCGTCGTTGCGGCGCATATAGAAGGCCTTGATCTCCTTGGGATAGTCGGTCACGAATACGGGACGCTTGAAGATCTCCTCGGTCAGATATCTCTCGTGCTCGGTCTGCAGGTCCATGCCCCAGTACACATCGTACTCGAACTTGTGACCCGACTTCTGAAGCAGCTCAACAGCCTCGGTGTAGCTGACGCGACCAAAATCGGCGTCGACCAACTTGGTCAAACGATCAAGCAACGACGTGTCGATCAGTCTATTGAAAAACTCCATCTCGGCCGGGCACTGCTCCATGACGTAGCGCAGTACGAATTTGATCATATCCTCGGCGGTGTCCATATAGTCGGTCAGATCGGCAAATGCCATCTCGGGCTCGACCATCCAGAA
>JAZQMI010000032.1:0-50938 GCA_045543375.1 Eubacteriales bacterium | reverse complement strand
ATCACCATGAGCGTTCAGAACTGGTTCTACTGCCTGAACGGTCTTGCTGAGACCGAGGGTCAGGCCAAGACCTACAACTGGAGCGCAGGCTACGCACCCACCGATGCAAGACTGACCATTCTGGCTGCTCTTGAGGAGATCGCCATTAAGGAGAGCCGCTCCGTTGCTCTGATCGCTGACGGCGGCGGATCCTTCCTTGGTGCTAAGTTTGCTTACTTCTCCGATGTTGAGAACACCTTCATGGGCTTCGGCGGTATGCGTTACATGGTTGTCAACTACACCGACGCTGAGTGGGCTGAGTTTGTCAAGGCCAACGGCAACGACCTGTCCACCGAGTACAAGAAGTCCGAGTAATTTCAAAGCAATTAGCTGAGATTTTCTAATCGCTAAATAAGGCGTTGGGCGGAAGATTTCTTCCGCCCAACGCTGAATTTGCATTTTTTAAGACCCCGAAAGCCAAGCTGTTTTATCCGCGCACGACGCAGAGTGCGCAATTTGCTGCGAGTTTCAGCGCTTAGCCTGAATAGGCTGATACGCTTGAGCCTATTCAGGCTGCGCTGAAGTGGACCGTTATTTTGGATCTTACTTAACGTTGAAAATAACAATAACAGAGGAGTAAAGCCTATGTATATGTTTAAATATGTGACCAAGCGTTTGGGGCTCATGCTGCTCACGTTCTTCATCATTTTTACGATGTGCTTCGTGCTGATCAAGCTGCTGCCCATTCCCACCAATGCGCTTCCGGGTCAGGATCCCGAGATCGTCATGAGAACGTTGGAGGGACGAGGCTGGATCACCAACATCAAAGAGGGTGAGAACGGTGTCTGGTCCTACGACAGAGTTCCGATCCTGCTCCAGTACGGAAACTATATCAAGAGGATCGTGACGCAGGGCGACTTCGGTATCGGCACCACCTACGGCGAATATCTGAATATGAATTTGTGGAAGGTGTTCACCGATCACCTGCCGCCCACCATTCTTATCAATATCTACTCGACCCTGATCGGCGTTCCGATCGGACTTGGTCTGGGTATTCTGGCTGCACTGAAAAAGAACAAGTGGCAGGACCAGGTCATCAACGTCTTTATCATGCTGTTGATCTCGGTGCCCTCCATCGTGCTGGCACTCATGCTGCAGTACGTGTTCTGCTTTAAGCTTGGCTGGTTCCCGCTGACCATGTCAACGAGCAACGATTATTTCACCTGGGAGGTCTTCCACTCGATGATTCCCGCCGTGTTTGCGCTGTGTCTGGGCTCGATCGCGGGATACGCGCGTTACACGCGTGCCGAGCTTTCCGAGGTGCTGACGGGTGAGTTCATGCTGCTGGCAAGAACCAAGGGTCTGACCAAGCGTCAGGCCATCTATCGCCACGCCATGCGTAACTCCATGGTCGTTATCTTCCCCTCGATCCTGAGTGAGTTCATTTCGGTTCTTTCGGGTTCGCTCATCATCGAGAGAATGTTTGCGATCAACGGCGTGGGCGGTCTGTACCTGAACTCGATCACCTTCCAGGACTACGACTTTTTCATGCTGCTCTCCGGCTTCTACACGCTGGTCAGCCTGACGGCAGCCATCGTCATCGACATCAGCTACGGTTTCATTGATCCGAGAATCAGAATGGGGGCGAAGTAATCATGACGAACGTAAATAAATATGATAACATCCCCGTTGAGAAGTTTCAATTTGCGACCAGAAACGATCTGGCGCACGACAAAAAGTTTGACACCAAGCCTGTCAGCTATTTCCAGGGTGCCTTCCGTCGCTTCTGCAAAAACAAGGGTGCCGTCGTGGGCGGTATCGTGGTGCTGTTTTTGATCCTTTTTGCGATCATTGCACCTTTCTTCACGCCCTTCGCGCCGGTATACTACGATCAGACCTACGCGCACGTGACGCCCAAGTCCAATCTGTTTGCCAACAGCGGTCTGAATTTCTGGGACGGCGGTAAGCAGAAGGATACCAACAGAGTGGGATATCTGAAGGATCTGGCTCTTGTGCAGGAAACGGGCAGGGACGTCATTCGCGACGGCGAGTACACCGTCAGTGAGGATGGCTCCAACTATTCCTACCGCTATGATACTTACTACGGCGTAGGCTTTGGTAAGTACAAGATCATCTCGCAGGAAAAGTTTGATGCTATTCAGCAATATCAGCTCGAAACGGGCAGACAGGTGCTTTACCCCATCGTCAAGCTTGCTGACAGACCCACGATGGAGAAGAACAAGTACGACGCCAATATCTACTACAAGATGGAAAACCCCAAGGCGGCTGTCATCACGCCCAAGCTGGACGAAAACGGCAACGTCATTCCCAACTACTGGAAGTACGAGGCCGGTCTTGCCTCGGGCCTGATGGCGGAGTACAACTCGCTGCGCATTGAGGGCGAGGACGGCATCGAGGAGAACGGCAAGCAGTACTACTACGCTTACGGCCGTAAGGTCGACGGCGGTATCGAGGTCAGAGTTGAGTACTACGAGTACTATATCTACGAGCACACGCAGGTCAAGAAGGACGGCATCACTGAGCCCACCTTCTGGTTCGGTACGACCTCGACGGGTAAGGACATTTTTGCCTGCCTTGCCTACGGCGCAAGATTCTCGTTTATCTTCGCGACCATCGTCGCCGCTGCCAACTTTATCGTTGGTGTGATCTGGGGTTCGATCTCGGGTTACTTCGGCGGTAAGATTGACCTGACCATGGAGAGAATTGCCGAGATTCTCGGCTCCGTTCCCACCATGATCGTTATTACGCTGCTCAAGTATCATATGGGTACGTCCAGCCAGGCGCTCGTCCTATTCATTGCATTCTTTGCAACGGGTTGGATCGGTATGGCGCACACAACGCGTATGCAGTTCTACCGTTTCAAGAACCAGGAGTACGTCCTGGCTGCAAGAACGCTGGGTGCAAGCGACACGAGAATCATGTTCAAGCACATCTTCCCCAACGGTCTTGGTACCATTGTTACCAGCGTTGCTCTGGTCATTCCCGCGATGATCTATTCGGAGACCAGCTTGTCTTATCTGGGTATCATCAACCTGGAGGCGGGTAACACGACCAGCGTCGGTACGCTGATCGCCGCAGGACAGAAGTCCATCATGGCAAACGCCGGCTACGTGGCACTGTTCCCGTGTCTGTTCCTGGTTCTTCTGATGCTCAGCTTCAACTTGTTCGGTAACGGATTGCGCGATGCGTTCAACCCGTCGCTCAGAGGTGCGGAGGATTAAGTATGAGTAATAAAGAAATTAAATTATCCGTTAATAATCTGAAGGTCTCCTTCCGTACCGACGCCGGTAAGGTGCAGGCCGTTCGTGATATCTCCTTTGACCTTTACAAGGGCGAAACGCTGGCTATCGTCGGTGAGTCGGGTTCGGGTAAGTCGGTCACCTCTAAGGCCATCATGGGTATTTCGGCCGTCAACGCCATTTACGAGGGCGGCGAGATTTTGTACGACGGTCAGGACCTTGTCCGTATTCCCGAGGAGGAGATGCATAAGCTTCGCGGTGACAAGATCGCCATGATCTTCCAGGGTCCGCTTTCCTCGCTTAACCCCATCATGCGTATCGGCAGACAGATCACCGAGGCTATGCTGCTCAAGAACAAGGCAAACCGCAAGGAGGGTCGCACGACCTTCAACAAAACGCTGCTGACCTTGTCCGAAACGATGAAGAAGGCGCTTGCTGAACAGGCAAACGCAACTGCAACGGCGGCGGATGTTGATCGCTATATCAAGACGTTTGATAGCTTCAACATTCGGGCAATCAAGCTGGAGAACAGCTACAACGACGCTCGCGCTGCTGCTGAAGAAATGATCGCGATCATTAAGGACTTCTTGTTCCTTGTGGAAAAGAAGCAAAAGGTCGATGCTGCCGCAACCATCAAGCTGGTGGCACACAAGCTCAATGATATCGACGATAAGTATTTTACCAACGGCTACGCAGATGCCTTGAAGGCACACGCCGATGCTTTGAAGGACGCCAAGAGTGTAGCTCGCAAGGGAGAAGTGCCCGCGCAAGTGATCGCGGTACTGGAGGCTATTCAAGAAACGGCGCAGGATATGCTTGCCCGCACGCCGTACAACTTCTTCCGCATCGGTTACTATGTGTACAAGAATCCCACGGCCGATCTGAGTGGAATGTCGCCCGAGGAAGCAAACGAGATGGCGGTCAAATTCCTGGATGAGGACTTTATGGCGTCCTTCATCGCAATGGAAAAGATTGCGATCGAGTATTCGTTCCGCAAAACGCTGGAAAACAAAATCAAGGCGATCGAAGCTCTGCGGAATGCCATCGCATGGTTCAGAGCAGGTAACTTCGCTGAAAACGAGGCAGGCGCTCTTTGCAAGAGCCTGAACAAGAGTGTTCGTGCGGCAATCGATCCGCTTGCCGTTATCAAGGATAACGTTGCTTATACCTTTGGCGGAGCTCTTGAAAGAGAAGTGGAAAAGTACTTCTTCTATATCAAGAACAATCCCAAGGAAGAGGCTCGCTTTGCCCGTCAGACGGCCAAGAGAGAGGCTCTGCTTGCCAGAGGCAAGACGGTAGAGTGGACGGTCGTGCCCAAGTCGGTGATCGAGCCCGAGGTGCAGATTGAAACCATTGTTTCGGTTCTTACGCGCGTCCTTGGCAAGTTCGAGTCCGACATTGAGAACGCAGATAGCGTTGATCTGGATAAGCGTTGCCTTGAGATCATCGATTTCCTCAAGGAAAAGGCTTCGCAGGTCGTTTATACGCTGACCAAGCGTATTGCCAAGGAAAAGGCCATCAAGCTCATGGAAGAGGTTGGTATCCCCGAGGCGAGAATGCGTTACAGACAGTATCCGTTCGAATTTTCGGGCGGTATGCGTCAGCGTATCGTTATCGCCATTGCGCTGTCGGCCAACCCCGACATTCTGATCTGTGACGAGCCTACGACGGCACTCGACGTGACCATTCAGGCGCAGATCCTTGAGCTGATCAACAAGCTCAAGCGCGAGCGTAATCTGTCCATCATCTTCATCACGCACGACCTTGGCGTCGTTGCGAACATGGCAGACAGAATTGCGGTCATGTATGCCGGTAAGATCGTAGAGTACGGTACGGCAAACGAGGTGTTCTACAACCCGCAGCATCCCTACACCTGGGCACTGCTTTCCTCGATGCCTGACCTTGATACCAATGAAAAGTTGGATGCCATTCCCGGTACGCCTCCCAACATGATCTATCCTCCTGTTGGTGACGCGTTTGCCGAGAGAAATAAGTACGCCATGGAGATCGACTATGAGATGCAGCCGCCCATGTACGAGGTGTCGCCCACGCACTATGCGGCAACCTGGCTGCTTCACCCGAACGCTCCCAAGGTGGAGATTCCCAAGATCATTACCGAGCGTATCAAACGAATGAAGGAAAGGGGAGAAAACCATGGAGAACAATAATGAAGTATTGTTGAAAGTGGAGCATCTTTGCCAGTACTTCCGTTTGGGTCGCAAGGATATGAAGGCCGTTGATGACGTCAGCTTTGAGGTCAAGCGCGGCGAGGCCTTTGGTCTGGTCGGCGAGTCCGGCTGCGGTAAGACGACGACCGGTCGCTCGATCATCAAGCTGTATAACATTACCTCGGGTAACGTATACTTTAAGGGTCAGAGAATTGGTGCCGGCGTCCGTTCCTATAAGGATGCTATCAAGCAGGCCAAAAAGGATCTCAAAGAAGGCAAGATCACCAAGCAGGAGTGCGATGAGATCATTGCCAAGAACAGAGTATTGATCCACGACGCCAAGTCCGACAACCGTGCGGTTGATAAGCAGTACGCCGCTTCTCAGCTTGAAGCGCTTAAGACGGAATATGCACAGAAATTGGCGGATGCCGAGGGCGACGATGAAAAGCTCAGGGCACTCAAAAAGGAATTCCACATGAGAGCCCGCGCAGCCAAGAAGAGCAAGCTGATCACCCGGATCCAGATGATCTTCCAGGATCCCATCGCGTCGCTTGACCCCCGTATGACGGTTCGCGAGATCATCGCCGAGGGCCTGGTCATCAACGGTATTACCGATAAGGATTATATCAACGAAAAGGTTTACGAGATCCTTGAAACGGTCGGCCTTGTCCGCGAACACGCAGACCGCTATCCGCACGAGTTCTCGGGCGGTCAGCGTCAGCGTATCGGTATCGCAAGAGCCGTCGTCATGCAGCCTGAAATGATCATTGCCGACGAGCCCATCTCGGCACTCGACGTGTCCATTCAGGCGCAGGTCATCAATCTGCTTAACGACCTCCGCGAGAGCATGGGTCTTACTATCATGTTCATCGCGCACGATTTGTCCGTCGTCAAGTATTTCTCGGATAGAATCGGCGTTATGTACTTTGGTAAGATGGTTGAGCTGGCCGACTCGGATGAGCTGTTCAAGAATCCTCTGCATCCCTACACGAGATCGCTTCTGTCGGCTATTCCGCTGCCCGACCCCGTGTACGAAAAGCAGCGTAGTAGAATTCACTACAATCCGCTCGCAGAGCACGATTATTCGACCGACAAGCCCTCCTTCCGTGAGATCGCGCCCGGTCACTTCGTCTACTGTAACGACGCGGAAGAGGTCAAGTACAAGCAGATGATCAAATAACGAAACGGAAGGTTAAAACCAAAGTGAAACAAGAAAACAAGGCGTTGCTGATAAAATATATCGTTTGTTTTGGTATTGCATCCCTGATCGCATTGATTGTGTTCTGGATCAAGGACTTTTTCGGTCACAGCCTTGCGGTAAACATTCAGGTTTTAGCAGACGGATTTACCGTTTCGGGACTTATGCTGACGCTGTTTGCGGGTATGATGTTCATCAGCGGTGAGGGTGCTCTGATTGGGATCACCTTCTTGCTCCGTAACGTCGTGCTGACGTTCGTGCCGATGGGCAGAAAGCGCCATGAGGTCTATGCCAAGTACCGCGAGCGCAAGCTCAGCGAGATAAAAAAGTCCGGCGACCATTGCATCCTTTTCACAGGATTGATCTTTTTACTCGTCGGTATCCTCTTTACGGTCGTATGGTACGTCAAGTTCTATAACGGACCGCTTTGATGATTGATGCCCCTTGCTGCATAGCAAGGGGCATTTCTCTTGCATGCGCGGTGCGGTGGCTCTGTCGCCTTGCGTTCCTTGCTTGTAGAAAGTGCACAAAGATGCTTTTGAAAATTTGTTCAAGCCTATGATTATGAGTACTTTATCTTAAAAAGTGTAAATAAATCCTTGCAAAAATAATAAAAATGTGATAGAATAGTCATAGTGATACTGGGTATCCTATGCGGCAAGACGCTCCACGGTTGTCCCGAGGCGGTGTAACTTGCCAAATCTATTTTTCGTTCATTGAGGAGGAAAAACAATGAAAAAACTGATGATGGTGCTGCTCATCGCAGCACTGGCCGTCGTGTTGGCTGTTTCTGCTTCGGCAACGCTGACCAGCCCCAACTACTACGGTGTTGAAAAGGTCGAGGCAGGCTCGATCACCGTCGATGGTGCTGTTGACGAGGCTTACGGCACGCCTATTTTCTCGTTCGTAGCTGACGGCACCGATGATCCCGGCGATATTAACAGCAACGCTAACTGGTTCTTTACGGGTGATAAATCGGGCGGTGAGGACGTCCTTGCCCTGATCGAGGTTACGGAAAACTATGCGTACGGTTATGCCGTCTGGACGGACAGCGCTCTGTATCTGTGCATTGACACCAATATTCTCGGTTGGGAATATCCCGATGTTCCTGCGTTGACCGCACAGTACATGTGGAGAGCATTCTGCGTTCAGTTTGGCCTTTACGATTTCAATTCGGGCGATAATATCGACTTGGGTCTGGCCATCAATGAAAGGCACGAAACCATTCAGAGAAACTTTGGTCAGAACAAGAATGGTAATGATGTGTACGCTCCGCTGCCCAACTCGGTCAAGAGTGCCGACGGCAACGCCGAGAACGATCAGACCGATCTGAATGCTAAGGTCACTCGTGAGGGTGCACACGTCATTTACGAGGTCGAGCTGCCCTTTACCAAGTTCCTGTCCTTCATTCCCGAGGCGGGCGACAGCATGGGTCTTGATATCTGCATTGATTTCGGTGATTACAACGAGGACGATGCAGGGGCATCTATTCAGAAGTGCCTGACCTTCGTCAATCCCTCCGATAAGGGTTACCATACACGTGACATCAACTACGCTCGTCCCCTTTACTTCGTAGAGAACAGAGAGGATGCAGCAGCGCTGTATGCTGACAGAGCTAACCAGGAGGAGGCTCGCAAGGACGCCGACTCTATCGCCCTGTTTGGCTGTAACGACGTTCCCGCAGGCACCAACTTCCAGCTTGAAACCGAGGACAAGATCGCCGGTAACGCCAGCCTGTTCCTGGTCATCAACTCGGGCGTAGCCAACGAGAACAAGTGGACGTTTGACGCTGTGGACGGTACAGGCTGGGATACGCTGAGATTCCAGATGAACGTGACCGATCTGTCCATCTTCGATATCACCGACAGCGCCCTTGAGCTTGGCTCGAACGGCAAGGCTTGCATGAGCTGGTCGTTTGCCGATATCAAGGCCCTCAATCAGGGCGAGGACATCAAGGTCGGCGAGTGGAATACCATCATTCTGCCCATCAAGCAGTCCGCTGATTTTGATATTTCCAAGATCGACTACCTTGGTCTGTCGTTCGGCGCCGTCGAGCTCGAAAGAGCGCTGGGCGTTACCATCGACAGCTTCCGTCTGTCCGCCGATCAGGCGATCCTGAACGCAGAGGCAATGGCAGACGCCGCCAAGGTCGACACCAGAATTGAAAAGCTGAACGAGATCACGGCAGATAACTACATCTCGATGAACCCGAAGGTTCAGGCTGCAAGAAAGGCTTACGAGGGTCTGAGCGATGCCGCAAAGATGTTCGTCAACGCCGAGCTGCTTGCCAAGCTTGAGGCTGCCGAGGCTGCTATCGCTAACTTCATGGAGAATCCTCCCGTGGACGATGAGCCCAATCAGCCTACCGAGCCCGATCAGCCCTCCGAGCCTACGACGCCCTCTGAGCCTACCAACCCCGGTAAGACGGACGACGGCAACGGCACGATCATCGTGATCATCGCCGTTGTGGCAGTGGTCGTGATCGCAGGCGTGGTCGTTTTGCTGGTTCTGAAAAAGAAAAAGGCGTAAATTCTGACGATCGCTGACCAAGTGTTGGCAGTGTCGTAAAAAGAGCTGTCACACTACGGTGTGGCAGCCCTTTTTTATCAATTTTCAAAAAATATACGGTTGAAATTTCATTTGGAATGTGGTATAATGAGAAAAAAAGAGGACGCACGCTACGCGTGCTGATAGGAGAGTTAATGTTAAGTAAGGATATCAAATACGTCGGTGTCAACGATCATGACATCGATCTGTTCGAAGGACAGTACGAAGTCCCGAACGGAATGGCATATAATTCGTACGTGATTACAGACGATAAGATCGCCGTCATGGACACGGTGGATGCCCGCTTTGGCGACGAGTGGCTGCGCAATATTGCCGCCGTGCTTGGTGACCGCACGCCCGATTATCTCGTCGTGCAGCACATGGAGCCCGACCATTCCTCCAATATCACCACCTTTATGCAGGCCTATCCTGCCGCGACCGTCGTATCGTCGGATAAGGCGTTCGTCATGATGAAGCAATTTTTCGGCGACGATTATGCTGACCGCCGCGTGGTCATCAAGGAGGGCGACACGCTCTCGCTTGGCAAGCACACGCTGACCTTCCTCGCCGCACCCATGGTGCACTGGCCTGAGGTCATGGTGACCTACGACGCATGCGACAAGGTGCTGTTTTCGGCCGACGCGTTTGGCAAATTCGGCGCTCTTGACATCGAGGAGGACTGGGCATGCGAGGCGAGAAGATACTATTTCGGTATCGTCGGCAAATACGGCGCGCAGGCGCAAAAGCTGCTGCAAAAGGCCGCAACGCTTGAAATCGACGCGATCTGCCCGCTGCACGGTCCCGTGCTGTCCGATAACCTCGGCTACTATCTGGGACTGTACAACACCTGGACGAGCTACGGCGTCGAGAGTGAGGGCGTGGTCATTGCCTATACCTCGGTCTACGGTAACACCCGCCGCGCCGTCGAGCTGCTGGCCGACGAGCTGCGTGCGTGCGGCTGTCCCAAGGTAACGGTCAACGATCTTGCGCGCTGTGATATGGCCGAAGCTGTCGAGGACGCCTTCCGCTACGGCACGCTCGTGCTTGCTACGACCACCTATAACAGCGATATGTTCCCGTTCATGCGTGAATTTATTCATGAGCTGACCGAGCGCGGCTATCAGAACCGCCGCATCGCGCTGATCGAAAACGGTAGCTGGGCGCCCATGGCGGCCAAGAAAATGACTGCATTGCTGGAGGGCAGCAAGGGCTTGACCTTCGTTTCGGAGCCCGTCAGCATCCGCTCGGCCATGACCGAGCAAAATCGTGAGCAGTTACGCGAGCTCGCGAAAAATTTAATCTGAACGTGGTGTCAACAGCACTCAATGTTGGCAATACTAATAAAAAATAATATAAAAGGAGAAAAAGAACATGAAATACGTATGTGACGTTTGCGGTTATGAATATGATGAGGCAGTGGGTGATCCCGAGCATGGCATCGAGCCCGGCACCAAGTGGGAGGATCTGCCCGAGGATTTTGAGTGCCCGCTTTGCGGCGTCGGCAAGGATCAGTTTTCTGCCGAAGAATAATTGATCGAAAGGAGATAGACATGTCTGTTTTGAACGTAACCAAGGATAATTTTGAGCAAGAGGTCATGCAGAGCGATAAGACCGTTCTGGTCGATTTCTTCGCTACGTGGTGCGGCCCTTGCCGCATGGTTTCGCCCATCGTTGACGAGATTGCAGCGGAGCATCCCGAATTCAAGATCGTTAAGGTCGACGTAGACGCCGAGCCCGAGCTGGCGCAGAAATTCGGCGTCATGAGCATTCCCACGCTCATCGTGATCAAGGACGGCAAGATCGCAGAGCAGTCGACGGGTGCCAAGCCCAAGGCACAGATCCTTGCCATGCTGCAGTAAACAAAGGCAAAACGACAATGGATCAGATCTTTGATACCGTCATCATTGGCGGCGGACCGGCGGGATATACGGCTGCACTTTACGCTACCCGCGCAGGACTTGACACGCTGGTGCTGGAAAAGTTTTCGGCAGGCGGTCAGATGACCCAAACACAGCAGATCGACAACTACCCCGGCTTCTCCGAGGGCGTCGACGGCTTCACGCTCGGCTTCAAAATGCAAGAGGGAGCGGAGCGATTCGGCGCGCAGACCAAGCGCACCGAGGTGCTCTCGCTTGATCTTGCGGCAACGCCCAAGCGCATTGTGACCGACGAGGGCGAATTCTTGGCTAAAACGGTCATCATTGCCACGGGCGCGGATCATAAGCATCTGGGCGTCGAGCATGAGAGTGCGCTTGTCGGTCGCGGCGTGGGCTATTGCGCCGCATGCGACGGTATGCTGTTCCGTGGCAAGACGGTTGCAGTGGTCGGCGGCGGCAACAGCGCCGCAGCAGACGCGCTGCTGCTGTCCAAAATTTGTGCCAAGGTGTATCTTATCCACCGCCGTGACACGCTGCGTGCGACCAAGATCTACCACGAGCCGCTCATGCAGGCCGAAAACGTGGAATTTGTCTGGAACAGCCGCGTTGACGAGCTGTTGTTTGAGCAGAGATTGCAGGGCGTCCTCGTGCGCGACGTCAACGATGGCTCGACGCGCGAGATCGCTCTCGACGGACTGTTTATCAGCATCGGCCGCTCGCCCGAAACGGCATTCCTGCAAGGTCAGCTCGCGCTGGACGAGCAGGGCTACATCGTCGCGGACGAGAGCACGTGCACCAGCGTGCCGGGCGTGTTCGCCGCCGGTGACGTGCGCACCAAAACGGTGCGTCAGATCGTCACGGCCGCCGCCGACGGTGCTGTGGCGGCACATATGGCCGAGCAGTATCTGGCAACGCTGAGCTGAATACTGAAAAGGGAGCCCACGCTATCGGGGCTCCCTTTGATATTTCAATCAAAATCATTATAAAGCAGACAAAATAATTACAGAAAAAAGTGAAGAAATTTCCTTTACTTTTATGGAAAAATTATATATAATATATATGCGGAACGATGCGCGTTTCGCAGACAACACATACGCAATACACAGGGACATTTGATTGTCGCAGCTCGCACGAATGCGAGGAGAGGAGATAACAATGGCTACATCTATCAAAAAAACGGACATCGTTAATGTTTTTCAAGGCAACGGTACGGTTAAGACCGAGCCACTTGAGGGCATTGCCAAGGCATGGTTTTTCTTTAAGGGACTGAGCGGTAATACGCATCCCGGTGCGCAGCTACCTTTCGGTAAGCTGTCGGTCTGCTCCTATTCGGGCGGCTATTCGACAGGTCACGGTAATAATCGTGTGAACTGCGGTGAGCCCGTGAGAGAGCTGTACGACGGAAAGAAGATATTCGGCCTGTCGCACCTGCATCACAGCGGAACGGGCTTTATCGGCTACTTTTACAACTACGCGCTGACCACGGCGTTTTCGGGCGAGCTTCGCAAGCCCGAGATGCACGATCTCGCGGACGAGAGCGGCCGCCCCGGCTATTATACTGCTACGGCCAAGCAATCGGGCGTCAAGTACGAGGGAACGACCTCGACGACCGCCATTTATCACCGCTATACCATGCCGACCGCCACAGATAACAAGGTCATGATCGACTTTTCCAACGACGGCTTGTACGAAGGGCAGGGCGGCGCACCCATTCGTTTTGACGCGGGCGATGCGACGCTGAGCGTCATCGACGAGCATACCGTCACGGCCACCGTCGTGCTGCAAGGGTTACCCGTCCATTTCTGCGCGCACTGCACGGGGGGCAGCGTGAAACTGTGGGAAAATTACCAAACGATCGATGCGACCGAGCTCAAAACGAACGGCGAAGGACAGAGAAAGTTCGGCTGCGTATTCGAGCTCGACGGCGACAAAGGCGAGCTTTGCCTGACCATCTCGGCTCGCTCGACCGATAAGGCGCTCTCGGATAATATCGCAGCGCGCGGCGCGGATTTCGATACGGTTGCCGCCAAGGCGAGCGAGGCGTGGGAAGACAAGCTGTCGGTCATTGATATTGACACGGACGATCGCAACAAGGAAATTTTCTACTCCAACTTCTATCACACGCTGGCAAAGCCCTCGGACTGGTCGGGAGAGAGCTTTTACTACGAGGACGAGGACTTTTTGCTCGATTTCACCACGCTGTGGGATATCTATAAAACGCAAGTGCCTCTCTTGTTCTCACTGTACCCCGAGATCAGCAAAAAGTTGGTTCGTACCTACGCCCTCTTGAGCAACAACGTCGGGCTAATGCCCAACGCGTACGGGCTTTCCAAGCGCATGGATGTCGAATCTTGTCAGGCACGGCTTCTGGCAAGCTATTTGTTCTGCGATGCCTACTATCGCGATGTGCAGGGAGTAGACTACAAGTGGGCGTTCCGCGCCCTGGCCGACGAAACCAAGGGCGACCAGTACAAGCACTTCTTCGAGACGGGCGCGTGCGAGCGAACGACGCACACGCTCGACCTTGCTGAGTGCTGCGGCAATGTGTCCGACATCGCGGATGAGCTTGGTCTTTCCGACATATCGTCCGCGCTTCGCCCCTACGCGGGCAATTGGCGTACCGCTTTTGACAAGGAAACGGGCGTGCTCAAGGAGGGCTATACCTATTACGAGGGTAACCATTGGAACTATGCCTTCCGCCCCTTGCGCGAGATGGATGCGCGCATCGAGGAATTTGGTGGACGCGAGAAATTTGAAAAGCTGCTCGACCGCTTCTTCGGTTACACCGATATCGAGTCCACCAAAACGCGCTTTGAGGGCTTTAACAACGAGACCGACATGGAAACGCCTTATGCCTACGCCTATGCGGGCCGCCACGATCGCCTTTGCGAGGTCGTCACGGCGGGCACCAAATATATGTTCACCACGGGCGAGGGCGGCGTGCCCGGCAACTGCGATTCGGGCGGACTCTCGGCCTGCTATATGTGGAACGCCATGGGTATCTTCCCCGTGTCGGGTCAGGATCTCATGCTCATCGGCACGCCCTGCTTTGATCGGACGACCATGACGCTCGCGTCGGGCAACACCTTCACCATCAAGCGCGAGGGCAAGGGCATTTACGTCAAGCACGCTGCGCTTGACGGTCAGCCGCTCGACACACTCCGCCTGAGCGCACGCCGCATGATGGCAGGCGGCATACTGACACTTGAGATGACCGAGAACGCCGACGAGGCGATGAAGCAATAAAGAAAGGAAATATGTATGGAAATCAAAGACATTCTGTCGCGTTGCGACCACACACAGCTTGCCGTTACCGCTACATGGGAGGATGTCCGTGCGCTGTGCGATGACGGTATCAAATACGGCACCGCATCGGTCTGTATCCCTCCCGTTTACGTGGGTCAGGCCAAAGAATACGTGGGTGACAAGCTTGCCATCTGTACCGTCATTGGCTTCCCCAACGGATATAATACCACCGCCGTTAAGTGTGCCGAAACGGCTGACGCACTTGCATGCGGCGCCGACGAGATCGACATGGTCATTCCCGTAGGCTACCTCAAGGACGGCCGCGACGCCGAGATCGAAAACGAGATCCGCGCCATCAAGGCCGTGTGCGGTGATAAAATTTTGAAGGTCATCATCGAAACCTGCTTGCTGACCGAGGACGAAAAGGTACGCATGTGCCACATCGTCAGTCGCGCGGGTGCCGACTATATCAAAACCTCGACCGGCTTTTCCACCGGCGGCGCAACGCGTGAGGACGTCGCTCTCATGCGAGCCAACGTCGCCCCCACCGTTAAGGTCAAGGCGGCTGGTGGTATCGCCAGCATCAAGGACGCGGAGGATATGATCGCGCTGGGTGCCGATCGCCTCGGTACCAGCCGCGTCGTGCGCATCGTCAAAGAGGGAAGCGCCGGCGACGCCAAATACTGATAAGGAGAAAACAATCATGAATGCACCAACCTTACACATCGCAGCCAACCTCGGCGACTTCGCCGAAACCGTGCTCATGCCCGGTGACCCCAAGAGATCGCGCATGATCGCCGAGAACTTTCTTGAGAACGCCAAACTTGTCAACGACGTGCGCGGCGTGCAGGGATATACGGGCTACTACAAGGGTAAACGAGTGTCCGTTATGGCATCGGGCATGGGTCAGCCCGCCATCGGCATCTATTCCTATGAGCTTTACAACGCCTTTGACGTGCAAAGCATCATTCGCGTCGGTACGTGTGGCTCGTTCTTTGAGGAGCTGCCGCTCGGCTCGATCATTTTAGCACAAGGTGCTTGCACCAACGGCAACTACGCCATTCAGTACCGCCTGCCCGGCACCTTTGCCCCCATTGCGGACTTTGATCTTTTGCGCCGCGCCGCCGAGGTCTGCGAGCAAAGAGAGCTGACCTATCGCGTGGGCAACGTGTTCAGCGCCGATATGTTCTACGATGACGCGCACAGTGACATGGATTGGGCGAAAATGGGTGTTCTGGGTGTCGAGATGGAGTCGGCCGCGCTGTATTGCAACGCCGCTCGCGCCGGCAAACGCGCCCTTTGCATGTGCACCGTCAGCGATTGCTTTGTCGGCAATGGCGCAAAAATGACGGTCGAGCAGCGTCAGAATGCGCTGCTGGATATGATCGACGTCGCGCTGACCATCGCGTGAGGGCGTGCGTATGAAACGTGTATTTTTGATCGTACTGGATAGCGTCGGTATCGGCGAAGCTCCCGACGCCGCAGCCTTTTTTGACGAGGGCAGCAATACGCTTGGCTCGATCCGCACCTCCAAGGAATTTTACTGTCCCAACCTGGAAAAGCTTGGCCTCTTTCATATTGAAGGCGTGGGGGGCGCGGACGCGTCGATCACCCCTTGGGCAAGCTACGCCCGTATGCGTGAGGCGTCGATGGGCAAGGACACGACCATCGGGCATTGGGAGATCGCGGGCGTCATCTCGCCTGAGCCGCTGCCCACCTACCCCGAGGGCTTTCCCAACGAGCTGATCGCCGCCTTTGAGAAGGCGACAGGGCGTCGCGTCATTTGCAACAAGCCCTATTCGGGCACCGACGTCATTCGTGACTATGGCCGTGAGCACGTCGAAACGGGCGCGCTTATCGTCTATACCTCGGCCGACAGCGTCTTTCAGATCGCCGCGCATGAGGACGTCGTCCCGATCGAGAAATTGTATGAATACTGCGAGATCGCGCGCGCACTGCTTACGCCGCCTCATCACGTCGGTCGCGTGATCGCCCGTCCGTTTACGGGCGACTACCCATACACCCGCACGCCGCGCAGACACGACTATTCGCTGCTGCCGCCCTCCGAAACCATGCTGGATCGCATCAAGGCGAGCGGCAAAACGGTCATTTCGGTCGGCAAGATCGAGGATATTTTCGCAGGGCAGGGCGTGTGCGAGGGCAACCGCACCCAGAACAACGAGCACGGCATGGAGATCACCATCGAGCTTGCGGGGCGTGATTTTGAAGGACTTTGCTTTACCAATCTGGTCGATTTCGATATGACCTACGGTCACCGCAACGACGTGGACGGCTACGCCGCCGCACTGGCTCGCTTTGACAAGCAGCTCGGCGAGCTGCTGCCGCTGCTCGGTGAGCAGGATATGCTGCTCATTACGGCCGATCACGGCTGCGACCCCGCCACCCCCTCGACCGATCACTCGCGTGAGTACACGCCCATGCTGCTCTTTGGTAAGGGCGTCAAGGCGGGCGTCGATCTTGGCACGAGAGAGAGCTTTGCCGACATCGCCGCTACCGTGCTGGACGCACTTGGTGTCGATCGCGGCACGACCAAGGGCGAGAGCTTTTGGGCTGACGTCCGTGCATGAAGGAGGACAAAAATATGACGGATCAGGAATTGTTTGCGCTTGCCACCGAGGTGCGTGAGCGCGCCTACGCGCCCTATTCGGGCTACGCCGTCGGTGCGGCATTGCTGACGAGGGAGGGTAAGGTCTACCTTGGTGTTAATATCGAAAACGCTTCGTTTGGCGCGACCAACTGCGCCGAGCGCACGGCGCTGTTTTCAGCAGTCGCGAGTGGTGAGCGTGAGTTTGCCGCCATTGCCGTGGCAGGCGGACGTCGGGGCGAGGCGCCGAGCACCTGTACGCCCTGCGGTATTTGCCGACAGGCACTGGCCGAGTTTTGCCCGCCCGATTTCAAGGTCATTCTCCTTGACGGCGCGCACCGTCTGGATGAGCTGCTCCCCATGGCCTTTACGGAGGGAAATTTATGAGGGCATACGATATCATTAAGAAAAAGCGTGACGGCGAGCTCTTGACGGACGACGAGATCCGCGCCTTTGTCGAGGGTTACGTGCGCGGCGAGATCGCCGATTATCAGGCGGCAGCCTTTTGCATGGCCGTCTATTTCCGCGGCATGGACGCGCGGGAAACGACTGCGCTGACGCTGGCTGTGAGAGATAGCGGCGACCGTCTGGATTTCTCGCGCATTCACGGTATTCGCGTGGATAAGCATTCGACGGGCGGCGTGGGTGATAAGACCAGTCTGGTCGTCGCGCCCATCGTGGCCTCTCTTGGCGTCAAGGTCGCTAAAATGAGCGGCAGAGGTCTGGGACATACGGGTGGCACCATCGACAAGCTCGAGGCCATTCCCGGCTTTCGCACCCAGCTTGCCACCGAGGAATTTGAGCGCATCGTCAACGAGGTGGGCATTGCCATCGTCGGACAGAGCGCAGAGCTTGCTCCGGCAGATAAAAAGCTGTACGCGCTGCGCGACGTGACCGCCACGGTCGACAGCATTCCGCTGATCGCGTCCAGCATCATGGGTAAAAAGCTGGCAGCCGACGACGATTGCATCGTGCTCGACGTCAAGACGGGCAGCGGCGCGTTTATGAAAACGTTGGATGACAGCCGCGCGCTGGCCACCTTGATGGTCGAGATCGGTAAGCGTGCAGGCAAAAAAATGCTCGCACTCATCACCGATATGGATCGCCCCTTGGGGCACGCCATCGGTAACACACTTGAGGTGATCGAGGCCATCGAAACGCTGCGCGGTCACGGCCCCGAAGACCTGACCGAGCTATGCGTTGCCTTAGCAACGAACATGCTGTATCTGGCAGAGAAGGGTAGCATGGACGAGTGCGAGCGCATGGTCAGGGAGAGCATTGCGAGTGGCGCGGCATTGCGTACACTGGTCGCCATGGTCGCCGCTCAGGGCGGTGACGCCACGCTCATCGAGCATCCTGAACGCTTTGAAAGAGCGGCGTGCGAGTATACCGTTCGCGCACCGCGTGACGGCTATATCGCACACGTGGACACCGAGGGCTACGGTACTGCTGCGCTCGTGCTGGGCGCTGGCCGCAATACCATGGAGGACAAGATCGACTTTGCCGCCGGTATCCATCTGATCGCCAAAACGGGCGACCGCGTCAGGGCGGGCGATCCTATCGCTACGCTGTACGCTGCAAACGAGGGCTTGTTTGCCGCCGCCGAGCAACGGTTGCTCGACGCGACCACCATTTCCGACGAGCAGCTCGCCCAGGCACCGCTGATCCTGGAGAGAATTGAATAAAAGAAAACGGGAAAACCGAACCGCAAGCGGTTCAAAAAAGGTTTTCCCCAAGCTTTTTATTTTGTCAGTTCCGCGCCGCCCCATTCCACGACGGTAAAGCCGTTGCGCTCGGGTGCGGTCAGATCCTGCGGCTCGATCTCGATGGACGCATCGAGTGCAGCCCACGCCATGAACACACGGATCACCGTGTCGGGTGCGGGTGTGACGTTCAACACCGCGCCGTCGGTGTAGCGGTCGGTCTGGAAGGTGATGAGATTATAGGCGTTGTTTTCCATGCGAGGCAGCCAGTAGATGATGAATTCGTTGGCCTCACGGTCGGTCAGACCAAGCCGTGCAAGGGCGTCCTCCAGAAAGGCTTGCGTATCCTTGCCCGCGACCGAGAAGCCGCGCGAGAGATCGTATTCGGCGTTTTGCACGCCCTCCCAAAACAGGCAATAATATTCGCGACCGTCCGCATCGGTCAGCGTACCGTCGGGATTTGCCGTGACGTGCCAACCGTCCCCGTAGGTCGGATAAGTTGAGGTCAGCGCGCCGTCAAGATCGAGCGTGAGAGTTACGTCGGTCTGCACTTCGGGATACAGATAAATGACCGGCTTTTCGGGCGCGGGCACGAGGTTCCAGTCAAACAGATCGTCAAGCCCTACCTTTTCGCCCTCGGGCTCGTCGGTGCTGCCGTCGCAGCCGTCGCCGTTACAGTCGTCGTCCGTGCAGGCAACGAGCAGGGTACAACAGGTAAGTGCAAGAATGAGCGCAAGCAACATCAAATAAAATTTTTTCATGATTGACCTCCTTATCAAGTGGTTTCACTCATATAGACGCAAATGTTTCCAAAATGTTCCCCAAAAGAGAAAAATTTATTTTAACAGCCGCCCAAAAAAAGGGGACTTTGAAAAAGTCCCCTCTGTTTTATCCGAAATACTTGCCTACCGTCTTCAAATGCTCGATGATGGGCAGGTGCTGCGGGCAATGGCCCTCACACGCGCCGCACTCGATGCAGTCGTCGGGCTTGCCGAATTTGGCGGTCAACTCCTCAAACTTGTCGCTCTTGTGCGGTTGAGCGTTGATGTGACGCTCACCGTTGTACAGAGAGAAATACTGCGGAATGGCAATGCCCTGCGGACAACCGTCCACACAGTAAGCACAGCCCGTGCAGGCGATGGCACCCTGCGCGTCGGCATTGATCAGTGCGGCTGCCTGATGAACAAGTGCCAGCTCCTCGTCCGAGAGCGGCTTGAAATCGGCCATGTAGCTTGTGTTGTCAAGCAACTGCTCCATGTTGCTCATGCCCGAGAGCACCATTTTGACACCCTCAAGACCTGCCGCAAAGCGAACGGCCCACGAAGGAATGGATGCCTCCTTGTTGTAAGAGCGGAACAGCCCCTGCACAGCGGGCGGAACATTGGCCAGCTTGCCACCCTTGACAGGCTCCATGACGATGATGTCCACGCCGTGACGGCGCGCGACCTCGTAGCACTTGCGCGACTGTATACTCTCGCTCTCCCAGTCAAGATAGTTGATCTGGAGCTGAACGAAATCCATATCGGGCTGCTCGGTCAGCACCTTGTCCAAAAATTCGGCGCTGTCATGGAAGGAAAAGCCCATCTGTTTTACTTCACCCTTGGCCTTTTTGTCGCGCAGCCAGTTGAAGCAGTCATATTTCTGATAGACCTCGTAGTGAGGCACCTCAATGTCGTGAATAAGGTAATAATCAAAATAATCCACGCCCGTCTTGGCCTTTTGCTCGTTGAAGATGCGGTCGCGATCCTCGGCGCATGTCAGATATGCCGAGTGCAGCTTGTCGGCCAGCGTGTAGCTCTCGCGGGGGTAACGCTCAATGAGAGCCTTGCGAATGGCGTTTTCGCTCTCGAATTGGCAGTACATCCAAGCGGTGTCAAAATAAGTAAAACCGCGCGCCATAAATTCATCGACCATGCGGCAGCACAGCTCGACGTCTACACTCTTTTTGTCCTCGGGATCTCTGAGCGGCAGGCGCATCAGACCAAAACCAAGCTTTTTGTCGTTCATTAAAACCATATCGGTGCTCCTTTTGCACATTACTACCTTTATTATACAGCAAAATGCGCCGATTGAACAGCCCTCGCGCGCATTTTCGTCACTTTTGACAAGTGTATATGGCAAAATCGACGAAAAAAGCCTTGCGGATATCGCAAGGCCCTTTTGTTTATTTGGCGGTTCCCCGCCGCTTTTTGATATCGTGCACCAACCATGCGCACAAAACGATCATGATTGCTCCTCCCACGCCAACCGCGACCCAGAGCAGCGTGATGGGAGATACCCCGTCCCACGGCACGACGGTGTCTGTGTCAGTACCCGTACCGGAAGGAAGCACACGGTAATAAACGGTCAGCGTCAAGGGCGAAGCCCCCATGATGCCGCTCATCTGCTCGCTTTGCCCGTCGATCGCCTCGTATCCGACAAGCGGCAGCGGTGTGCAGCGATAGCTTTGCTTGTATGCGACCATTTCACTCGTTTGTGTCAGCAGCACGCCGTCCGTCGTCCGGTGCTCCACCGTCAGAAGATAGTGCGCGGGGCGGTAAACGACGTTGAACGTCTGCTGCTCTTTGACCGCCGCGACTGACAACTGTCCGCTTTGCGCCTCGTAGCCGACGATGGTCTTGACCGTGTGCGCCAGAGCTTGTCCGTGGCGCACGCGCAGTACGTCGGGGTCACTGAGCGAACTGCCCTCGCCGTCTACGTAATGCAGCGTGACGGTATGATAGACGGGCGAATAGGTCACCGTCTGCTCGGTGCTTTGTAAAAGAGCCGTACCGCGCACGTGCGACATACCCACGGTGTAGCCATCAATGAGGGGCAGGGGAATGTCATAGTCACCCCGATAAGCAACGTCGACGGTGAGCGGCTCGATCAGCTCTTGCCCCTGCTCGTCAACACAGCGCACGCGTACCGTGAGCATGCGCTTGGTGTAGCGGAAGGTGTGAACGGTGTCGTTTTGCATGATGCCCGTCAGTACCACCTCGGCCTCGGCGGGCAGCACGTAGCCCTCAATTTCGGGCGCTTGCAGCAAAAGCGACGAGCCTTGCGCCACGGTCATGCGCCCGTCCGGCAAAATGGCGATGCCGTGCTCGTCCACGTAGCGCACGGTGACCTCGCAATGCGTGCGGTAATAGAGCACCGTGACCGATTGATTGGCGCGGACGTCGCGCAAAACGACCGCGCTCTCACCCGGCGAGTGACGCTCGACTGCGGGCGAGGGAATGGTGCAGCTACTACCCTCGGTCACCGTTTTTTCAACGGCAGGCGAGAGCTCGTCCCCCGTTTCGGCGCTGACGTAGCGCACCGTGACAAGATGTGTCCTGCGTGTGTAAACGGGTGTCGTGCCACACAGCCATTCGTTGCCATCAAGCGTGGAGGCCTGCACGCATAGCTGATCCCATTGCTCCGAGCTGCCACGATAGGTCACGTAAGAAAGCAGCGGGCATCCGCTGACCAGATACTCCCCCACGTAGCGCAATCCGCCGGGCAGTACCAACGTGGACAGCGCAGCGCAGTCTGCAAAAGCGAAAGCGCCTATGCTCGTGACCGTGTCGGGCACAATGATCTCGCGCACATGGCGGCAACCGCGAAATGCATCGCGAGGCAGTTGCGTCACACCGGGCGCAATATACACGCTGCTGATCTGATCGGCAAAGCCCGACCAAAGCGGCGTTTGTGCACCGCAGTCATCATATACGCGCAGCTCACCCGTACCCGAATTGAACGACCACGCCACGCGCCCGTCGTAACGCCCGACGTAGGTGTCGGCACTCACGGTCAGCGTCAGAAGAGCCGCGAGCAGCAGCGTAAGTATCAGCAGCGCGCACACGCGCTTTGGACGGCGGGAAATTGGTATACTCATGTTTTTTCACTTCCTTTCGGCGATTGGTAATTCCATTATAACAGCGCCGTTGTGCAACGCTTGGCACAGCGTGTCGAATTACGTCACGCGACGAGAAAAACCGTTCGACAAAACGTGACTTTCGGCTTGACAATACAGGGGAGAGTATGGTAAAATGAACAAGAAAACGGAGGGACAAAGCCATGAAAATCAAAACGTTAGCATTGCTTCTTGCAATTTTGATGCTCGTTTCGTGTACGCCTGCTCCTGCGCCCGACCAAGACGTTGAGCCCGATCAGCAAGGCACCGCGCCCGAGCAAAGCACCGACCCACAGGTGCCCGACGAGCCTGACAAGTCCGAAGTCATCACGTTGCAGTTGTTCCAGGACTTTCAAAGTGAGTATACGCTCGTCTACGACGACAGCGACGCGATGATCACCAAATGCGTCGCGGATTTTCTGGAGCTTCTCACCACCAAGCACGGCGTGACGCTTGAGGCTGTCGGTGCCAGTGAGGCAGAGGACGATTACGGCAAGGAGATCGTCGTCGGTCACGTGCGTGCGAGCGCGGCAGCCGTTGCCGAGCGCCTTGATAACTCCAACGATTTCGGTATGTGCGTCGTCGAGGACGACTGGGTGCTGCTCGCCACGGCCAGCGGACTGTACCGCTATATGTTCGACGTCGTAGCGCAGCGCGAGCTTTCCCGCCTGAAAAAGGACGGTTCTCTCCTGCGCGGCTCGGATCGCGACTTTATCTATCACACCTCGTATCTAAAAAACAAATCGTATCTGGATTACATCAAGCCGGTGGAAGGCTACAACGCCACCAATCTGCTCAACTATTTTGAGGCGCGCGAGTACACGGGTACGACGGGCAAGCGCATCGTCTACCGACTGTACGTGCCCTTTGATTATGATCCCGACAAGGAATATCCTGTGCTGCTGGTGCTGCACGGTGCCGGCGAGCGTGGAGACAATAACACCTCGCAAATGGGGCATATGCTCTCGCAACTGTTCAATATGAAAAACACACCCGTGACCGACGCCATCATCGTATGTCCGCAGTGCCCTGCGGGCAACCAGTGGGTCGATACCCCTTGGGCGAACGGTAGCTATAGCACCGAACGCGTTAAAATTTCGGATGAGCTTGCTACTGTCATGGAGATATTAGACGAGCTTTATCTGGAGTTTTCGCTTGACGAGGATCGCCATTACGTGATGGGACTTTCCATGGGCGGTTTTGGCACGTGGGATCTGCTCATGCGCTATCCTGATTTCTTTGCCGCCGGTATTCCTATTTGCGGCGGCGCTGACCCTGCCATGGCCGAAAGGCTTGTCAATGTGCCCATTAAGACCTTCCACGGCTCGGCCGACTCGGCTGTTCCCGTGCGCGGTACGCGCGAGATGGCAGCGGCCCTCAAGGCGGCGGGCAGCACGGTGTTTGAGTATACGGAGCTTGAAGGGGCAGAGCACGGCATCTGGAACACGGTCGCATCGGACCGCGAGGTGATCGAGTGGCTGTTTGCTCAAGATCTCTCCAATAGATAAAATGAAAGGAAATAAAAAAGTATGAAACCGAAGATCACAGGCGTCCATCACATTGCCCTGAAGGCAAAGGGACTTGAAAAATTTGAAAAGCTGCTCGCTTTCTATCACGATATTCTGGGCATGCCCATCGTGCGCCGTTGGGGCACCGAGGACGCTCCCGTCGTTATGGTCGATACGGGTGCAGGCAAGCTCGAGCTGTTTGCCAACGCGCCCGACGAGCTCGGCGCAGGCGCCCTGCGCCATCTGGCATTTGCCGTCGAGGATGTGGACACGTGCATCGAGGCGGTGCGCGCGGCAGGCTACCGGATCACCATCGAGCCCAAGGACATGATGCTGGGCACGCCCGAGCACCCGTACCCCGTCCGTCTGGGCTTTTGCATTGGCCCCGTCGGCGAGGACGTGGAATTTTTTACCGAAAAATAAAAAACAGCAACGGCTGCGAAGCTCTCGCAGCCGTTGCCTTTTATATTCGGTTATTTGAGCGGTTCAAAATCGTCCGCGCCGTGCTTGCACCAAGGACAAACGAAATCCTCGGGCAGCTCGTCGCCCTCGTAAACGTAGCCGCAGATCTTGCATACGTAGCCCTTTTTCTTTTGAGGCTCGGGGCGAGGTTTGACGTGATCCTGATAATAGGTGTAGGTCATGGTTTCCAGATCGGATACCACGGCTGCCTCGCTTACCGTGCAGATAAACATGCCGTGCGTGTCAAGATCAACGTACTGCTCGACGTCGAGCGAAATGTATGCGTTGATATAGCGCGGCAAAACGACCAGACCGTTGGCCGATCGCTTCGGCGCGCAGCCTTCGAATTTGTTTGTGTCGCGACCCGATCGGAAGCCGAACGCCTCAAACACGGCAAAGGGTGCCTCAACGGACAGACAGTTGACGTTCATTTTGCCCGTACGCTTGATGGTATCGTGCGAATAGCAGCTTTTGTTGATGGTCACGGCAATGCGGTTGGGCGTGTTGGTCACCTGCGTGACGGCATTGACGATCAGCCCGTTGTCCTTTTGACCGTCGTTTGAGGTCACAACGTACAGCCCGTATCCGATGCGAAACAGCGCTGCGGGGTCGAATGCTTGTGAAGTAACGCTCATACATAACCTCCAAGAGATATTTTTATATAGTATATCACAGTTTGTTGCGATATTCAATATAAAAATTAAATTTGGCTCTGCTCCTCCTCGGTCTGCTCCGGTACCGTGACGGAACGGTCGATCAACCCCTCGCCCAGCACGTAAGCGATGACGGTCGCGCCCGCCATGATGCAGCCTGTGACCGTTTCCGCCACCTCGGCCGAACCGTCAAAGGCGACGATCAGCGAGGAAATAAAGCCCGCCAAGGACATCCACAGCTTGCGTGAGGTCAGTTTGCGTTTGATGTAGTCCATGCATTCACCCCCTCACATACCAATGGGCGGCTCGCAGCGCTCCACGTGCAAACTGACTGCCGTGTGTGCACGAAGCGCGCCGCCAAAGCCGTCGGTCGGATCGGAATCCGAAATGCGGATATAAACGTCGTCAAAGGCGAGCAGATCGACCTTGTCGGTCAGATCGAACGTTTTGCGCTCAAAATCAAGAGTGCTTGCGCCGACGTTGATCAGCGTGCGCCAATTCTCTCTGTCCGTTGAGCACTCGATAAGAAGCTGTTGGCCTACGGTGGCCGTCCAGGTGATGCGACGCACCAGCGCCGCATTGGCAACGTGATAATGGTAAAGGGTGAAGGCGGTCCGATCGTTGAAACGGCAGCTCTCGTTGAGAATGCCGGTCGAATCGGCGTGCAGATATTTTTTCTCGGTGAGCTCGCTTACCTTAAACGAGTAGGTGCGCACGCGTGAGGTGAGTGCCGTCGCGTCTGCCACGCCCCAGCGGCCGCCGATCACGCGCAGGTAGGAGCCCTCGTCCTCCTTGTTGACCGGCGGCAACGCGAAGGGGGCGAGTGCACCGTGCGTGACATCCAGCGTGACGGGAATATCCGCAAGAATGGCACCGCCGTATCCGTCGTTGGGAGCAGAATCGGTGATCTTGACGTAAAGGGCGTCGGCATCACTCAGATCCAGCACGTCGCACAGCTCGTAATGGTATTGCGTACCGATCTGCTGATAGCTGTTGTCGAGCAGCGTGATCCACGTTTTGCCGTCGGATGACACCTGAAGCAACGTCTGCTGTGCCAGATGTGCGTGCCAGAGTGCGCTTGTGATGCGCGCGCTGTCCGTCAAAGGGTAACGGTAGATGGTGAACAGCGTCTTGTCGTTGTAGCGCAGCTTTTCGACGTCGTTGTAAATACCGCACGACTCGGGCGTCATGAATTCCAACTCGTCCGGCTGCCCGACGGTAAAGGCGTAGCGCGTGCGTGTGGCAGCCGCATGCTCTACCATTTGTGCGGCGTGTGCCCGGGCACTCTCTGTGTCGGTGTTGATGCTCTCGGCGCTTTGCTGGGCAAGACGCGCGGCTTGGTTTGCCAATGTCTTGGCCTGCTGTGCTTCGGTTTTTGCCTGCACGGTGGCTTCGACTGCGTTCTGAAGGGAGCTTACTGCTTTTTGTGCCTTGTCTGCGGCAGCATTGGCCTGTGCGGTCGCGTCCATGATCTGTGCGCCGGTTTCACTTGCCTGCGCGGCGGCTGCTTTAGCCTCGTTTACCGCATCTTGCAAGTTTCCGACCGTCTTTGCGGCCTCGCTCGCGGCACTTTGCGCTACGGCAGCCGCTTCGACGGCGCGGTGCTCGTATTCTGCGAGTGCCTCGTCATGAAGGGGCAGGGATTGCTCACCGCGGATCGAACGGCGGCAGGCGATGGTGGCAGGTGTGGTCGTGCGCAGATCTCCGGCGTACACGCCCACTTCGACCTCACTTGCGTGGATCACGGTCGGCACGGGACAGATGTTGCCCATGAAGGGCACGTCGTAGTAAGCACCGCCCCAGATGAAGCGTGCGATCTTTTGGTCGTGCACAGCCCATTCGCTGTCGAGGTCAAATACGACCTCGTAGTCGGCGTTGCCGCATACGATGCACGGCGTGCGCCGTGCGGCGCGCGCGATCTTATCGCGCACCGAAATGTGAATTTGTGGCATGTTGTCCTCCTTTTTCAAAAACGGTTGACGAATGCCCCGAAATGTGATAAAATATTGTCGATATTGTGACGGAGCATTCACGAAACATGATTGCTCTTTGGCGCGTTGCTCTTATATTATAATTCACTTTTGGTGAAATGTCAAGATAAAATTTCACCAACGGTGAAATTTCGGAGCTATCACCAATGTACCTTAACAACTTTTTTGACCAGTTTGTGGAAAAAGGAGAGAGCTTTTATGTTTTGGGATAATTTCTGCGCACTGTGCCGTGCGGCGGGTATGACGCCGTCTGAGGTGGTGCGTGAGCTGAACATTGCGGCGGGATCGGTGACCAAATGGAAACAGGGCACACTGCCGAGTAAGAGGTCGCTTGACAAGATCGCGGCGTATTTCTCGCTTGAGCCCGAAGCGCTGTTCTCGCCGCGTGCGAGCGTGCGCATTTCCGTGCGCGGTGACGTAGCGGCAGGACAGCCCATCGAGGCGCTGACCGATATCGAGGATTACGAGGAGATCCCCACCGCACTGGCGCGTACGGGTGATTTTGCAGCGCTGCGCATTCACGGTGACAGCATGCAGCCCCGTATGATGGAAGGCGACGTGGTCATTGTCCGCGTGCAGCCGACGGCCGAGAACGGCGATATCGTCGTAGTTCTGCTGGAGGAAGACGGCGAGGTGCGTGCCACTTGCAAAAAATTCACGCAAGATGCGCAGGGCGTGACGCTGACCTCGTTCAATCCCGACTACGCGCCCATGCATTTTTCGTGCGATCAACTCAAAAAAACACCGCTTCGCATCTTTGGACGCGTGGTCGAGCTGCGCGCCAAATTTGACATTTGATGAGAGGACAGGACAATGGAGTATTTTTGGCATATCACGGGTGACATTCCCAAAGGGCTGGGCTTTTCTCATTTTGACACGACGCACCTTTGCTGGCTCGGGCTGTTTGCCGCTTTGGCAGTCGTACTTTGTCTGCTGTATCGCCGCCTTGGCGAGATCGGTCGCCGTCGCTTCCGTTATATTATGGCGGCACTCATCGTCGCGGACGAGCTGTTCAAGGTCGTCTGCCTTGTGATCGGCGATCGCTATAACGTCAACTACCTGCCGCTTCACCTTTGTAGCATCAACATCGTGCTGATCGCCATTCATGCCGTAAGACCGTCCAAAACGCTCGATCATTTTCTTTATACGGTCGGGCTCCCCTCTGCCATCGCCGCGTTGCTGCTGCCCACCTGGACCAAGCTGCCCGTGCTGAATTTCAGTCACCTGCACAGCTTCACGGTGCACATTCTGCTGGCACTCTATCCTTTGGTACTGACCGTTGGCGGTGACATTCGCCCCAAGTTGCGCGAGGTGTGGAAGTGTCTGTTGCTTCTCGTCGCGCTTGCCGTGCCCGTGTACGGCATCAACGTGTGGCTGGGTACCAACTACATGTTTTTGATGAAGCATGACAACATCGCGCCACTGAAGCTTGCCCAGGAGCTGTGCGGTTCGCATCTGGTCGGATTTCCCGTCATTGCCATTGTCGTGATCGCGCTGCTGTATCTGCCGCTTGAGCTGTACCGTCACGTGCACGGGAAGGTAAAAACCGACATTTGAAAAAAGCCCCGAACGGGGCTTTTTTCGTTGACAAGATGCGGGGCATATGTTATAATGAATACAACGAAATGGACGGAGGAAAACCGATGAAAAACACACAACTGCCCCAAGATATGAGATGTTTCCCCACGGTGTTTGCCGTCGGTGAACATTACCAGATATTCATTTTGATGAAAAGAGAAGCTACCGTGCGCGTGCGCGTGGGAGATCGCACCTTTTACGACGACGCCTGCGGCGTGATGCGCTCGGGCAAACAGATGCACGTTGTTGAAGTCCCCATGTGCGTACTCGATCATGCGGGCGAATATTGCGTGGCGTGGAACAACGTCATCGAGCGCAAGCCTTATTTCCCGACCAGCGAGAGCGAGGCGTCGCTGACGATCCCCTTCCGTCCGCTGCCGAGCGAGGGCAAGATCAATGTCTATCACATTGCCGACGCGCACAATATGGTTGACGAGCCCGTAGCGGCAGGACGCTATTTTGGCGACGAGCTGCATCTTCTGGTGCTCAACGGTGACATTCCCGACCACAGCGGTCTGATCGAAAACTTCTACGCCATCTGCAAGATCGCCTCGGGCGTGACGGCAGGGGAGTGCCCCGTCGTATGCGCGCGCGGCAACCACGATTCGCGCGGTGTTCACGCCGAGGATATGCCCGACTATATTCCCACGCAAAACGGCAAGACCTATTACACCTTCCGTCTGGGGCGTGTCTGGGGACTGGTGCTGGATTGCGGTGAGGATAAGCCCGATGAGCACGATGCCTACGGCGGAATGAACTGTTTTCACGATTTTCGCTTGAGAGAAACCGACTATATTCATTCGGTCATTGCCCACGCTGCGACCGAATATGCGGCCGAGGGCGTCGAGCATCGCCTCGTCATCAGCCACGCACCCTTCACACACATCGATCCGCCGCCCTTTGATATCGAGCAGGAGCTGTACGCCGAGTGGGCCAAGCTGATGCGCGAGCATATCAAGCCCACGCTGCAACTGCACGGACATAAGCATTTTGTGGGTATTATGCGCCCGAACGACGACTACGACCATCTGGGTCTTGCTTGCCCCGCCGTCATCGGTGCCAAGCCGCTGTTTGCGAATAGTGAACGCCCCACAGCCGCCTTTATCGGCGCTGCCGTCACACTTTACGGTGAGAATATCACCGTGACCTTCAACCAAAATACGGGCGAGATCATCGACCGTGTCGAACTTTAAAACAGAAAGGACATTGCATCATGAGTATTCCTTCCGCACAGGAGATCACGCGTGTCAAAGGCTTGGGCTTTTTGCGCGATAAAACGACCGAGGATTGCTTCAATGCCCGCGTAATCACAAAAAACGGTAAGGTCACGGCCGAGCAGTTTCGCATCATGGCCGACGCCGCCGAGCGATTTGGCAACGGCGAGCTTGCCATGACGACGCGTATGACGGTCGAAATTCAAAAGATCCCGTATGACAATATTGACCCGCTCATCGCCTATCTTGCCGAGCATGGCATGAGCACGGGCGGCACGGGTCCGCGCGTGCGTCCCGTCGTGTCCTGTAAAGGTACGACCTGCCAGTACGGTCTGATCGACACGTTTGACATCTCGCTCGCCATTCACGAGCGTTTTTACCAAGGGTACCATAGCGTCAAGCTGCCGCACAAATTCAAGATTGCGGTCGGCGGTTGCCCGAACAACTGTGTCAAGCCCGATCTTAATGACGTGGGCATCGTCGGTCAGCGTGTGCCTGTGCTTGACGAGAGCATCTGCCGCGCGTGCAAGATTTGTCAGGTCGAGGCAAAATGCCCCATGAAGGCGGTCAAGCTGTCAGACGGTAAGCCCGTCATTGACACGACGGTGTGTAACAGCTGCGGCCGTTGCATCGCCGCATGTCCTTTCAAAGCCATGAAAACCGAGCGCGAGGGCTATCGCGTGTACATCGGCGGTCGCTGGGGTAAAAAGGTGGGACGCGGTCAACCTCTCTCGGTTATCCTGACCGACCGCGAGCAACTGCTTTTGACGGTGGAAAAGACCATTTTGTTCTTCCGCGCCTACGGCGTAGCAGGCGAGCGACTGGCCGATACGGTCGCCCGCGTCGGTTTTGATGAGGCCGAACGCCTCATTCTGTCGGACGAGCTGCTTGAACGCAAGGCCGAAATCCTTGCTGATTGATCCATGAAGAAACGTTTGCTTGCGCTGTTTGTCGCGCTGCTGCTGGTCGGCTGCGCGGCACCTACGCCGTCCTCTGACGACGCCTACGTGAGCTTTACCGACGATAGCGGTCAGCGTGTGTCGTTGGAGGAACAGCCGCGCCGTGTGGCGGTTCTCTTTTCTTCGTTTGCCGATATCTGGCAGCTCGCCGGTGGCGAGGTTGCTGTTACGGTGGGCGAGGCGGTCGAGCGGGGGATCGTGCCCGACGGCGTGCTGCTTGTGGATGCGGGGGCAGGCAAAACGGTCAATACCGAGCTGCTGCTCTCCTATCAGCCTGATTTTGTCATAGGCTCGGCGGATATTGCCGCCCACGTGGAATGCGCGGCACTGTTGCGCGGAGCAGGCACGCCGGTGGCACTGTTTCGTCTGGAATGCTTTGACGATTATCTGCGCGTGTTACGCGTGATGACTGACGTCACGGGAAATACCGCCGCCTACGAGCAGTACGGCGAAGCGCAAAAGACCAACATCGACGCCTTGCTCGCCGCATCGCGTGGGGGCGAGGGAAAGACGGTGCTGTTTTTGCGTGCCGGCTCGTCCGCTCGCTCGACCAAGGCCAAAACGTCCGAGCAGCATTTTGCTGCTGCCATGCTGTGTGAGCTTGGCGCACGCAATTTGGCCGACGAGGCCCCCGTTCTTGTGGACGGTCTTGCCATGGAGGTCATTATGGCCGCCAATCCCGATCTGATCCTGATCACGACCATGGGCGACGAGGACGCAGCGCGCGCCAATATGGACGCCATGCTGCGCAAGAGCACCTGGCAGACGCTTGACGCCGTACAAAACGGTCGTGTCCGATATCTGGATAAAGAGTTGTTTCAATATAAGCCGAACGCTCGTTGGTACGAGGCGTATTCGGTGCTTTCGGAGTTGTTAGATGAGTAAGAAACTGGGAAGACGCGCCCCGCATGGCGCGTGGTGGCGCATAGGACTGCTTGCGGCGGTGCTTGCACTGTCCATGTGGCTTGGGCTGCGTTTTGGCAGCGCGCATATGAGCACGGACGCCTTTTTGGGCGGGCTTTTTGGGCGCGAGGGCTATGAGATACAGCGCGTCGTGCTGTACGCCGTCCGCCTGCCGCGTGTGTTGGCCGGCGTGGTCGTCGGTACGGGACTTGGGTTGTCGGGACTGTTGCTGCAAGCGGTGACCGATAATGCGCTTGCCGCGCCGAATATCATCGGTGTCAATGCAGGGGCCGGGCTTGCCATCGTGCTCATGCTGTTTTTTGTCCCCGCCGCCGATGCCCTGACGCCGCTGTTTGCTTTTGTCGGTGCCTTTTTGACCGCACTTGTCATTCTTGCTCTTGCCCATCGAGCCGGTGGTGGCAAAAGTGCCATCGTGCTGGCGGGCGTGGCCATGACCGCGCTGTTGGGCGCCGGTATCTCTTGCTTTACTTATGCGGACGCAGACCTGCTCTCGTCCTATCACGCTTTTTCGATCGGCGGCTTTGGCGGCGTTACGCTCGCCGTGCTCGCCGTGCCCGCCGCCGCTATTACGCTGTGTGCGGCTGCCTGCTTTTTGCTTGGAAACCGCATTGATCTTTTGTGCCTTGGAGAAACGGGAGCGGCGTCGCTTGGCGTTCGCGTTCGCGCGCTGCGCCTGGGCTGTGTCTTGCTTGCCTCGGCGCTGGCTGCCTGCGCGGTCAGCGTGGCGGGGTTGCTTGGTTTTGTGGGACTGATCGTGCCGCACGTGTCGCGCCGTTTCTGTCGCACGGGGACGAGGTGGCAAACGCTGTGCACCGCCTTGCTTGGTGCGAACGTCTGCGTGCTTGGTGACCTTGTTGGTCGCGTGGTCGCATCTCCCACCGAAATTCCCGTCGGTATCGTTATGGCACTTGTCGGTGCCCCCTTCTTTCTTGTGCTGCTGCTCCGTCGGGGCAGAATGCTGTAAGGAGGTGCCACGTGCTGCAATGTCAGATTTTCTCGCTCGGATATGAGCGAAAAGAAGTTCTTCATGACGTTTCTTTTGGCCTTGAAAGAGGCGAATTCGTTGCCGTGATCGGGCGCAACGGCAGTGGAAAGTCCACGCTGCTTCATACTGTCTGCGGGCTTTTGCCTTGCCGCGGAAGCGTGCGCCTTGACGGGCAGGACTTACTCTCCCTTTCCCCACGCGAGCGTGCCCGCCGCGTAGCACTCATGCAGCAGCAGCCCGCGCTGCCGCACATCAAGGTAAGAGAGCTTGTTGCGATGGGGCTCAGCCCGTATCAATCCTTGAACGGCACGTCAACACCCGACTGCACGCGTGCGATCGCAGCCGCTTTGCACGACGCCGAATTGACCGATCTGGCAGACGCATATCTTGATTGTCTGTCGGGCGGTGAGGCGCGTCGGGCGTATCTGGGCATGATGCTGTCGCAAAATACACCGCTCATGCTGCTTGACGAGGTGACCGCCTTTATGGACGCCGATCATGAACACCACTTTTTCGGGCTGCTGAAGGGCTTGTGCCGCGACAGGAAAAAAGCGGTACTTGCCGCGACACATTCCCTCTCGTGTGCCATGCAATACGCCGACCGATTGATCGTCGTTTGCGATGGAACGATCGGCTTTGTCGGTACGCCGAACGAACTGCTTGATACCGATATCCCCGTCCGCGTCTTTGGTATGCAGCCCGTCGTGCTGTATGACGATGGCGGACGTAAGCGAATATTTTTCCATCCACTCGGAGAATAAAGAAAGGAAGGAAATGTGATGCAACCAACATCCGTTGCCAATATAATGATCGCCCTTTGTCGCGCGGCATTGCGTGGCGAGGTGTGCGCGTGCGTGCCGCAAGACGAGCAGCAAATGGGGCAACTGTATGCTGCCGCCTATCATCACGACGTGGCACATATCGTATCCTACGCGCTGTATCGTGCGGGTGCGCTGAATACGGCGAGCGAGGCGGGAGCCAAGTTGCAAAAGGCGCAAATGCTTTCGGTGTTCCGTTATGAGCACCAGCGCATCGAGCTTGCGGAAAGTTGTCGCGTGCTCGAGCAGGGGGGCATTATCCATTTGCCGCTCAAAGGGGCGGTGCTTCGTGCGCTGTATCCCGAGCCTTGGATGCGCACGAGCAGCGATATCGATCTGCTCGTCCACAAGCAAGACATTCCACATGCCGAAGCATTGTTGACGGAGCAGCTCGGATACGTCAAGCAGTCGTATGAAACCGACCATGACATTTCGCTGTATTCGCCTTCGGGCGTGCACATTGAGCTGCACCACGACCTGATCGAGGATGATCGCATCGGTCCTGCATCGGCTCTGCTGCGCGAGGTCTGGTCGTATACCCGCGAGATCGAGGGCTGTTGCTACCGTCGCGCCATGACGGACGAGATGTTCTATTTCTATCACGTCGCCCACATGGCCAAGCATTTTGCCGGCGGCGGCTGCGGCATACGCACCTTTATGGATCTTTGGCTGCTTGAACAAAACGAGCAGCTCGACCGAGCCGCTTTGCAAGAGTTGCTGACAAGCACCGGGCTTTCAATCTTTGCCAACACGGCGCGCAAGGTGTGCCTTGCCTGGTTTTCGGACGGCGCGCTCGACGCGCTTGGACGTGACATGGCTAACTTCGTCTTGCAGGGTGGCACCTACGGCGATAAAGTGAACTTTGTTGCCATCCAGCATGCCAAGGGCAAGGGCAAGCTTGGTTATGCATTATCCCGTATTTTTATGCCGTACGAGCAGCTCGTTCATACCTATCCCGCGCTCAAGGGACATAGATATCTGACCTTTTTCTATCAGATGCGCCGCCTTGCCCGTGGCATTCGGCGCGGAAAATTGCGTGGCGGCGTGCACGAGCTCGCGCTCAATGCGCAAATGTCGGGTGAGCAGGTAGGACACGTATCGGAGCTGTTCGATCAGCTTGGATTACCCCAGAATTTCAACGCGCAAGGCGAATAATCAATGATAACAAAAGCCCGTGCCGCTCTTTGGCAGGGCTTTTGCATAAAAGGAGAAGAAAATGAGCAAAAGCAAGCTATCGCCGCGATTTTTGTGCGCACTGACCGTCTTTTCGTTGATGGGTCAGATCGCCTGGGTCGTGGAAAACATGTATTTCAACGTCTTTATCTATAAGATGTTCAACGCAACTCCATCGGATATTTCCGCCATGGTTGCCGCCAGCGCCGTGGCAGCCACGCTGACGACGGTGCTCATGGGCGCGCTGTCCGACCGCGTGGGCAAGCGCAAGCTGTTCATGTGCGGCGGTTATATCCTCTGGGGCATCTCGATTTTCAGCTTTGTGTTTATCCGACTTGACGTCATCGAGCCGCTCGTTCCCATGACCGTGTCGGCGGCTGCCGTGGGCGTTTCCTTGGTCATCATCATGGACTGCGTCATGACCTTCTTCGGCTCGACCGCCAATGACGCCGCCTTCAACGCCTGGCTGACCGACATGACCGATGAGGGCAACCGCGGCGCGGCCGAGGGTATCAACGCCATGATGCCGCTGGTCGCCATTCTCTGTGTGTTTGGTGGCTTTATGGCGTTCAATCTGGACGAAAGCCAAAGCTGGTCGTATATCTTTGCCATCATCGGCGCGCTGACGCTTGTCGTTGGCATCGCAGGGCTGTTTTTGATCAAAGAGCCGCCCATCAGAAAAAGTGACGTGCCCTATTGGCAGGGCATCGTTTACGGCTTCCGCCCCTCGACGGTGCGCAAAAACCCCACGCTCTACCGCGCCTTGATCACCTTTGTCGTATTTAATATTTCCATTCAGATCTTCATGCCTTACCTCATTCTTTATTACGAGGTGTCGCTGGGCATGAAGGATTACGTGCTCATCATGGCACCCGCCATCGTGCTTGCGTCGGTCGCTACCTTTTTCTGGGGGCACGTGTACGACAAGCGCGGATTTTCGGGCGCGGTCATGCCGGCACTGGCGTCTTTGATGGTCGGTTACGTGCTGCTCATGCTGTTCCGTGGAACGGTACTTGTGTTCGTTGGCTCGCTGCTCATGATGTGCGGCTACCTTTGCGGCATGGCCGTGTTCGGTGCCCTCATTCGCGATCTGACCCCCGCTGGGCGTTCGGGTATGCTGCAAGGCGTACGCATTTGCTCGCAGGTGCTGCTGCCCGGTGTCATCGGTCCGTGGATCGGTAAGACGGTGCTGCGCAACGCTGACGTTGTGGTCAACGGCGACGGAACGACCTCGTTCGTACCCAATCAAAATATCTTCGTGGCAGCATTGCTTGCCGCCGTGCCCGTCGTGCTGCTCGTGTGGTGGATCGGACACAAAAAAATGCCCCGTACGGTGTCGCTCGGCACGCCATTTGAACAGAACATGGGCGACATTCCGTGGCAGGAATATCCCCGTCCGCAAATGAAGCGCAATTCCTACCTGTGCCTGAACGGTCGCTGGTCACTCGCTCTTGAGCGTGAGGGGCAGACCGAGTGTGTGGGTGATATTCTCGTGCCGTTTCCGCCCGAATCCCGCGCCTCGGGCATTGAGTGCCGCTTTGAAAAACAAGATATTCTTGTTTACGAGCGCACGGTCACGTTGCCCGACGGATTTTTTGGTGAGGGCAAGCGGCTGATGCTGCACTTTGGCGCGGTCGATCAGATTGCCCGGGTATGCTTGAACGGCACGCCCGTCGGTGAGCACGAGGGTGGCTATCATCCTTTTTCGATTGACGTGACAAGCGCGTGGCGCGAGGGAGAAAACACGCTGACCGTCCGCGTGCAGGACGCGCTTGATCGGGAACTGCCCTACGGCAAGCAGCGCGAGCGTCGCGGCGGCATGTGGTACACGCCCACCAGCGGCATCTGGCAAACGGTCTGGATGGAAGCGTTGCCCGCCGAGCATATCCGCTCTTTGCGTTTGACGCCGTCGACTGAGTGCGTGACGGTGGAAACGACGGGAGGCACGGCGCAAAAGACGATCGTGCTGCATACCGAGGCAGGGGATCGTGAATACTGCTACGAGGGTGACGTGTTCACGCTCGCACCCGACGAGGTACACCTCTGGTCGCCCGAGCACCCCTATCTCTACCGCTTCACGCTCGTGTGCGGTGAGGACAGAGTCGAGTCCTATTTCGCCTTGCGCACCGTCACGGTCGTTGATACAAATAACGGTCCCGTGACCGCGCTCAACGGTAAGCCCTATCTGTTCCACGGCCTGCTCGATCAGGGCTATTTCAGCGACGGCATCTATCTGCCCGCTGATCCCGAGGGTTACCGCTTTGATATTCAAACGGCCAAGTCGCTGGGCTTTAACATGCTGCGCAAGCACATCAAGATCGAGCCTGCGTTGTTCTATTACTATTGCGATCTCTTGGGCATGTCCGTGTTCCAGGACATGGTCAACAGCGGCAACTATTCGTTTCTGATCGACACCGCGCTGCCGACCGTTGCCTTCAAACGTGGCATTGCACATCACGCAAGTCCGCGCCGCCGCGCCGCCTTTGAAGGTGCGGCCAAGGAAACGGTTAATCTGCTGTACAACAGTCCCTGCGTCTGTTACTACACCATTTTTAACGAGGGCTGGGGACAGTACGATACCGCGCGCATCTACGATGAAATGAAGCTGCTTGATCCGACGCGCATCTGGGACAGCGCATCGGGCTGGTTCAGACCCCGACGCAGCGACGTTCAAAGTGAGCACGTTTATTTCAAGCCCGTTCGCCTCAGATCAAATCAAACGCTCCCGATCGTGCTGTCCGAATTTGGCGGCTATTGTCTTGGCGTGGACGGTCATATTTTCAATCTTGATGCAAGCTACGGCTATGCGACCTATCACAGCACAGACGAGCTGATCACGGCTCTGGAGCACCTGTACGGCGAACAGATTGTGCCCGCATTGCGCAATACCAATCTCTGCGCGCTTGTGCTGACACAGCTCAGCGACGTCGAGGACGAGGTCAACGGTCTTGTTACCTACGACCGCCAAGCGGTCAAAGTCGACGCCGAGCGCATGCGGAACATTGCACGCATGCTCAACGAGGCGTTTGCCAAGGAATAAGAAAAAGCATCACGGACGCAAAGTCCGTGATGCTTTTTGATTATTTTTCCGAGTTGCGGAAGGAATTGCGGTATTGCAGCGGCGTCATGCCGAGATGACGCTTGAAGATGCGAATGAAATACGAGCAATCCGAAAATCCGCTCTCATAGCAGGCGTAGGTGACCGACCGCCCCTCCTCCAGCATTTGCTTGGCGAGCACGATCTTGCGCGTTTGCAGATAGGTGACCAGCGGCACGCCCATGTGCTTGCGGAAGATCGAGGACAGATAAGGCGGAGAGATATGAATGGCCTCGGCAATCTCGCGCACCGTGATGTTTTGCGTCAGGTGCGTTTCAATGTAAGCCATGGCCTCGCGCATGGGGCCGGGCAGATGTGCCGCACCGAACTGGTCGCCGACCGACTGCACCGAAGTGGTTTTTTCGCTCAACGAGCACAACAGTTGCAGCAGCATGGCGTAGATCTTGGTGTGCAGAAGCTCGCCCGAATCATCGGGGTCGTCGCGGCAAACGCGAAGAATGTCCTGCATCATGCCGTATACGCGATCCCACATATCGGGAGTCAGTGTCAGCTTGGCAGAGCCACCCGTCGTGCGGCGCAGCAGCGTCTGGAGTGGGTTGATGATGTGGTTGATGAACACGTTAGGCGGGAATACCATATAAAAGCGAGTGTACTGACACGGCTTTTTGAGTACCAGCATATGTGTTTCATTGGGGCTGATGATCATAACGTCGCCACGGTGCAGCTTATAATAAGCATTGTTGACGATGTAATCGGCGTCACCCTCAATATAAAAATACAACTCGTAGTTGTGGTGAATATGCAGATTGTGAATCGACGGAACGTCGTAAGACGTTTTGTATGCGAACGTGATGGGATCGCTATCCGTGAAGATACGCAATCTCCGTTCCAGGTAAAAATCTTCCATAAGCGTCGTCCCCTCCATTTTACGAAAACTGAAATCTTAAGAAAACACTATTTTTATTGGATATATGTAAAGAAATAGATTGAATTTTATATATTATACCATATATTGCGATAAATGTCAATAATATAGTATCAAAAACTTTAATTTCAAATGAAATAATTTAAAAAATAGTGTCAAACGCCCATGGTACGATAAACGGCGATAGCAAAGTATAAAAAAATCCGATTTTAAACAAAAAAATCAAGAAAAAATAGTGCAAATTCAAGCTGCCGTAAAACGAAGGGAATCAATGCAACAAAAAACGAGGGTGCACCGCAGTGCACCCTCGCAATATGTTCGGGAATTACTGGTCAAACTTGGCCAGCACGTCCTCCAAGTTGGTAGCCAGTGCAGTTGCATACTGATCCCACTCGGAGATGAAGGACTCGCTTCCTCTGCGCAGTGCGTCACCGTACAGAGCGAAGGGACCGGAAACGCCCGAAGTACCCATGGTGTTGGAGTAAACGAAACCAAAGTCGAAGTACAGGTTGTCACGGATGATACCCAGCATCTCGCGGGAATCGCCGTCCTGAGCTACACGACCGTCAAGCACGATCTCGTTGTAAGCGGGGATAACGGAAGTCTTGTTTTCTGCACCCATAGCGTCCAGGATCTTAGCGCACATGGCGGGATCCTTAGCGGACAGCGGGATAGCGAAGGAAGACAGACCGTCGTAGGTGTGAGCGTAGTACTCTTCCTGCTCCTCGTCGTACTTGGGGAAGGGAAGGATACCGAACTCCATATCAGCGGCGCGGAGAGAGGGCGTGACGCGAAGCTCACCCATCATGAACAGCGAGCGGCCTGCGGTGAAGATCTCGTTCATCTCGGTGTAGTCGCCGTCCTGCAGTTGGGAATCGTAAGTACCATCGTTCTCATAGATCAGATCGTAAAGATTATCGTATACGGTCGTGGTCTTATCAATGTGCTCCTCGTCCATGAGGGTCAGCTTGTAGCCGCCGTCCGTCGTACGCTGGCAGATGGGAAGCTGGCAGGTGGTCAGGAATACGCGCATTGCGTGACGGTTGATCAGCAGACCGTAGGTATCCTCGGGACCCATGGTGTCATCACCGTTGTCCTGATACAGACCTGCGGTGAGCTCGGTCAGCGTCTCGATCGTCCACTCCTTGTCGCGGACCATCTGATACAGATCGCCGACACCGTAGTCGGTAGCAAGCTTTCTGTTGAAGTATACGGCGTACATACCCTCCCACATGGTCAGGGCAAGGTCACCGGTGGTGAAGAACAGCTTGTCGTAAACGGTGCAGTTCTCATTGAACGACTGCGACCACCAAGCGGCGTCCAGGTTGATGGCGTTGCCCAGCGTGCGCAGATCGTAGTACTGCTCCTGAATGGTCAAGTTGGAGTTGTAAGCCGTGTGCGTAGCGGCGATCTGATAAGCGTCGTCACCGGCAGAAACCGACTGAGCCAGAGCCTGAATGTAGGTCTGCTGCTGCTCCCAGGTACCTGCAACGGGATGCGTTTCGATCTGAACCTTGAACAGGTCAGCTACGCGGTTGTTACGAGCGTAAACGGCCTGATCGACCAGAGCGGCGGCATCCTCTTCGGTGTACATCTCGTACTCCTTGTCCTCACGGCAAAGGATGGTGATCCATGCATTGTTGAAGTTTTCTACTTCGACCTGCGTGATGTAGTCAATACCGTCGCCGACAGGCTGATCCGAGCTACCGGGCGTGGCAGGATCGGTGGTGCCGGGCTGGTCGGGCTGACCGGGCTGGTCGGGGTTGGGTGTGTCGTTGCCACAGCCGACGAAAGCAAATACGGATGCGATCATCATCACTGCCAGCAACAGGGTGAGCAATCTTTTCATGCTACTATCCTCCATTATCTCTTTTTGAATGATTTTTTCACGAAATCATTCTTCACCATACATTATAATACAAATATTCTCAAAAGTCAATATGATTATTTTGTGATATTTCTAAAACAAATGATAGAAAAATACCACGTATTTGATTGGGAAACGCGGTTGCTTTTCATATATAACGTTCTATCTTCATCAAAAACATCCCAAAAACATCCCAAAAACATAAAAATGTTTCATTTTTATAGAAAAAAGTCATATATTTGTAACGCATTTAACAATATAATAATTGTGTATGGAAATATGTAAACATAAGTCGATGAAAAATGAAAAAATGAAAAGGAGAAAACATCATGTACGTATCCGTGTTTACTGACGAGCTTCAAAGAGAAGTTACCGAGATCCTGCCTACCATTGCTTCTTGGGGGATGAAGTACGTGGACTTCCGTTCCAGAGTGTTCGGTAAGCCCATTGAAAATCTGACCATGGACGAACTCAAGGCTCTTCGTGCACAGCTCGACAGCCTTGGTCTGAAGACGGGTGTTATCCAGTCTTCGCTGTGCAAGGTTCACCTGCCCGGCCCTGACGGCGTTGCCAAGGAAATGGCAAAGCTTGAGGGTATCATCCGCGCGGCCGACGTGCTGGATTGCCGTCTGGTCCGTTCGTTCAACTTCTGGCAGCACGACCAGTACGATCCCAAGTGCGGCGAGCTGGCCATGCGCCCCGACGCACAGGCTCAGGTGCTGGAAATGTTCTATCCCTTTGCTAAGCGTGCGCAGGAGGCCGGTCTGATCCTCGGCATTGAAAACTGCGGTCAGACGCCCGACGAGGTCATCACCGTACTGGAGCAGCTCAACGTGCCCGGCTGGGGTATGGCTTGGGACGTTTCCAATATGTTTGAGATTCTGCCCGAGGCCAAGGGCGACTGCGTGGACTACTTCACCAAGTGCCTGAAATATGCCAACATGCTGCACGTCAAGTCGCGCGGTGTGCTTGCTGAGGTCGAGGGCAAGAAGGTTCCGTGGGAGAGAGTGCTTCGCGGCGCGCTCGTCACGGGCAAGGATATGCCTGTGTCGATCGAAACGCACGTTCCCGCAGGCGTAGGCCTGAACGGTGAGCAGGCAACCAAGAAGTGCTACGATTACATCAAGCGCGTCTGGCCCGCCAGCGCCCCCGGCGATATGAAGTCGGCGCTCTCGCCCGTCCAGATGTTCGACCGTCCCTACAACGATAACCCCGTCAACATGGTCGTCGTCGGCCTTGGTATGGGTAAGAACCGCTGCGCACAGATCACCAACACCAACGGTATCAAGCTGTATGGCGTTTGCGACATCAACGAGGCGCGCGCCAAGGAGATCGGCGAGCAGTTCAAGGTTCCCTATAGCACCGACATCAACACCTTTTTGAACGACCCCGCCGTTGAGGTCATGTACGTCGTCGTTCCCACGGGCGATCACTGCCGCGTGGCAAAGCAGTGCCTGGAGGCCGGCAAGAACGTCCTTCTGACCAAGCCCATGGACGTCAACTATCAGCGTTGCGACGAGCTCATTGCCTTTGCCAAGGAAAAGGGACTGCTGCTCGGCTGCGACTTCGACCTGCATTTCCGCGGCCCGCTCAAGGAGCTGCAGAAGGCTGTCGAGGGCGGTTACTTCGGTAAGCTCAAGAGCGCCAATATGATTTTGAACATCAAGCGTCCCGCCTCCTACTTCAAGGAGAACGGCGGCTGGAGAGGCACCTGGGCTATGGACGGCGGCGGAGCACTGAGCAATCAGGGTATCCACGAGATCGACCGTCTGCTGACCTGCTTCGGCATGCCTAAGAAGGTTCGCTGCTCGACCTACACCCAGACGCACGACATCGAGGTCGACGACTACGGTATCACCGAGTGGCAGTATGAGAACGGCTTTGTTGCCCGCTTCTCGTCGACCACCTCTTACCCCGTCAACACCTGGTACACCCGTCTTGAGGTGTACGGCGACAAGGGTGCATACCTTCTGACCTCGGGCGGTCCCGAGGGCGAGCACATTTATTGGTCGCGCGAGGACGGCAAGTGGACGGAGGAATCTCCGTACCCCGTACAAAGAGAATGGAACCAGGGTGCAGATAACTTTGCTTACTGCCTGCGCACGGGCGACGCACTGGTCGTCGGTCCCGAGGCAGGTAGCCGTTCGCGCTACGTACTGGATATGATGTACAAGAGCGCCGAGAGCGGCGAGTGGGTAGAGCTCGAGGAAAGATAAAATGATGGACAACGATAACAAGCTCACGGGTGCGATCAAGGGCATCGTGACCGAAATTCAGCGTTTTTCGCTGCAGGACGGCCCCGGTATTCGTACCACTGTGTTTTTGAAGGGCTGCCAGATGCATTGCTCGTGGTGTCATAACCCCGAAACGCTCAAGCACATGCCCGAGATCATGTTTTACCCCATCCGCTGCATCGGCTGCGGAAAGTGCGTTGAGGTGTGCCCGCAGGGTGCACACAGCATCGCAAACGGCGTACATAGCATCGATCGCGACGTATGCGTTGGCTGCGGCAAATGTGCCGCAGCCTGCTACGCCGAGGCACTGCAGCTTTGCGGCAAGAGAATGTCGGCCAAGGAGATCATGGCCGAGGTCGTGCAGGATAAGCCCTACTACGACAATTCGAACGGCGGCATGACCGTGTCGGGTGGCGAGTGCCTTTGCCAGTCGCCTTTCGTCGAGCAGTTAATCGACGCTGCGCACGCCGAAGGTATCCACGCTGCCATTGAAACCAACCTTTGCTTTGATTTTGACCGCATCGAGAGCGTACTTCAAAAATGCGATCTCGTTATGTTCGATATCAAGCTGATGGACGACGAAGCGCACAAGACGTATACGGGCGTGAGCAACCAAAAGGTGCTCGAAAATGCCAAAAAGCTCGACGAGCTGGGCGTCCCCTTTATCGTGCGCACGCCGCTCATTCCCGGTGTGACCGATACGGATGAGAACATTTCGGCAATCGCCGACTATATTAAGAATATGAAGCATCTCGTTCGCTACGAGCTGCTCAACTTCAACACGCTGGGCGGTGCCAAGTATGAGTCGCTGTCGGCAGCCAACGCGCACGCAGACGCAAGACCCTTGAACAAGGCACGCCTTGACGAGCTGCTCGCTCTTATTGAGCGCGCAGGCATTGTGGGAAAGGTGGGATAAAGATGAGTGCCATCAAATTTATCAACTGCTATTCTCCCGATGAAGAGTTGTCTTATGACAAGAGAATTGCCCTTCTGCGTCAGCGCAAGGTCGACCAGACGGCTGAAAAGGCAAAGCTGGGCGGCGCAGACGAGGACGACTACGGTCTGATCGTTCAGGACGAGTTCAAATTCAAGCTGCAACCCAGCCACAAGAACGGCTCTATCTACGGCTACGACGCTTGGTCGAGCAACTATTGCCGATTGCTCTCGGAGCATCCGCTGTACATCGACGCGCTCGACGCATTCGTTGGCAAGGGATTTCTGTTCCTTGAGAGATTGCGTCCACCCAAGAAAAAGTGGAACCCCGATTATGCGTACCCCGATCTGCAAGAAATTTTCGATCGCTACAACATTATTTCGGGTATCGACAACTGTCATCACTTCACGCCCGATCTTCAGATCGGTTTCGATCTGGGCTGGGGCGGAATCCTCCAAAAGCTTGAGGAGCAAGAAAAGCTGCACGACGAATCTCACGCCGACTTTTATCGCGCCGAGATCGCCGTGGTCAAGGCCATCATCGCCTTCCTCGGCCGCATGACCGACGAGATCGAGGCGCTTGCCGAAAAGGAAACGCACCCCGTTCTCAAGCAGAATCTTGTCGATATGGCAGAGTGCAACCGTGCCATCGTTTCGGGCAAGCCCGAGACCTTCCGTCAGGCGGTACAGTGGATGTGCTGGTTCAGCATGCTGTCCCGTACCTACAACCGCGGAAGCGCGGGCGGACAGCTTGATGAGATGCTGCGCCCCTACTACGAGCGCGACGTGGCTGCCGGTAAGCTGACCGACGACGAGGCCGTCTTCTACCTTGCTTGTCTGTTCCTTCAGGACAGCCGCTACTTCCAGCTTGGCGGTCCCGACGAGAACGGCGAGGATATGATCTCGCACATCTCTTATCTGTGCCTTGAGGCTGCGGATAAGATCAATATCGCATGCAACCTGACCGTGCGCGTGCACGATAACATGAACGAGGACTTCTTCCGCAAGTCGGTTGCCTATCTGTTCAAAAACAAGCAGGGCTGGCCTCGTTATTCGTCTGACAGCGCTCTCGTTGCGGGATTTATGAAGTGCGGTTATTCGCAGGATCTTGCGCGTCGCCGCGTGGCGGCAGGCTGCCACTGGATGTGCATTCCCGGTATGGAATATACCATGAACGACACGGTCAAGATCAATCTGCTCAAGGTGTTTGACGTTGCTTATCGCGACATGATGGCACATAGCGAGCAGCCCTCGATCGACGAGCTGTGGAGCTATTATCAGAAGCATCTCAAGGTCGCCGTTGACGCAACGGGCGCAGGCATCATGCACCATCTGAAATATCAGAGCAAGAGCCAGCCCGAGCTCATTCTCAATCTGTTCCAGCACGGACTGATCGAGAAGGGTCTGAACATCACCGACGGCGGCGCGAATTACTACAACATGTGCGTGGATGGCAGTGGCCTTGCCGTGGTGGCAGACAGCTTTGCCGCCTGCGAGAGCCGTATCGACCGCGAGGGTAAGCTGACCTACGAAAAGCTGACCGAGCTGCTTGACCGCAACTTCGAGGGCGGCGAGTACGTGCGTCAGATGCTGCTGCACAGCCCCCGTTACGGTGGCGGCTGCACGTTGGGTGACGCATGGGCGCAAAAGGTCAACGAGCTGTACACTAAGCTCGTGCGCGATCTTTGCAATCAGTATAAGGGAATCAACTTCATTCCCGGCTTCTTCTCCTGGTCGAATACCATCGGTCTTGGTAAGACGGTCGGCGCGACCCCCAATGGACGCAAGGCGTTCGAGCCCATCAACCACGGTGCCAACCCCAACGGCGGCTTCCGCCGCGACGGTGCGGTGACCGCCATGTGCAACTCGATCGGTGCGATCCAGCCCGGCTACGGCAACTGCGCGCCCGTCCAGCTTGAGCTCGATCCCGGCATTGTCGGTGACGAGGAGGGCGTTGACAAAATGGCCGCTATGATCAAGACCATCATGTCGACGGGTAACACACTGCTCAACATCAATATCATCGACGGCAAAAAGATACTCGAGGCTCACAAGGATCCCATGAAGTATCCCGACCTCGTCGTGCGTGTTACGGGCTTTACCGCCTTCTTCGCTATGCTCTCGCCCACCTTCCGTCAGCTCGTCGTCGACCGCGTTATGTCGGTCAACGGCTCGCGATTGGAAGAGGATCAGTGAGGAACGAGGGAAACGGATGTAGGGGACTTTTTGAAAAAAGTCCCCTACGACCCCCAAAAACTTTTTGGAAAAAAGGAAAATTGGCTCGATAGCTCCCATCCTTTATCCCAACAACATCAAAGGGTGAATTGGGGCCCCTGCCCCAAAAGTCTGGTGTCGAAGTTCAGACACATGGCCAGTGTGTTATAAAGAGTTTTCGTCCACCTTTTTCAAAAGGTGGCGCGGTCGAGGGCGCGAAGCCCTCGTCGCCCTCCGCAGAGGGCGAAATCCCCTATGCTTCCAAGGCGCCCGAAAGGGTGAATTTTTCGCGGAGCGAAAAAGAGGGGAAACCACAAGTGGGGTTTCCCCTAAAAAGCACAAAGAACGGGCAATGTCCCGCAGAAAGGAATATCATCATGAACTACGATCTTCACATGGAAGTCATTGACATGACCCAAAAGGAAAACCGCGTGCTGCCGCTGTGCCACGGCGTCATCCCCGGCTCGCGTCCCTACCACCATACCATCGTTGCCGGCAGCGAAACCGTTTTCGCCGCCAACACGGGCTACTATCACATTCTCATTCTCATCGGCGGTGAGGCTGATTTCGTCTGCAACGGCGAAACCATTCGCTTCAACGAGAGAGTGACCTATGTGCCCGGTGCCGATCAGGAGCTTGTCGTTAAGGCTCTGACCGATACCCAGATACTTGAGATCCAGTGGGATATTTTCCCCGAGGATGAGGGTATGCTCAAGGAGTACGGCACGACCTTCCCGCACTACGTGCTGTACCGCAACTCCATCCAGTACATCGACCCCAACAAGAGCGAGAAGACCATCAGCCGTATGATGATCCCCCACAAGATCATTCCTCGCTTCTCGCTGGGCTCGGTCGAGTCGTTTGGTTACGATCTGGTCAAGCCCCACAGCCATCCCATGCTCGACCAGTTCTTCTTCAGCTTCCCCGAGAACGACATGGAGGTCATCATCGACGACGACAAGATTCCCATGAAGGGCGACACCATTCTTTACATCCCTCTGGGCTCCAACCACGGCGTTGAGGTCACGGGTGACCGTCACATGCACTACATGTGGATCGACTTCATGCCGGACAACGAGCTGGGTCTGGCCCGCCTTGAGGCAAGCCACAAGCCCACGGGCAAGTGGAATTCGTTCAGCGCGGACGGTAAAAAGAGCTGATTTCCCCTTGACATCAGGAGAAAGTTGTGATATACTGAACCCATCAAAGGGCGAGGCGATGTCGCCTCGCCCTTTCTCTATCGGAGGACATTATGGCAAATATTACCTTGCAGCTGGAGTGTGAACATCTCGGTAAATACGACGTTATCGTTGCAGGTGGCGGTCTGGCCGGTGCAGCGGCGGCACTTGCCGCCTCGCGTGAGGGCAAGAGTGTGCTGCTCATCGAAAAATCGCAAAAGCTGGGCGGTCTTGGCACGCTGGGACTGATCAATCTGTTCGTCCCCATGTGCAACGGTCGCGGTAAGCAGATCATTTTCGGCATGGCCGAGGAGTTTTTCCGCCTGTCGACCAAATACAGCTGGGATACCATTCCCAAGGGGTGGGAGCAGGGCGGTACGTATCAGGGACCTGCCGTGGAAAACGGCAACTATCCCCGCTATCTTAACCGCTATTCCCCTGATATCTTCGCGCTGACGCTGACCGAGCTGCTCTCGGACGAGGGCGTCGAGCTCATGTTCGACACCGTCGTCACCCGCCCCGTGATGGAGGGCAAGCATTGCAAGGGACTGATCGTCGAAAACAAGTCGGGCACGGGCTACTATGAGGCGGATATCGTCATTGACGTGACGGGCGATGCCGATATTCTGTACCGCGCGGGTGTGCCTTGCGTGCAGGGCAAGAATTACCACAGTTTTTTCGTCAAGACGGTCACGCTGGATTCGTGCAAGAAGGCGGTCGAGTCGGGCAAGATCAACAACGCCATCGGCGGTGCGTCGGGCGGTGGTGCCAACCTGTACGGTGGGGGGCACCCCGAGGGCATGCCCTACTATACGGGCACGGATGCCAAGGACGTTAACCGCTATCTGATCACCAACCATAAGGAGCTGCTCAACAACCTCAAAAAGACCGACCGCTTTACGCGCGAGGTTGTGACCATGCCGGGTATGTGCCAGTACCGCACCACGCGCTGCATCAAGGGCGACTACGCACTCACGGAAAACGATTTCTACCGTCACTTTGACGATTCCATCTCGGCCATCTGTGACTTTGACCGCCGCGATTATCTGATGGAGGTGCCGTACAGAACGCTCATCTGCTCGGGATATGATAATTTGATCACCGCAGGGCGCAGCGCAGCCGCCGAGGGGTATGCGTGGGACGTGCTGCGCGTCATTCCGCCTGCCATCGTCACGGGTCAGGCGGCAGGACTTGCCGCTTGCCAGGCCATTGATACGGGAAAGGGAATTGATGAGATCGACGTGCCGACGCTGCAGGCAAAGCTCGCCTCGCAAAACGTCATGATCCATTTCGACGACGCGCTCGTCCCCGAAAACGGCGGCGGAGAGATCGCCGATATCGGACATATTTGATACTCAACGACGAAGCGCTGACGCTTGAGGGCGGTATGGGTCGCACCCGTAACGCAGATACACGATGCGGCGTGCCACGACGGTCGTCCGCAATATGACAATGTTATATAAATCAATTCAAAGGAGAACCGGTTATGGGATTATTTAATAAGCAACAAACTGCACCGCTGTCGCCGCGCATGGCAATGGTAGGTCGCTACAATTCGGCGCGCGCCAATCTGCTGCTCGCGGTCGTGTTCACGCTCATCAACCTCGTGCTGTTGGTGGTCGCAAACGGCGAGACCTACTTCCTGTTTTCGGTATTTGTACCGTATTACGTTACGCTGTTTGCCATGATCCTGTGCGGTAAATTTCCTGCCGAGTTTTATGATGAAACCTGGGAGGGCATAGAGTTTTTCGGCAACGGGCTGTTCGTCGCCGCACTTGTGTTTGCCGCTCTGATGCTGGTGCTGTACGTGCTGTGCTACGTGCTGTCGAGCCGTGGCAGAGTAGGCTGGCTGATCGCCGCGCTCGTGCTGTTCGTGCTGGACACACTTCTCATGTTCTTGCTGCAGGGCATTGCGATCGACACGCTCATGGACGTGCTGTTCCACATCTGGGTCATCGTCTATCTGGCGCTGGGAATTCATGCCCATTTCAAGCTCAGAGATATGCCGCCCGAGGTGGATACCGTCTCGCCCGAGAGCGAGGCACAGGACTTCGATATGCCTCAATAATACCAAGACTGTATAAAAAGGAACGCCGACGTGACTTGCGGCGTTCCTTTTTTGTTTGAATAAAAAGATGGCTGTCTCAAAACGAGACAGCCATCGAAGGATCGAATCAGTGAACGATGCAGCGCTCTGTGTCCTTGTCGAACAGGTGGATACGAGCGGTATCGAATGCGACCTGGATCTTGTCGCCGGCACGCGAGGTGGAGCGAGCGGAAACGCGAGCGGTCAGCTTAGCCTCCTCACCGATCTTGAGGTACAGATAGATCTCGGAGCCCATCAGCTCGGTCACGTCAACGTCGGTATCAACGACGGCGTCAGCAAACATGGAGATGTTGGCGGGGTCGTCGTGGATGCACTCGGGACGGATGCCTGCGATGACTTCCTTGTCAATGTAATCCTTGAGGGCGGGGTTGTTGGCCTTCTCAGCGGGCAGCTTGACGGAAACGGGCTCGGCGTTCATCTTGGTGCCCTGCGTGGTGATGCGGTCAAACTCGAAGTAAACGTCCTCGCCGACCTTCTTGAGTCTGCCGTCGATGAAGTTCATCTGAGGCGTACCGATGAAGCCCGCAACGAACTTGTTGCAAGGCAGATCGTACAGGTTCTGAGGCGTGTCGACCTGCTGGATCAAACCGTCCTTCATAACGACGATACGGGTTGCCATGGTCATTGCCTCGACCTGGTCGTGCGTAACGTATACGAACGTGGTCTGAACTCTCTGGTGCAGCTTGGTCAGCTCGGTTCTCATGGCAGCACGAAGCTTTGCGTCCAGGTTGGAAAGCGGCTCGTCAAGCAGGAAGACTGCGGGGTTACGGACGATGGCGCGACCCAGAGCAACACGCTGCTTCTGACCACCCGACAGAGCCTTGGGCTTACGGTCGAGCAGGTGGGTAATGTCAAGCACGCGAGCAGCGTCCTCAACGCGGCGCTTGATCTCTTCCTTGGGAGTCTTGTTGAGCTTCAGGCCGAACGCCATGTTCTCAAACACGGTCATGTGAGGATACAGAGCGTAGTTCTGGAAGACCATTGCGATCTTTCTGTCCTTGGGAGCGACGTCGTTGACCAGGCGGTCGCCGATGAACAGCTCACCCTCGGAGATCTCCTCCAGACCTGCGATCATACGCAGCGTGGTGGACTTACCACAACCGGAGGGGCCGACCAGAACGAGGAACTCCTTGTCCTTGACCTCAAGGTTGAAGTCGGAAACGGCGGTAACACCACCGGGATACTTCTTATAAATGTGACGAAGAGAAATGCTTGCCATATTGACTTAAAACCTCCTGAGTATTTATGACGTTGCATGCGCGTGACGTGTCCACAATATTACCTATATATTGTACCAGAAAATCCGCGCAAATGGAAGTGGGAGTTTGCCCAAAATTTACCCATTCAATTTGTGCAATTGTCACAAAACCGAAGAACAAACTGTGAACAAACGGGAAATGCCGCGATTTTTACGTCAGATCTTAGCGAATGACGACCTTTTTGAACGCCTTTTTGCCGCGGCGGACGATGATGCCGTCGGCAAAATCGGTCACGGGGTAGGTCGTTTTGATGTCGGTCACCTTGGTATCGCCGACCGTGACGCCACCCTGCTCAACGGCGCGGCGCGCCTCGGAGCGGGAGGGAACAAGCTCGGCCTTGACGAGCACGGTCAGAATGTCGATCACGCCGTCCGCGCAATCGGCAGCGGCGATCTCAACGGTGGGCATGTTGGCGTCGTCCGCACCGGCGCCGAACAG
>JAZQMI010000031.1:0-5689 GCA_045543375.1 Eubacteriales bacterium | reverse complement strand
GTGACCGCAGTTGCGGCACTCCCACACCTTGACCTCGCTCTTTTCGAACACCTTGGCGGTCTCGACGTTGCGAAGCAGGGCGCGGTAACGCTCCTCGTGATGCTTCTCAATGGCAGCAACCAGACGGAACTTCTTCGCAAGCTCGGTGAAGCCCTCCTGCTCTGCTACGTCAGCAAAGCCGGCGTACATATCCGTCCACTCGTAGTTCTCACCCTCGGCAGCCTCGGTCAGATTCTGCGCGGTGTCACCGATGCCGGCAAGCTCCTTGAACCACAGCTTGGCGTGCTCCTTTTCGTTGTCGGCCGTCTTGAGGAACAGCGCTGCGATCTGCTCGTAGCCCTCCTTCTTTGCCTTGGAAGCAAAGTAGGTATACTTGTTTCTTGCTTGCGACTCGCCTGCAAAGGCAGCCCACAGATTCTTCTCGGTCTGCGTGCCGGCGTACTTGGTCGTTCTTGCCTCGGTTGCGACCTCCTCAAGCTTGTCGCCCGTCATGTGGCACTTGGGGCAAACGGCGGGCTCGCCCTCCTGCACACCGAAAATTTCACCGCAGACCTTGCACTTGTAAGTTTTCATGATCGTTCTCTCCTTTGATTGTTTTTTAATATTATTAGAATTTTTATAGGTTTTTTATTCATTGGGTCGCTTACCGCGCCTGCGCCTGACACTCGGGGCAAGTGCCCTCGAACACGGTGCGATGTTGACGAATGGTAAATCCGGTGGCCGCCTCGGTTTGCGGATCGTACTGCTCGCAATACGGAATATCCGCATCGCACACCAGCCCGCATGTCATGCAGATCACGTGGTAATGCGGATCTGTGCGGTGATCGAAGCGATCAGCACCGGGCACGCGGATATGCAGAACCTCGCCGTTGTCCGAAAGTAAATTCAAATTGCGATAGACCGTTCCGCGGCTGATCTTGGGATCGTGCTCCCGGACGCTCAGATAGATCTGATCGGCGCTCGGATGATTGCCCATGGAACGCAACGTGTCCAGCACCAGCCTTCTTTGTCGGGTATCTCTTTGCTGCAATCGCTCACCTCCATGTCGCTATTAGGACTTGATACTATTATACAGCGTAAAAAAGGATATGTCAAGTATTTTCCGAAAATTTTTTTGAAAAATTTTTACCCGTGGGAACACAACGCCTTCCCACGGGTAAATACAATTATTTTCCAACGCAAAAATGCTTGAATATCTCGTCCACGATATCCTCGTTGACCTCGCGTCCGTCCAGCTCGGACAACTGCGACATGCCTCTGGTCAGATCCACGCAACACACGTCCAGCGGAACGTCGCACGTCAGTGCTTCCAGCGCCTCCTCCAGCGTACCGATGGCACGACCAAGCGCCGCGTGCTGTCGCGCATTGGCAACGATGGCATCCGAGCGCAGATCGAGCAAGCCGTCTACAAAATGCCGTTCGACAAGATGCGTCAGCGCGTCCATACCCTGCCCGCTTTGTGCCGATACGGTCAGCACGTCCGTCAACGCGGCGCCGACCTCGTCCCTGACGGCCGCTGCCACGCCCGTATCTGTTGGCACGTCAGCCTTGTTGAGCAGTCCGATCACCACCATGCCGCTCGCCGCGCGCTCCTTGAGCTCGTCCAGCAGCGCGCGCTCATCGTCGGTCAGCGGACGCGTCAGATCAAACAGCGCAAGAATGAGCTCAGCCTCCTCCATGACCGCGCGGGCGCGGTCAATACCGATGCGCTCAACGGCATCCTCGGTACTGCGAAGCCCTGCCGTATCGTAAAGGCGCAGCGTGACACCGCCAAGGGAGATCACCTCGCTGAGCACGTCGCGCGTCGTTCCTTCAATATCGGTCACAATGGCGGCATCGCGTCCGATCAACTGATTATACAACGAGCTTTTCCCCACGTTGGTACGCCCGCAAATGACCGTTGGAATGCCCTCGGCCACGGCGTGTCCCGTTCGGTAGGTGGCAAGCAGGGCGCGCAGTCGGCGCACAACCGCTTGAAGTGCTCCGATCATATCCTCACGGCTCATTTCGGCCAGATCTTCATCGGGAAAATCAATGCAGGCAAGCACCGAACTCATCAGGTGCACAAGCTGCTCATAGCAGCCACCGATCTCATTCGCAAGACGACCGCCAAGTCCGCCGTAAGCCAGCGTCATCTGGGCGCGGTTGCCAGCCTCGAGCAGCGATCCAAGGGATTCGGCCGAGCTCAGGCTCAGCTTGCCGTTCAGATGGGCACGGCGGGTAAATTCGCCCGCCTCGGCGACGCGCGCGCCCGCACAAAGCAGCGCCTCGAGCACCGTCTGCGTCACCAGAATGCCGCCGTGACAGCAAATCTCGACCGTGTCCTCGCCCGTAAACGAGGCGGGCGAACGGTAGACGGTCGCAATGCCGTCGTCCACCGGTTGCCAATCGCCACCGTCGGGCGCGAGAATGGTGCCGTATCGAGCCACGCGCGGCGCGGCGTCGGTCAAAGCCTTGCCATCCTTGGACACAAACACGCGCGCGGCAATTTTCACAGCGTCCGCACCGCTGACGCGAAGCATGGCGACGCCGCCCTTGCCGTGGGGCGTACTGATGGCAGCAATGGTATCAAACAGTTTCATACAGTCTCCCTCTACCTTGACTTTCGGGGCAAAAAATGGTATAATATACACGGTGCCAAGGCACCCTTTGGAGTATCCGGTCGGCGGTTATTGCCCCTTTTTGATACGAAGTTCCAACGATAATTGCCTATCACCTGCAAGGGAGGTGATGCCATGGCATATGTCACCTGGAGTGATCTGCTCGAGATCGCCTTGATCGTATTTACCATCATTTCTTGTTTTTATAACAAAAAAAGATACCCGCCTGCATCCTACCGCTACGGTCATCTTTTCGGTTCGGAGCAAGCGTCGCCGCCCGGTAACTCCTCTGTTTTGTTACGTGTTTATTATAATGTGCCGCGTGACGTTTGTCAAGTACCCTTGAAAAAATCAAGTATAAAAAAGAAGGCTTTTCGAAAAAGCCTTCTTTTTTCTTAACTTAATACAGCTCCTCGCCGAAGTCACGCAGGATCTCCTCTGCGTCGATCTCTGCTTGGGTACGGTGAGCCGCTGCCGACTTTTCGTCCAGGAAAATGACGACCTTGCGGTTGTCCTCCGAACCGATCGAGTTGGTCGAAACGCCCTCGATGCCCTGGATCTCGGAGTGGATGATGCGGCGCTCGTAGGGGTTCATCGGCTCAAGCATGACGCTCTTTTTGTAGCGAAGAACCTGCGCTGCCTTGCGACGTGCCAGTGCACGCAGCGTGTCCTCACGCTTGGCACGGTAGTTTTCCACGTCGATGGTGATCTTGACGTACTCTCTCTTCTCGCCCTCGCTCTTTTTGTTGGCAGCGAGGTTGGAAAGGTACTGCAGTGCGTCCAGCGTGTCGCCGTGGTGACCGATCAGCACGCCTGCGTGGTCGCCGTCGATGGCGATGACCTTGTCACCGTTGGTGCCGTCGCGCACCTCCATGGTGACGTCAAGACCCATGTCGCGGGTCAGTCTGGTCAGAAATTCGATGGCCAGCGCGACGCCGTTCTTCTGGTAGCTTGCCTCGATGACGGCAGGTGTCGAGCCGATGCCGAACAGACCCTTCTTGGGCTCCTCAACGACGGTATATTCAATGTCCGAAAGGCTGGGTGCGCCGAGCTCCTCTACTGCCTTGGCAAGAGCCTCGTCCACCGACTTTGCGGTAATGGTAACTTGCTTTCTCACGATATTTCTCCATTCGTCAAATCAGATTTTGGGAACGGTCGGATCCGACCGTTCTTATTATTTGTCCTTTTTGGGGCGGTCGTCTTCTTTGAGCGCCGCACCGTCGATGCGAGGATCGGCAGCCTTGACCTCGCCTTGCTCGGCCTGCTTTTTCTCCTCGGCCTCGATCTTGGCCACGTAATCGTCGTCGTCCATGTGGAAGAGCGACTTGGGCTTGCCGCCTACCATTTTAGTGTCGCGGCTGTAGGAATACTGACCGGGCGCCTGCTTTTTGGGCGCCTTACCGGCATACTCACGCTCGGCCGCGCGATAATCCTCCTCGGTAAAGGTGGGATACGGCATCAAACGGCTCAGAATGAAGCGCGAGAGCGTCGAGATGATGCTCTTGAAGATCCAGTAGATACCGACCAGTGCGGGTACGATGAACGAAATCCACACGCTCATCAGCGGCATGGTAATATCCATCATCCAGTTGGAGCATGCGACCTGACGGTCGTCTCCACCCGTTGCGTTGGTGGGCTGATAGGTGAACTTCTTGGTCAATCTCATTGACAAGAAATAGACCACGAAGGTCAGCACGGGCACAAGCCAGAGAATGCTCGGGTTGTTCAACGAGGGGACCTCGCCAAGATTGAGACCGCCCAGCGTGAATTTGAGCTTGTCAGCGCCGCTTCCGGCCACCTGCTCGTAAACGGCAGAGCCGTTACCCAGCAGCATGAAATCCTTGATGCCGCCAAGCTTGTCGCCAATACCCGCCAGCACCTCAATGCTGCCGCGTCCGCCCTGCGCAACTGCATGTCCCAGACCGCCCGCAGCGCGTGCCGTCGTGTAGTACAGATTGAGCGCGTTCGAAATACCGGCCGCCTGACCCAGCACGTACTGTAGCGGGTTGATGACGATATTATACAGTGCAAGGATGATCGGCATTTGAATCAGCAAAGGCAGACAGCCCGATGCAGGGCTGAAGTTCTCACGCTGATACAGCTCCTGAATTTCGTTGGCGACCTTCTGGCGAGTGGCCTGGTCGTCGCGGCCTGCGTACTTTTTGCGAATGGCCATTTCCTTGGGTCGAAGTTTGGCTTGCTTGATCGAGTTTTTCTGCTGCTTGATCACAAAGGGCAGCATGACGACCTCCACCAAAATAGCAAAGATGCAGATACCGATGATATAGTATCCGCCACCCAGCGTGTTGGTGATCCAGCCGAGTGCTACGCCGATCCAACCGAGAACGGTGGCCCAGACGCCGTTCTTGGCGTCCATGTCGACCGTCATCTGCAGCGACTCGATCACAACTTTTACGTCGTTTTCGTTGATGGCAGAGTAGTCAAACAGCAGCTGGGTGTCAGCGCCCGCCTGCAGATTGGCAGCCTGCAGCAGCTTGTGCACGGCATCCATATTGGGCTCAAGCACCTCGGCAGGATCGACCGTTTTGTCGTCAAAATCCGCCGCAAGCATGTCGTAGCCGCGATACGCACCGACGAGCACCTCAACACTCTTGTACTTCTCGTCCACCTTGGTGTAGGTGGCAACAAGCATCTGCGCCACGTTTTTGAGCTGTGCAGCATCCAGCGCGCAGCCGGTGGTGTCAAGACCTACAAAGTATTCCACGTCAACGGTGGGCGTACCGACCGCCGGCGCTTTGGAGGCACAGCCCACCATCGAGCCAAGCAACATAATCGTCACAAGCGCGAGAGCAAGCCATCTTCCAATCGTTCTTTTGTTCATTTTCACATTCATGTTTTGTAAGTGACTTACAAAACCTCTCCCTTCGTTTTGTTGTGGGAACGTACCGCCCTTTGTCGATATTGCCGCGCGGTACTGCGGCGGGGTTTTCGCGTCAGCGATGCTCGTCCGATCCTTTGTCGGAACGGCGCTCGCGGCGCAGCATATAATCCTCGCAGATGAGCTTATGCTCGGGAGGATCGTCTTCATTGACATCAGCCTTTTTTCTCTTGAACCCAAGTCCTCGCTC
>JAZQMI010000030.1:0-10177 GCA_045543375.1 Eubacteriales bacterium | reverse complement strand
ACGCTGTTCTACCGTCTGCTCCCCACACTCATCCGCGAGAATAAAATCTACATTGCGGAAACACCGCTCTTTGAGATCACGGTCAAGGAAAAGGGCGAGGAAAAGACGTATTTCGCTTACGACGAATTTGAAAAGGCCGACATCATCAAAAAGCTGGGCAACAAAAAGTACACGCTTCAGCGCTCCAAGGGTCTTGGTGAGAACCAGCCCGACATGATGTGGGAAACGACCATGAACCCCGCTACCCGCCGTCTGGTGCTCGTGTCGCCCGCCGATGAAAAGGCGACCGAAGAGATCTTTGACACGCTGCTTGGCAACAATCTGCAGGGCCGTAAGGATTTCATCGCCGCACACGGCAACGAATATATCAAGGACGCGGATATCTGACCGCGCAATCTCTCAACACGTTTTGGCGTTCGCGTGCTACGGCACGCGAACGCCTTTTCCATTGTTTTTGACGCGGCTCAAGCATCCGGTAAGAAAAAATACGCTTTGCATCCAAAAAATTCATGCTAACCCTTGTAAAACGGCACAATATTTGTTATAATGTATACTGTATATGTATGCGTACGCAGGAAAGGAGGCCAAGGCCATGAAAACGCTGCTCAAAAACGCATTACTATGGCAATACGCCCCCACTCCCGCTTTTGTCGCGGGTGAGTTGCTCATCGAAGGCGACCGCATCGTGGCGCAGGGCGCGCCCGATACGCTGGACGCAGCCGACGCTCGCGTGCTCGACATGAAAGGCGCACGCATCGCTCCCGGTCTTGTGGACATCCACACGCACGGACGGGCAGGCGGTGACTTTGTCAGTGCCGACGCTCAACTGCTTGCGCGCATGGCACGCTCCTATGCCGGGACGGGCACGACGTCGGTCATGCCGACGCTGGCGTCCGCTCCTATGGAGGACTACGTCCGTGCGGCCGAGCGCATTGCCGCCGCGAGCCGTACCGAGGGCGGCGCACGCTACCTCGGTCTGCATATGGAGGGGCGCTATCTCAATCCGCAAAAGCGCGGCGCACACGCCGAGCATTTGCTCGCTCCGCTGGACGAAAGTGAGCTGAGCGCGCTGCACGAGCGAATGTGCCGCCCGTCGCCGTTTCGTCTGTCCGCCGCCTTTGAGCTGGACGCAGACGGCTCGTTTGCATCAAGAGCCAAATCGCTTGGCATGTCGCTGTCCTTGGCGCATACCGCTGCTACTTACGACGAGGCGACACAAGCGATCGACGCCGGTGTGAGCAGCCTGACGCATCTGTTCAACGCCATGCCGCCGCTCCACCACCGTGCGGGCGGTGCCGTAGTCGCTTGCTTTGACGCTGCTGCCAACGGCAAGGACGTCATGGGCGAGCTCATCTGCGACGGTCTGCATATCTCCCCCGAAATGGTGCGCCTTGCGTACCGCGCACTCGGACGCGATCACACGCTTCTCATCACCGACTCGATGGAGGGCACGGGCTGCCCCGACGGTCGCTACACCATTGCCGGACAAACGGTGCTGCTGCAAAGCGGTCGCGCTTGCACCGAGGACGGTGCGCTGGCAGGCAGTACGCTGTCGCTCATCGACGCCGTCAGAAATCTGTGTAACATGTGTCAGGCACCGTTGGAAGACGCCATTTTGTGCGCCTCACGCAATCCCGCCCGCCTGATCGGCATGCAGCATGCCGTCGGCTCGCTGGACGCGGGCTGCTGCGCCGACCTCTTGGTGCTCGACGCCCATGAGCCGACCTTGCTTGCGGTATGGCTTGGCGGCAAGGTGCTTGGGGAGGTCACGGCATGAAACGATGTTTTCCGACCTCACCCCGCCTTGACGACGCCTTGCCCGACGTGCGGCAAGCCAAACGCATCGCTTCTCTCGTTCTTCGCACCGACGGACTTCGGTTGCACCTTGTCTGGGCGGCACTCATTTGTCTTGTGCTCGGCGGTGGAGGACTTTATCTGATCGAAAGCGTCTTTTTCGTCGTGCCGTGGGTCGAGCTTTACAACGACAGCCCCGCGCTGTTTCGACTGTTTGATGCACTGTACACGGTCGTCGATATCGGCTATATCGTGCTGATCGTCCTGCCCTTGATCTACGGGCTGTCCCGCGTGCTCTACGCTGCGGCCGACGGTCATCTCTTACCGCTCTCGTCGCTGTTCGACGCGTTTTCATGCGGCAAGCGCTATCTGCGAGCCATAGCGGTCATGACCGCCAAAGTGCTGCCCCGCGCGCTCGTTGCGGCGTTGATTGTCGCGATCTTTCGTACCGCGCAAAGCGTTTCGTCGCTCATCGGCACGCTGCTTTTGTGGCTGCTTGCGCTGCTCGTTTTGGCGATCGCCGCTTGGGTGCTGGGCTTTGACGACGCGCTGCTGACGCTCGCAATGAAAAACGAAACGATGGGGATATTCAAGCTATACCGCACCTCGCTTCGGCTGTGCGCGCCCCGACTTTTTCGCATCGTGCGCTTCAAGCTGAGCTTTTGGCTCTGGGGGCTTGCCTCGCTTGCCACGCTCGGCGTACTGCTCTTTGCGCACGCCCTGCCCTATTATGCTCTGACCCACACCGTGTGGTCAGACGCCTACTACGCTGAAATCACTTCATACCGAAAGGATGGTTGAACACCATGGAAAAACAAAAATTTTATATGACCACCGCCATCGCCTACGCCTCCAAGAAGCCGCACTTCGGCAACACCTACGAGGCTATTATGACCGACGCGCTCGCAAGATATCGCCGTGAACGCGGCTACGACGTCTTTATGTGTACGGGTACCGACGAGCACGGTCAGAAGATCGAGGATCTGGCAAAGGATGCAGGCATCACGCCCAAGGCCTACGTTGACGGTGTAGCGGGCGAGATCAAGGGTCTTTGGGATAAAATGGATGTCAAATACGATCACTTCATCCGCACGACCGACGACTACCACGAATCTGCCGTACAAAAGATCTTCAAGCGCTTTTACGAGCAGGGCGACATTTACAAGAGCCGCTACGAGGGCTGGTATTGCGTACCCTGTGAGTCCTTCTTCACCGACACACAGGCGGTCGATTGCAAATGCCCCGACTGCGGTCGCGAGGTGCAAAGAGCGAGCGAGGAAACCTATTTCTTCAACATGAAGAAGTATGCCGACCGTCTGATGCAGTACATCGAGGATCACCCCGAATTCATCGAGCCCGAGAGCCGCAAAAAGGAAATGGTCAACAACTTCCTCAAGGCAGGACTTCAGGACCTTTGCGTATCCCGTACATCGTTTAGCTGGGGTATTCCCGTCAGCTTTGTCCCCAAGCATGTCACCTACGTCTGGCTGGACGCGCTGACCAACTATATCACCGCCATCGGCTACGACCCCGACAAGACCTATGAGGAGCAGTCCGAAAAGTTCAAGCGGCTGTGGCCTGCCGACGTTCATATCATCGGCAAGGACATTCTGCGCTTCCACACCATCTACTGGCCCATTTTCCTCATGGCACTCGATCTGCCGCTGCCCAAAAAGGTATTCGGTCACCCCTGGTTCAACTTCGGTGTGGACAAAATGTCCAAGTCGCGCGGTAACGTCATTTACGCCGACGAGCTGGCCGAGCACTTCACGGTCGACGGCGTGCGCTACTATGCCCTGTCTGAGATGCCTTACGCCAACGACGGCTCGATCACCTATGAGAACGTCATCAAGCGCTTCAACACCGACCTGGTCAACAACCTCGGCAATCTCGTCAAGAGAACGCTGGATATGCAAAAGAAATATTTTGAGGGCGTGATCCAAGCCCCCACTGCCAAGGACGCGCTGGACGGCGAGATCGTCGCCGCCTGCGTCGAAGCGTACGAAAAGGTCGTCGAGTATATGGACGGCTACCGCATCGCCGACGCGCTTGAGGCCATTTTCACCATGCTCTCGCGCGCCAACAAGTATATCGACGAAACGACGCCCTGGTCGCTGGCCAAGGACGAGGCGCAAAAGGAACGTCTTGGCACCGTGCTGTACACGCTGCTGGAGGCCATTCGTTGGGGTGCCGTGCTGCTCAAGCCCTTCATTCCCTCGACCTCGGCCGAGATCCTTGCCGAGCTGAACACCAACGCCGCTGACTACACCACCATCGGCACGCCCGAGCAGTTCGGTGCGCTCGTCGCAGGTGAGCGCGTGGGCGACTCCAAGGTGCTGTTTGCCCGCATCGACGAGCAGAAAAAGCTGGAGGAATTCGAGGCTCTGCGCAAGGCTCGTATGGAGGCTGCCGCCAAGGCGGAGGCCCCCGTTGAAAAGCCCGAGGGCTGTGCTCTCATTGGCATTGAGGACTTTATGAACGTCGAGCTGCGCACCGCCAAGATCATCGCTTGCGAGAGCGTGCCCAAGGCCAAAAAGCTGCTCAAGCTTCAAGTAGACCTCGGTTACGAGCAGCGTCAGGTGATATCGGGCATTGCCAAGTGGTACACGCCCGACCAGCTCATCGGCAAAAAGATCATTCTGGTGGCCAATCTCAAGCCCGCAACGCTTTGCGGTGTTGAGTCCAACGGCATGATCCTTGCCAGCGGCGAGGACACGGTGCGAGTGGTCTTCCTCGACCCCGAAACGCCGCTTGGAGAGCGCGTCAGATAATATCAAAAACGGAGTTAAGATATGAAAATAACCGTGATCGGCTGCGGGCGTTGGGGCTCGCTCATCACCTGGTATCTTGACCGCATGGGACACGACGTAACGCTTTACGGCATGGAACGCTCGCCCGAAATGCAGCGCTTCCTTGCCACGCGTCAGAACGATCTGCTCTCGCTGCCCGAGAGCGTCCGGCTGACCACCGATATCCGCGATGTGGCGCACGGTGAGGTCATCATCATTTCGATCCCATCGCAGGCGCTGTCGGGCTTGATGGACGAGCTTGCACCGTTGGGGTTGCGCGACAAGACGGTCGTGCTCTGCATGAAGGGTATTGAAATTTCCACGGGACGGCGACTCAGCCAGATCGCCACCGACTCTCTTGACCCATCCTGCCCCGTTGCCGTCTGGCTGGGGCCGGGACACGTGCAGGAGTTTTACAAGGGCAACCCCTCGTGCATGGTCATCGACTCGGACGACGAGACGGTCAAGCACCGTCTGGTCAACGCATTCTCAAGCGACCTGATCCGCTTTTATTACGGTCGGGATCTCATCGGTAACGAGATCGGCGCGGCGGCCAAAAACGTCATCGGCATTGCCGCGGGCATGCTGGACGGATACGGCCTTGGCACGCTCAAGGGTGCGCTCATGGCGCGCGGCACGCGCGAGGTCGCGCGCTTGATCGGCGCGATGGGCGGCAACGAAATGTCGGCCTACGGTCTTTGCCACCTTGGCGACTACGAGGCGACCGTTTTCTCGCCCCACTCGCACAACCGAGCCTTTGGCGAATGCTTTGCCAAAGGTGAGCCCTACACGGCTCTGGCTGAGGGCTACTACACGGCAAAGGCCATGGTACAATTGGGCGAAAAGCACGGCGTCGAGCTGCCCATTTGCTCGGCGGTATACCGCATTCTTTACGAGGGTGCGGACTGCAAGACGGCCATTCTGGAGCTCATGACCAGAGAACTGAAAAGTGAGTTTTGATGAATGAGGGAAAGCCACACTTGCGGTTTTCCCTCTTCATCTTTAAGAAAAAGGAGAGCGTACCCATGCATTTATTTGATTCCCACGCGCATTATTTTGACCGTCGATTTTCAAGCGACGCCGAGGGGCCCGTGGCGGACGAGCTGTTGCCCGTCATTCTCGCGCCCGTCGGCGAGGTAGCCCACATCATCAACGTGGGAACGAACGTAGAAAACTCACGCGTGGCGATCACGCAGGCAGCCGGATACGAGGGTATGTATGCCGCCGTTGGCATTCATCCCGAGGACTGTCAGCAGCTCGAGGGTGCACCCGAGGCACAGCTCGCCGCGCTGCGCGAATTGCTTGGTGATCCTGCGTCCCGCCGCCGTGACAAAATCGTGGCTCTTGGTGAGATCGGGCTTGACTATTACGAGCGCGACTATCTGCCCGTCAACAAGCCGCTCCAGCAATGGTATTTTGAGAAGCAGCTTTCGCTTGCCGCCGAGCTTGATCTGCCCGTCATCATTCACGACCGCGAGGCACACGGTGACTGCTTCGAAACGGTGCTGCGTTATCCCGGTGTGCGCGGCGTGTTCCACAGCTTCAGCGGAAGCGTTGAAATGGCGCGGGAGCTGGTACGCCGCGGCTGGTACATTTCATTTTCGGGCGTTGTGACTTTCAAAAATGCCCGTCGTGTGGCCGAGGTGGCGGCAAGCGTGCCGCTTGACCGTCTGCTCGTTGAAACCGACGCGCCCTATCTTGCGCCCCACCCGCATCGCGGCCGACGCAACGATTCCTCGCTCATGCGCCACACGGTCAAGTCCCTTGCTCTTTTACACGGTATAAGTGCCGAGGATATGGCGCATCGGACCGCGCAAAACGCAGCGAGATTGTTCGGTCTTGACCTCGGATAACATCACGCGCTTTGTGCACCTTCAACAAAAAATGCCATCAAATTTCTATGCGTCAATGTAAACTTTTTTCGGCTATCCCCTTGCAAACCGCCTTTTTGTATTGTATAATGGAAAAGGATTTATCAATGCTGTTGCATTTTTCAGAATCGCATGATAAAAATCAATCCGTAATACACACAGAAAGGCGGTTTCTTTTTTCGAAACCGAAGGTACAAGACAATGGCAATCGAAACCAAAAAAATCCGAAACGTTGCACTCTTAGGTCACGGTGGGTGCGGTAAGACCTCGCTCACCGAAGCCATGCTGTATATTTCGGGCGCAACCGACCGTCTGGGTAAGGTCGGCGACGGCAACACCGTATCGGACTATGACGCCGAGGAAATTGCAAGAAAGTTCTCGCTCTCGGGCGCGATCGCTCCCTTGAGCTGGAAGGATATCAAGGTCAACGTGCTTGACTGCCCCGGCTATCTGGATTTCGTGGGCGAGTGCGCCCAGATGCTGCGCGTGGCCGACAGTGCCATCATCGTCGTTGACGGTAAGAGCGGCATTCAGGTCGGTACCGAGCTCGCTTGGGATCAGGCCACCGAGGCAGGTCTGCCCAAGGCTTTCTTCATCAATAAGTTTGACGATAACGAGGCGCGCTTTGCCAAGGTGCTTGACGCGCTGCATGACAAGTGGGGCAAGTCCATCTGCCCTCTGACCATTCCCATGGTCAAGGACGGCGAGGTGGTCGGTGCGATTGACCTTGTTGCCATGGAGGCTCACGTCTTCGACAACGCAGGTCACCACTCCATTCACCCCATTCCCGAGGAATCGCAGGAGGCTGCCGACAAGTATCGCGAGATGCTGCTCGAGGCTGTCGCAAGTGCGGACGAGGAGCTGATGGAAAAGTACTTCGGCGGTGAGGACATTACCGTCATGGAATGCCTGAACGGTATCCACGAGGGTATCATTCACGGTGATATCGTGCCCGTGTTCTGCGGTGCTGCCACCAAGCTGTGGGGCGTTTGGACGCTGCTCGACAAGATCACCGAGTCCTTCCCCAGACATACGGCAAAGAAGGCCGAGCTGCTCGCCGACGGCGACGAGATGGAAATCCATCCCGAGGGCGAGCCCGCCATCTTCGTCTTCAAGACGGTCGCTGACCCGTTCGTCGGCAAGATGAACTTCTTCAAGGTCATGAACGGTACGCTCAAAAAGGACGTAACGCTGACCAACCGCACGACGGGTGACAGTGAGAAGCTCGCTCACATCTATACCATCCGCGGCAAGAAACAGACCGAGGTCGACGAGCTGGTATGCGGCGATATCGGTATGACGGCCAAGCTGGCAAACACCAACACGGGCGACACGCTGACCTGGAACAGCGATTTCAGCTATGCAGGCATCGACTTCCCCGTTGCTTATCTGGCACAGGCCATGATCCCCTGCTCCGCCGCTGACGAGGGCAAGATCTCGCAGGCCATCGCCCGCATGGTCGAGGAGGATCGCACCATTCGCTACGAAAACGATCCCGAAACCAAGCAGTGGGTCGTATACGGCATGGGTGACATGCACCTCTCGGTGCTCGCATCCCGTCTGAAGTCGCGCTTTGGCGTCAACGTCCGTTTCGAAGCTCCTCGCATCGCTTACCGCGAGAAGATCACCAAGTCGTGCGACGTGGAAGGCAGACACAAGAAGCAGAACGGCGGTTCGGGTCAGTTCGGTCACGTTAAGATCCGCTTTGCTCCGTCCGAGGAGGAGGGCTTGACCTTCACCGTATCCGTCGTCGGCGGTACCGTTCCGAAGAACTTCTACCCCGCCGTTGAGAAGGGACTGCAGGACGCCATGACCAAGGGCGTCGCCGGCTTCCCCATGATGGGACTTGCCGCAGACCTGTATGACGGTTCCTACCACGCTGTTGACTCGGATGAGCTTTCGTTCAAGACCGCCGCATCGTTGGCATATAAGAAGTGCCTTGAGGAGGCCGCTCCCGTGCTGCTTGAGCCGGTCGGCGACGCTCTCATCACCGTGCCCGACGGCATCGTGGGCGATATCATCGGCGACCTCAACAAGCGCCGCGGTAGCGTCATGGGCATGGAGCCCGACGCCAAGAAGAAGGGCTACACCGTCGTCAGCGCCATCGCACCCAAGTCCGAGCTGATGGATTATCCCATCGCGCTGCGTGCTATGTCGCAGGGTCGCGGCTCTTACGCCTTCACCGTCACCGGCTACGATACCGTTCCCACCATGATCGCCTCTAAGATCGTCGAGGAATACAAGAAGTCGCAGGGCTGAGATACGAGGGGAAAACTTTTTTGAAAAAAAGTTTTCCCCTGACCCCCTTTCAAAAAACTTAAAAATAAAAGAAAACGCTCGCCGTGTTGATAGCAATACGGCGAGCGTTTTTTAAAAGTTTTCGTCCACCTTTTTCAAAAGGTGGCGCGGTGGAGGGCGCGCAGCTCTCCTCGCCCTCCGCAGAGGGCGAAATTTTCCAATGCTTCAAAAGCGCCCGAAAAGGGTGAATTTTTCGCGCAGAGCGCGAAAAAGAGGGAAAAACCACAAGTGGTGTTTTTCCCTCCTATCGAAATCTGCAAGATTTATTTCTCAAATAGCCCTCTCAACACCTCGGTATTCTCCTCCGAATACTCGAGCTCCTCCGAGAGAATGCGGGCAAGCTCAACGACCTCTGAGAGCTGCTGCGCCCCCGTCGTGCGGATCATTGAGGCGAGCAACCGCTCGCAAAACAGCGCAAGACCCACCGCCGCGCGCCACTCGTCTGCGCTCGTCGCTTGCGAGGCGTGGCGGTAGAGAAAATATGCCAACGCGCGCTCAAGCACCGTTTCCCATTTGTCCGACGTCGTTTCGTTTGAAGAATAACAGCCAAACAAATCTCGGTGTCCATCATCCAGATATTCCAGCGCGTTCAATGCGCGCCGCCATTGCGCGTCCGTGTACTGCGCAGGTGAGGCACCATACCTTTCCGATAGCGCACGCAATCTCTCCATATACGGAACGTTGCGATCGGACAGCAAGGCAAAGCTACTCTCGCGCTCGGCAATAACATCAAATTCAGACCATTCACTATTGCCGTCCGACGTGTCGATCTCGACCCACTCGGCATAAGAATCCGAGCTCAGAATGATACGCGCAGCCTCCTCGCACGCCATGCCGAGTCCGACCTCAAGACCGCGCGCCGTCCCATGATAAAAGCGGGGATGCTCACGGCAAATGTCGCACAGATAGCCCTCGCCGCAATTCAAAATGATGCGGCACAGTCCCCGCTCGTCAAGGTGCGGACATCGCTCGCCCTCGGTCAGACGAAAATGCGGCGCATCCCCTTGGCGGTCGATGCTCGTGCGGATGTGCGTGGCGTACGGCACATCCATGCCGTCGTAGCAAGCGAGTGTCTGCGCGTCAATATCGATCTCCCAGCCGACGCAACAGCTATGGTGACAACGGTCGGCAGTGCAGGCAAAATCCAAATAATAGCGCGGTGCATACAGCTTCATTTGCCCACCTCCGAGAGCACGCACACACTCACGAGCGCCCCTTCAACGACCTGCTCGAAAAAACGATCGGCGGCAACGGCGGTCGTGTCCAGCGTGGCAGGGTCGGCGTTGAGTCCTGTGCCCAGTGCTTTTCCAAGTGCTTCCTTTCGCGTCCATATTGTCAAAAAGGCGCGGTCGCGGTCGGGTGCGGCATCAAGAAAAGCGCGCTCACCGTCCGAAAAGCAGCGGGCGGCGATATCGTCGGCGCGCG
>JAZQMI010000029.1:0-3433 GCA_045543375.1 Eubacteriales bacterium | reverse complement strand
GGCAGAGGCGTATTCGATAAACTTATCTGCGTCCTCGGCAGCCACCACGACAGCCATTCTCTCCTGCGACTCGGAAATGGCCAGCTCGGTGCCGTCAAGTCCGTCGTACTTTTTGCGAACGGCGTCAAGGTCGATCTCAAGTCCGTCGGCCAGCTCGCCGATGGCGACCGAAACACCGCCTGCGCCGAAGTCGTTGCAGCGTTTAATGAGGCGTGTGACGTCGGGGTTGCGGAACAGTCGCTGAATTTTTCGCTCCTCGGGGGCGTTACCCTTCTGAACCTCGGATGCCATGGTGGTCAGCGACTTGAGGTTGTGGCTCTTGGACGAGCCGGTAGCACCGCCGATACCGTCGCGACCCGTGCGACCGCCCAGCAAAATGATGACGTCACCGGGGGCGGGGCGCCCGCGGCGCACGTTGGTGGAGGGAGCGGCAGCGACGACCGCACCGCACTCCAGTCTTTTTGCCATGTAGCCGTCGTGGTAGACCTCGGCGACGTGTCCCGTGGCAAGACCGATCTGGTTGCCGTAGGACGAATATCCCGCGGCGGCCGTCTGGCACAGCTTTCTCTGGGGCAGCTTGCCGGACAGCGTTTCGGACAAAGGACGCGTGGGATCACCCGCGCCCGTTACGCGCATGGCCTGATGGACGTAAGCACGACCCGACAGCGGGTCGCGGATACAACCGCCGATACAGGTAGCCGCGCCGCCAAAGGGCTCGATCTCGGTCGGGTGGTTGTGCGTTTCGTTTTTGAACATGAGCAGCCAGTCCTGCTCCTCGCCGTTCACATTTGCCGTGACGTGAATGGAGCAAGCGTTGATCTCCTCCGACTCGTCAAGCTCGGGCAGAGCGCCTCGCTTTTTGAGCGTCTTGACGGCGATGGTCGCAATGTCCATGAGCGTCTGGGGACGCTTGGCTGCCTTTTCCTCGCCGTAGACCTCAACGCGGGCGTCAAGATAACGCTTGTATGCAGCAGCGACAACGGAATCGTCGATCTTGACGTTGTCGATGTGCGTCGAGAAGGTGGTATGACGGCAGTGGTCAGACCAGTAGGTGTCGACCACGCGGATCTCGGTGATGGTGGGATCTCTCTTTTCCTCACCTGCAAAATAAGCCTGCAAAAACTTCAGATCGTCCAGATCCATGGCAAGTCCCAGCGTGTCAAGCAGCTCGGCAAGGGCTTTCTCGTCCATCGAGATGAAGCCCTCGACCGTCTTGACCGTTTCGGGAATGGCGTACTCCACAGAGAGCGTTTCGGGCTTTTCCATGGTCGCCTCGCGAGATTCGACGGGGTTGATGACGTACTTTTTGATCTCGGCGATCTCGGCGTCAGTCAGCTTGCCGTACAGCGCGTAGACGCGTGCGGTGCGGATGGTGGGGCGCTCTCCCTGCGAGATGATCTGAATGCACTGGGCAGCCGAGTCGGCGCGCTGGTCAAACTGACCGGGCAGGTATTCCACGGCGAACAGCACGTCGGCGTCTGTGGCCGTAACCTCGTCCGAGGTCAGATCGAGCTGGGGCTCGGAGAAGACCGTACCAACGGCGTAGTCGAACAGCTCCTTTGTGATGTTCTCGGCGTCGTAACGGTTGTAAAGGCGGACGTTTTGCAGTGCCGTAATACCAAGCAGTGTGCGTGCGTCCGAGAGCAGCGCGTGAGCCTCGTGGGCAAGCTCCTCTTTCTTTTCAACAAAAATTCTGTAAACCATAAATGTTATTCCTCCATAGCCGCCAGTGCGCGGGCACCGATATCGCGGCGGTAATATGCACCTTCAAAATCAATCTTTTCGACGTCCTCATACGCCTTGGCAAGCGCCTTTTGCAGCGTGTCGGCCGTTTCCACAACGCCAAGCACGCGACCTCCGTTTGTCACAAGATCGTTACCATCGAGCTTGGCACCCGCCACGATGACGTGGTCGGAAAGCTCGTGCGGAACGGTCATTTTCTTGCCCTTTTCGTACGAGCCGGGGTAGCCGCCCGAAGCCATGATGACACAGGCCGCCGCACCGTTCGAGAATTTCACCTCGGTCTGGGCAAGAGTTCCGTTGGTGGTTGCTTGCATGACGGTGAGCAGATCGCTCTCAAGCAAGGGGAGCACCACCTGCGTTTCGGGGTCGCCGAAGCGGCAGTTGTACTCAATAACCTTGGGGCCGTTTGGCGTGAGCATCAGACCGAAATACAGACAACCCGTAAAGGTTCTGCCCTCGGCGTTCATGGCGTCAATGGTCGGACGGAAAATGGTGCGCATGCACTCCTCGGCGATCTCGGGCGTGTAGCAGGGGTTGGGGGCAATGGTGCCCATGCCGCCCGTGTTCAGACCCGTGTCGCCGTCGCCAATTCTCTTGTGATCCATGGACGAAACCATGGGCTTGACCACCTTGCCGTCGGTAAACGCCAGAACGGAAACCTCGGGGCCGGTCAGAAATTCTTCAACCACGATGTGGTCGCCGCTCATGCCGAACTGCTTGTCGCGCATCATGGAAACGACGGCGTCGCCTGCCTCGTCGCGCGTCTGCGCCATGATGACGCCCTTACCCAGCGCCAATCCGTCCGCCTTGATGACGGTGGGAACGGGCGCGGTCTCGATGTAAGCGAGCGCCTTGTCCATGTCGTCAAACACCTCGTAGGCCGCCGTGGGAATGTTGTATTTTTTCATGAGATTTTTGGAAAAGACCTTGCTGCCCTCGATGATCGCCGCGCAAGCGCGGGGGCCGAAGCAGGGGATGCCTTTTTCGCTGAGCGCGTCCACGCAACCGAGCACAAGCGGGTCGTCGGGCGCGACGATGGCGTAGTCAATGGCGTTTTCCACAGCGAACTTGACGATATTCTCGATATCGGTCGCGCCGATGGGAACGCACGTCGCATCGGCTGCGATGCCGCCGTTGCCGGGGAGGCAGAAGATGGTCTTGACCGCGCTGTTTTGCTTGATCTTTTTGATGATGGCGTGCTCGCGGCCGCCACCGCCTACGACGAGGATATTCATAGATTTTTTCCTTTCTTTTGGAAAGATTGATGTTTTCATATCGTTTGCCGTGTACGCGATGCTCGTGTGCAGGGCAAAGGATATGAAGAATGGCGTCCTTTTTACGCGACCACAGCTTCGCGCGGTCGCTGTTGGGCTTGTGTGCCATTTCTTTGTCGTTCCACAAAGAAATGGCGAAAGAAAGGGAACGGGGGCTGCGCCCCTCGACCCTGCGTGGCGCTGCTTTGCAGCGCGGCGTTCGCCTCGCTTTCACGCGAGGCTCAAAGGGGTTGCTATCGAAAAGGCCTCCATCTTGTCGGCGGCGGCCTCCAAGATGGGCTTGGTTCATCGTGCTTGGCGTTGATGAGTACCGCGCCTCGCGAGCTCGAAATATCTCGCTCGGCGAATAAACAAAACGGCATATTCCCATCTGCCTGAACTCCGCCGCTAACAAATGGGGTGGGGGCCCCATGGAA
>JAZQMI010000028.1:0-5101 GCA_045543375.1 Eubacteriales bacterium | reverse complement strand
TTCACCGAGATGCCCCAGACAAGATCGTCCCCCTCTGTCTTCAAGGTGACGTTGACCGAAAGATCGAGGGCAAAGCCCGCGTAGGTCGCGCCGAGCTCGGTCAGCGTGCAGACGGTCGCATCGGCGGCGGTCAGCACCTTCATCGTGCCGTCGGAAGCCAGCAGCCGTAGCGAAAAGAGAGGCATTTCATCGGCCAGAATATTATGGCCTGCATAACGTAGGGCGGTGATGCGTGCACGCTCGAAATCAAGATGTAGCGAGCCGCCGTTTTTGGTTTGGTAGATCATGGCAAAGCGTCCTTTCAAAGGATTGTTGTCACCATTGTAGCATACAAAAAATGAAAAATCAAGGCGATGCACGAAAATAGTCAAAAAAGCAGCCCTGACCTATCCCGGTCGGGGCTGCTTGGGGTATTAAAGATTGACCAGAACGGCGTCCATGGCGCCGACGGTGACGTCGCTTCCGTTCATGCGCAGCGTCACGGCCTCGTCGTTGGGGTTGACGAAGACCTGCACGCGCTTGCCGTCTGCCTCCCACGCCGAGTGGAATACGGGCGGGAAGGTGGCGCGGGCGTCGTTGTAGGTCGGCGCGCTCGTCACGGTAAATTCGCAGGATTTCACCATGCGGCCGTTGTACAGATAGGGCTTGGCCTGCTCTGCGTAGAAGGCTTGCATGTTGGCGGCAAAGGTCATGGTCTTATCGTAGTCGGGAGGACACGAGAAGTCGCGGCCGCCCCAGTTGGGATACAGACCGCCGTCGGGCATGAGTGCGACCGTCATGCAGTCACCTGCCGCGAACGAATAGGCCATGCGGTGACGCAGCGTATCAAGCGTTTCGGGGAAGGGGCAGCATACCTGGTTGCCCATAAAGTTGCGCAGGTATTCGTGATAGATGTAAGCGTACATGGGTACGGGACGACCAAGCAGCCAGGACAGCTCAAAGCGGTTGTCGCTGAACAGCAGATTGCCGATAAACGGCTCAGCTGCGGCACTCTCGCAGCCCAGCAGCATTTTGCCTGCTACGCCGTTCCAGTCGGTGAGGAGATCCTGCATGTTCTCGGTCATCCAAGGGCCGGGGGCGGGCGCGTGACCGTGCTCGGCGCTGTAACAGAAATACTGACCGCCGCCGTGGTTCTGGTCAAGGATCTGGGAGTAGTCCACGCCGCTCTCGAACAGCGGCATATAAGCCTCCTTGAGGATCTCGCGGCCGACCTCGGATGCAGGGCAGATGTCGTAGCCCTTGCGCTGACCCGTACAGATGCGGCTGATGGCAACCTTGCCGTCGGGACCTGCACACATGCCGGCCTCAAGTCCGCGCTCGGCGCATTCCTTTTCCATATTATACTCGTTGAGGTTGCTTTGCAGCGTGTAGCCAAAGCCCGAGCAGTAAACGCCGAGCAGATGTCCCTTGTCGTGCAGAGCGTCCTTGAAGGCATCAAAGCCCTCGACACCGCCGTAGGGCGGCCAGACGTAGGGGGGAGCCCAGGGAGCGGTGCCCTCCCAGTGCATGAGCAGCACGAGCAGGCGAGATTTTACGCGGTTGGCAATATCCTCGATGCGAGGCAGCGCATTCATGTAGGGGAAGAGGGCGTTTGCGTCCATCTTGTCCATGTCGTGAATGCCGCGCACGGGGTAAGTGACGACGAGGGGCGCATCCGCGTACCAATCGGGGAGCATGTCGTTGTCGGCGATCTTTTTGACGTTGCGGGGCAGATTGGCCTCGAACCAGGTGCGGTAGATGTCGGCTGCGTCCTCCCAACTACCGTCAAAGAACTTCCAGACGATGGGGAAGGGGCACGTCCAACTCTCACCGAAGTTCACGCCGCAATACAGACGCATATGCAATCTTGTGTTACCGTCCACGGGCGTGTAGTCAAGACCCTTGACGCCGCGCGATGCGTCGTGTGCGCCCATGTAAAGTCCGTGACCTTCGCACATGTATGCCATGAACTGCGAGCAGAGCATGTTGGGGAAAATGCAGAAAGAGCCCATCGAGGGGTATTCGATGTTGCGGGGGCTGAGCCAAGAGGGACGCTTATTCAGATCGTCGATCAGCGCACCCTCGTTGTAGGGGAAGAGCAGCTCGCCCGCACCGCCGTTTTTGGCGAGCGGCTTGAGGTCAACGACAGGACAGTCGATCCATTCAAGGAGCATGTCGGAGTGGTTGGCAATGTCGATGCCCCAGAGCAGCGCGTCTTGCTCACAGCGCAGGCGGAGCGTAACGTTTATCTTGAGCGTAGGAAAGCAGGAATACGTCACGGCGTCCTCCGTGGCCATGTACTGACATGCGTCCGTAGCCTTGACGCACATCAGATGACCGTCACCGGTACGAAGCCCAACGGTAAACAGAGGGGTAGGCGCAGCAAGAATGTTTTTTCCACTGCATTCCAGTGCGTGTATGACGGCTTTCTGAAAGTCAATGACGATATTTCCACCCTTGAGTTCTGCATAATACTTCATTTTATATCGTGTCCTTTCCGTGATGGTTTGAAAGTGAATGTTCACGTTACTGATAGTATAGCATATCCATAGCCAAAAAGCAAGAGCTAAGGTAAAAAAAAGAGAAAGGCGACGGTTCCACAGAACCGTCGGCTTTCTCTATCAGATGGTCAAGCAAGCTCGTTGAGCTTCTTGGTGAACTGGCTCTTCTTGTGAGCGTCTTCATTCTTGTGAATGATGCCGTAAGCAGCAGCCTGGTCAAGCTTCTTGACGGCGTTCTTGTAGGTTGCCTGAGCAGCAGCCAGATCGCCCGATGCCAGAGCGGCCTCGTACTTCTTGATCTCGGTCTTGAGCTGCGTCTTGACAGCCTTGTTACGCATGGTCTTCACAGCGATGACCTTTACGCGCTTCTTCGCAGATTTGATGTTTGCCAAATCGTACACCTCCCTTTCTCAAATTCAAAATATTGATGACTTTCCGCCCACGACTGAGAGGGTTCGCACGCGGATTTTCTCATATACCGTGACATTATACCACGCCTTTTTGAAAAAATCAAGTCTTTTTTGAAAAAAAGTCAAAATTTTCACATCACGTTTTTCGCCGAGCTGGCGCGAAACAGGACTTTTTTGACAAATATGATGAAAAAGCAGATTTTTCAAGAAAAATTTGAGAAAAACACTTGACAGAGAGAGGGCGCTGTGCTATAATTGTAAACTGCACTACAATCGCCTGATCTCGGGTTGAATTGGTTAAAATGCGAAAAAAATCCTTTCTGCACAAGGAAAATTTCGTCGTTTTGACATTGCGGAAATTGTAAAAAAATACGGGATAATTTTTAAAATTTCTGTAACTTTTTCAAAAAAAGAGTTCAAACGGGCAGGCCGGAATTACTTTGAATGGAGTGATTGAACTAAATGATTAACGTAAAAGAGCACAAGCTTGGTCAGAACGTTCGTATGAGCTTCTCCAAGTCGGGCAACACGCTGGAGCTGCCCAATCTGGTCGAGATCCAAACCAAGTCGTTTGACTGGTTCGTCAAGCAGGGCCTTGGCGAGGTGTTGCGTGATGTTTCTCCCATCACCGACTATTCGGGCAATCTGCAGATCGATTTCATCGACTATTCGCTGGATGCCAAGCCCAAGTATTCCATCGAGGAATGCAAGGCGCGCGACGCCAACTATGCAGCCCCTTTGAAGGTCAACGTCCGCTTGACCAACAAGCAGACGGGTGAGGTCAAGCAGACCGATATTTTCATGGGTGAATTCCCCATCATGACCGAAACGGGTACCTTTGTCATCAACGGTGCCGAGCGTGTCATCGTTTCCCAGATCATCCGTTCTCCCGGTATGTACTATGCTTCCGACATTGATAAGTCGGGTAAGCGCACCTATGCGACCCAGATCATCCCGTATCGTGGCGCATGGTTGGAATATGAAACCGATATCAACGGCGTCATGTACGTCCGTATCGATAAAAACAGAAAGCTTCCTCTGACGATGTTCATCCGCGCACTGGGCGTGGAGAGCCGTGAGGATATTTTCGCCATGTTCGGCGAGGACGACCATCTGGTCGTTACGTTGGAAAAGGACGAGAGCGAGGCGATCGCAGACCGTGACCATTCGACGATCGGCGTTGAGGCGCTCAAGGAGATCTACAAAAAGCTCCGTCCCGGTGAGCCTGCCATTGAGGAATCGGCTCGCACGCTGATCAACAACTACTTCTTCGATCCCAAGAGATACGACATCGCTCCCGTGGGTCGTTTCCGCTTTGATAAGAAGATGGCGATCGGTCCCCGTATCGCCAACCGCCGCCTGGCCGAGGACGTCATCAGCCCCATCACGGGTGAAGTTCTGTTCGAGGCAGGTACGGTATTGACGCCCGACATGGCGCTGCAGGTGCAGTATGCAGCCGTCAACGAGGTTGTCGTTGCACTGGACAACGGCGACAAGGTCAAGGTGCTGTCCAACGGCACCATCGAGCCCGAGCATCTGCTGGGCTTTGATCTGAAGGATTGCGGCGTCAACGAAAAGGTTCGTACCGCCGTCATGCTGGAGATCATGCAGGAGTGCGCCGGTGACGTGGATGCCATCAAGGCGATGGCCAAGGCACGCATTGCCGAGCTTTGCCCCAAGCACATCACCAAGGACGACATTTTCGCTTCCATTAGTTATATGATCGGTCTGATGCACGACGTCGGCAGCTTTGACGACATCGACCACCTGGGCAACCGCCGCATCCGTTCGGTCGGCGAGCAGCTCCAGAATGCACTGCGCATCGGCTTTGCCCGTATGGACAAGATCGTCAAGGAGCGCATGACCACGCAGGATAACGAAAAGCTGACGCCTCAGGCGCTCATCAATATTCGTCCCGTGACCACGGCCGTGCGCGAGTTCTTCGGCTCGTCGCAGCTTTCCCAGTTCATGGACCAGAACAACCCGCTGGCCGAGCTGACGCACAAGCGCCGTCTGTCGGCACTAGGTCCCGGCGGTCTTTCCCGTGACCGCGCTTCCTTCGACGTCCGTGACGTTCACTACACCCACTACGGTCGTATGTGTCCCATCGATACGCCTGAAGGTCCCAACATCGGTCTGATCTCGTATCTGACCACCTACGCCCGCATCAGCGATTACGGCTTCATCGAGGCACCCTACCGCCGCGTCAAG
>JAZQMI010000027.1:0-8750 GCA_045543375.1 Eubacteriales bacterium | reverse complement strand
ATACCATCGGTGCCGTGGTCGATCCCGCCAGCGGTGAGGTCATCGTCGGCGACGACGAGATGATCTCCGAGGAGCAGGCTAAGGCAATCGTCAAGGCAGGCATCGATAAGGTGTATATCCGCACCGTTATCCAGTGCCACGCCAAGGACGGTATCTGCGCACGCTGCTACGGTGCTGACCTGGCGTCGGGCTTGCCCGTCAACGTCGGTGAGGCCGTCGGTATCATTGCTGCACAGTCCATCGGTGAGCCCGGTACGCAGTTGACCATGAGAACCTTCCACTCGGGCGGTGTCGCAGGCTCGGATATTACCCAGGGTCTGCCTCGTGTCGAGGAGCTGTTCGAGGCTCGTCAGCCCAAGAAGCCGGCCATCATGACCGAGCATTCGGGTGTTGCTCACATTCAGGTGGGTGAGGTCGCAGGCGTCAACGAGGTCCACATTCACTCCGAGGAAACGGGCGAGCTGGTCAAGTACGTCATTCCTTACGGCATGCGTCTGGCTATTCTTGACGGCGAGCACGTGGTTCGCGGTCAGGGTCTGACCGACGGTAACAAGGCTCCTGCCGACATCATGCGTATTCTCGGCCTGAACGCCGTTTACGAGTACGTTATCAAGGAGATCCAGCGCGTTTACCGTTCGCAGTCTTGTGACGTTAACGATAAGCACATCGAGATCATTGCACGTCAGATGACGCGTAAGGTTCGCATCGAGGACAACGGTGACACCGATCTGCTTCAGGGCGCTCTGGTTGATATCCTTGAGCTTGAGGAAGCCAACGAGGCCGTTATGGCACGCGTCAACGCCGGTGAGGATGCACTTAAGCCCGCCGTCGGTAGCCCCGTGCTGCTTGGTATTACCAAGGCTTCGCTGCAGACCACCTCGTTCATGTCCGCCGCATCCTTCCAGGAGACCACCAAGGTGCTCACCGAGGCCGCTATCTGCGGTAAGGTCGATAATCTGTGCGGTCTGAAGGAGAACGTCATCATCGGTAAGCTCATTCCCGCAGGTACGGGTCTGGCTTGCTACCGCGGCGTTCAGGTCCAGAAGGCCGACGCCGAGGATGAGGATGCACAAGCGGTGCTTGACACTGAGTTCGTGCCTGCCGCTCAGGCTGAATAATTCAAATCCGCAAACGGGAAAAGCTTTGCAAAAAGCTTTTCCCGTTTTTTTATGTTTGTCGTCTTGCTTTGACATTTTTCGACCCTTGTGCATATCTTATATTGAGGCGGCATACCGCCTTGAAGGGAGGAAATCATCAAATGGAAAAGCAGAATATGACGCCGTGCGGGTGCGTCGACGACGCGGTGCTTTCGCGCATTCTGAAAACGGATTGCGATTGCGACGGCGAGCGTTCCGAGGTGCGGGAGTACGGCGCTTTGCCTGACACGCGGGGCTACGTGGATGCTCGCATGGAACGCGGCGGATGCGGTCGGTGTCGTTGTGCCTATAACGAGAACGCCCGTGTGTGCGGCTTCGGTGTGGAAAACACGGTGCTGGCAGCGGTCTACGCGCCCTTGCAGGCGTTTGACGAGGTATACGATACGGACGTTGCGCTGTACCGGGGCACCATGTTCGCATCGCTTGATAAGCCGTTTTACGGTGACGGAAAGGAGGTCGATTGCCGTGGGCGAGAGAAATAACGGATATATCGGCTGCGGCCGTGCAGGTCGCGGTACGGGGACGTGCCGACAAGATGGAGGCTGCCGTCGGACGGGCAACGGTAACGATAACGATTGCGGTATCTGCCGCTTGTTCGGGTGCGGCAACGACGCACGCTATGGCGAGCGCTACGGTGAGCGAGATGGCTGCGGCTGCTCGCAATCGCGTGCCGATGTGAACGAAAGAGAGCACAGACGCGAAGACAAGGGCTGCGGCTGCTCGCAGCAGCGAGCGGGCGTCAACACGCGCGAGATCAGACGCATCACTAACGGTTGTGGCTGTGGCGCGGGAAGCGATGCAAGAGCGGTCAACTCATGCGTCAAGAGCGAGTGCAATGCGCTGATGAACAAGCTGCAAAAGCTGGACTTCGCCATTCAGGAAACGGTGTTGTATCTTGACGCCTATCCCGATTGCTGCGAGGCACTGGCGCTGTACCGCCAACTGGTTGAGCAGCGCTGCGCAGTTGCCAAGGAATATGAGCGTGAGTGTGGTCCTTTGACCGGACAAGGCGGCAAAACGGAGCACTACTGGGATTGGGTCAGCACGCCATGGCCCTGGAGTCCCGATTTTCCCGGCAACGGCACGGGGCGCAAAGGGTAAGGGGGTAAGCGAGTATGTGGATTTATGAGAAAAAGCTGCAATATCCGGTTCATATCAAGAATCCCGATCCGTCGCTGGCGTCCATGATCATCAGCCAGGTCGGCGGTCCCGACGGTGAGATGAGTGCCTCGATGCGCTATCTTCACCAGCGTTATTCCATGCCTGACGGCGACGTCGTGGGAATGCTGACGGATATCGGTACCGAGGAGCTGGCGCATCTTGAGATGGTATCGACCATCATTCATCAACTGACGCGCAACATCAGCGACAGCCATATCATGGATACGCCGTTTGCGCCCTATTTCGTCGACCACACCACGGGCGTCTATCCCGTGTCGGCTGCGGGCGTACCGAACGACATGAAATACGTGGGCGTCAAGGGCGATCCCATTGCCGATCTGAACGAGGATCTGGCCGCCGAGCAAAAGGCGCGCGTGACCTACGACAACATTTTGCGTCTGACCGACGATCCCGACGTGCGTGACGTCATCAAATTCCTGCGCGAACGCGAGGTCGTGCACTATCAGAGATTTGCGGACAGCCTGCGCCGCGTGCAGGATCGTGCCGATCAAAAGAACATCTACGGCTACAATCCCGCCTTTGATCAGCGCAGAAGATAAAAAGCAGAAAAGCCTTGCCTTGCGGCAGGGCTTTTCTCGCACTTGACAAACGACGAGATGCACGCTATAATAGACGGTAGAATGAATCAAAACGGAGGTTCAAGCATGAAAGCAGACGTTCGTATCAAAAAGCTGCGCGAGGGTGCGCATGAGCCAAGCTACGGCTCGGAATTTGCCGCAGGATGCGATCTTTACGCATGCCTTGAGGAGGGCGAGGTCACCATCGGGGCAGGGCAGACGGTCATGATCCCGACGGGCTGGGCCATGGAGCTGCCCGTGGGCTTTGCGGGGCTGATCTACGCCCGCAGCGGTCTTGCCACCAAGAGCGGTCTGGCACCGGCCAACAAGGTCGGTGTGGTTGATTGCGACTATCGCGGCGAGGTGCGCGTGTCGCTGCACAACCACAGCGGCGAGGCACGCGTGGTCAAGCATGGCGACCGCGTCGCGCAAATGGTTATCACCCCTTATCTGACGGCACAGTTCCATCTGTCCGATGAGCTTGACGACACCGCACGCGGCGCGGGCGGCTTTGGCTCGACGGGGAAATAAAATGACATACGAGAAATCCTGCGGCTTTGTCGTATATAAGGAGCTTCAAAGTAAGCGCTTGTATTTGATTATTCGCTCCGTAAATGGAGAATACGGCTTTCCCAAAGGGCACGTAGAGGGCGATGAGACCGAATACGAGACGGCTGTGCGCGAGCTGAAAGAGGAGACCAACCTTGAAGCGGATATCGTAGACGGCTTTCGTCGTCAAATCGAATATCCGTTTCCTAATAAGATAAATGTCACCAAGAGATCGGTATATTTTCTCGCCGTATGTGCGAAAGGCGCTATCGTATGCCAACCCACCGAGGTCGCCGAGGCGGCGTTCATTCCTTTTGACAGGGCGCTTGAACTGCTTTCCTTTGAGGATACCAAAAACATTTTAAAAGAGGCAAACGATTATCTTGATTTGATCGCCTGCAAACAATAAAGCAACCCCGACAGACTTGAAGCTGTCGGGGCTTTTTATGCCAATGTGCGCCTGCAATTACAAAAACTGCTACGCTTTATTGTGTATGCTATGTGCCAAAATAGTGGTGTAAGATTGCAAATAAGGAGAGAATGGCATGAGCACACAAAAGACGGCCGTGCGAGCACCAAAACACTCGCGCGGCGAGCGAATTTTTCACGCGCTGCTGTTTATCATCAGCGTGACCTTTGCGATCATCGCGCTCGGCGGCATTCTGGTGGCGTGGTACCTGAGCACGACCGTGCAGCCGACGCTGGACGAGGCGAGCTACGAGCCGCCCGTCATGGCGGGCGCGTCGCACGTGTATTATTACGATTTTTCCGACCGCGAGGCAAGAGAGGGGACGCGCGTTGAGCTGGAGGACAGCGTGCTTGACGGCGGCGTGCATTTTATTCCCGTCACCTACGCCGAGCTGCCCCGCGCGTTGGTGGACGCCTTCGTTGCCATTGAGGATAAACGCTTTTGGCAGCATCACGGCGTGGATTTTCTTCGCACGGGTGAGGCGGCACTCAACTATGTTCTGCGCGGCGACGGACGCTTCGGCGCGTCTACCATCACGCAGCAGCTCGTCAAAAACGTGACGGGGCACAACGACTACTCGTTGCACCGCAAGCTGCAGGAGATGGTATGGGCCAATGACCTTGAAAACCGCAGTACCAAAGAGGAGATCATGGAGAGATATCTTAACATCATCAACCTCTCGCAGGGCTGCTACGGCGTGGGCGCGGCGGCCGACCGCTTTTTCGGCAAGCGCGTGAGCGAGCTGAGTGTGGCGGAATGCGCTGCCATTGCGGGCATCACGCAAAATCCGTCCTACTTTGACCCCGTGCGCTTTGCCGAGCACACGACGGCGCGGCGCAACGTTATTCTCGGTGAAATGCTCTCGCAGGGGTATCTGGACGAGCAGACCTACCGCGAGGCGATCGACGAGCCGCTGCAAATCGTCGAGCAAACGCGCACGAAAAATCCCGTCTATTCGTGGTACGTGGACATGGTGGTCGAGGACGTTATTCGCGATCTGTGCGCCGAATACGGATATACGCGCGAGTACGCCAACCGGCTACTTTGGAACGGAGGCTTGACCATCGAGACGGCCGTGGACGTGCGCGTTCAGCGCGAGCTGGAGCAGTATTATGAAAAGGTGTCCAATTTTCCCGTGCATGCGGGCGGCGAGCGCGCGCAGAGCGGCATGATCGTCATTCATCCTGCCACGGGCGACATTTTGGGCGTCGTGGGGGCGGTCGGTGAGAAAACGGGCAACCGACTGCAAAGCCACGCGACGGGCACGCTGCGCCCCGCCGCCTCGGCCATCAAGCCACTTTCGGTCTATGCGCCCGCGCTGGAGCAGGGAAAGATCACCTGGGCAAGCGTGTTTGACGACGTCCCCGTCACGTTTCATAAGGGCAAGAGTGGCAAAAATACGGTCGCCTGGCCCAAGAATGCCAATCGTGTTTATCGCGGGCTGACCGACGTGCGCTACGCCGTTTCGCATTCGGTCAACACGGTGGCGGTGCGCGTGCTGGACGAGGTGGGCATCGACCGCTCGTTCGACTTTTTGCACGATACGCTGGGCATGGAGCACTTGATCGATACGAGAACGCTTGAGGACGGTCGCGTATTGAGCGACCGCGGCGAGGCGGCGTTGGCGCTGGGGCAGATGAACTACGGCGTGACGCTGCGCGAGCTGACGGCGGGGTATAGTGCCCTTGCCAACGGCGGCATCTATATGCAGCCGCACTCCTATTTTCGCGTCGTCGCGCCCGACGGCAAGGTGCTGCTTTCCCATACGGCGCAAGGCAATTACGCCGTCAGCGAGCAAAATGCGTGCATCATGACCAAGCTGCTGGAAACGGTGGTCACGCAGGGCACGGGCAAGGGAGCCGGGCTGCTGGGCGGCAAGGTCGCCGTAGCGGGCAAAACGGGTACGTCAAACGCCGATTGCGACCGCTATTTCATCGGCTACACGCCCGAATATCTGGCAGGCGTGTGGTACGGCTTTGACTATCCCAAGCCACTCTCGGACGTCAAGGGCAATCCGGCCGTGCGCATCTGGCACGACGTCATGACGGACGTGGTCGCGCCGAGCGTCCGCGCGGGCACGGCAAAAAAGAATTTCAAGCTCGCGCCCGGCATCATCAAGGTCAGCTACTGTCAGGATTCGGGGCTTTGCCCGACCGACGCCTGCCGACACGACGTGCGCGGTGACCGCTGTGTCGAGGGCTATTTCGTGCAAGGAACCGAGCCGCGCGGCTATTGCAACTGTCACGTTATGCGCGAATACGACACGGCACGCGGCGTGCTCGCCGACGCCGAAACGCTGCCCGAAAACAAGAGCAAAATGGGTTTTATCCGCATCAAGCGCTCGCTGCCGCACCGCGTATACGTGCTGGACGAGCGGTACGCGCTGCCGTCGTAATAAAAACGCCCACCTTCTCATACAGTAAAGCGAGAAGGGGGGCTACATATATGTCTTTGAAAACGATGCGGTCAAGCGTCGAACGGCGGGTGCGGCGCTTGGTATTTCATTGCCCCGTGTCGGCACTCTTGACGGGGGCGGGCGTGCTCATGGCGGCGGGTGCGGTCGTGAGATTTGTAAGCGGCAGCCCGTATGCGCACGGTATGATGGTGCATCTTGGCGACGTTCTCCCGCCGACACCGCTGATGAGTTTGTTTTGGATGATCTGGTACGGGCTGCTCGGCGCGTCGTTTGCCGCGACGCTGGTGCTCGCACGCGAGCTCTCGCCGGTCGGGCGCGCCGAGATCTATCGCGGCGGTATGCTGTTTTTGACCATGATCTTTTTGGGATACGTCTGGTATCCGCTCTTTTTTGCGGCAGGGCATATCTGGCTTGCCACGCTGGTGCTGCTCGGCGTGCTCACGCTTTGCATTCTGACCGCCATTTGCTATATCCGCCTTTGCCGCATGGCAGGCATCGTGCTGCTTTGCCACGCCGCGTGGTTGATTTGGTTGGCCGTGGTGAGCGTGAGAATTTTGTTTTGTTGAAAAAACTATTTACAAATCGAAATTTGTGTGGTATACTGATTGTGCCAAACAAATTTAATAGATAGAATTAGCGGTATCTTTTTCTTTATGGGATAAATATACCCTTTTTCTGCCATACTGTTTTTACGATTTGGTAAAAACGCAAATTCCACTTAAATGGTATGGCAGAGATACTCTGATTCTATTTAAATTTGTTTGGCGACAATCGGAGTTTGCGTTTTTCGGTGCGTACGGCTTCGGTTGTACGCACTTTTTTATTTTCAGGAGGAATATTTTATGAATGAATTTGTATTGGGTGCTCTCATCGGCTCTATTTTAAGCGGTGCCGTCGTTGGAGCGATCCCTGCGATCTGCGGTGCCATCAAACATAAGATTGGACTGGCGATCGGAGGCTTTTTTGCTTGCCTTGTAGGCTCGATGTTGCTGGGGCTCATCCTGTCCGTCCCGCTTTGTGCCTTGTTTTTGTTTTTGATCTTCAAAAAACCTAAAGCAAGTCGCTCCGAGCTGCAAGAATAAAAACGAAAAGGAACCGCCCAACACCGAAACGGTTCCTTTTTTATTTTGATAAGTTTTTGAAGGGGGATGGGGGGGAACTTTTTTCAAAAAGTTCCCCCTCGTATTCTTATTCAATAATTCCCCCACCCAACAGCACCTCATCGCCATATAGCACGACCGACTGTCCCGGCGCGATGGCGCGTTGCGGCTCGTCGAACTCGACGCGGATGCGGTCCTCGTCTGTCTGCCAAACAGTGGCAGAGGCGGCGGTGTGGGCGTAGCGTACCTTGGCACGCACGCGAAGCGGTGCGGCGAGGGCTTTGCCCGAGATCCAGTTGATTGAATGGGCGGTCAGGACGCGCGAGAACAGCGCGTCATTGTCGCAAAGCAGCACGTCGCCCGTGGTGGCGTCCTTGCGGCAGACGTACATGGGACGCCCCAGTGCGATGCCAAGCCCTTTGCGCTGTCCGACGGTGTAGGGAAGCAGGTCGGTGTGACTGCCCAAAACGTGTCCGTCGGTATCCACGAAATGTCCCGACACGGGCGTATAGGGCGCGTAGCGGCGAATGAAATCGACATAATTGCCGTTTGGCAAAAAGCAAATATCCTGCGAATCCTTGCGCTCGGCACTGGCAAAGCCGTGCGCGGCGGCAAGCTCGCGCACCTCGTCCTTGCGCATGCCGCCCAAGGGCAAATGGACGCGGCGGAGCACGGCCTGCGAGAGCGACCACAGCATATAGCTTTGATCCTTGGTCGCGTCCACGGCGGTCTTGATGATGCTCGCGCCGTTCGCATCGCGCTCAATACGGGCGTAGTGACCCGTGGCGATCGCGGACAAGCCGTGCTCGGTCGCAAAATCGGCCAGCGCGCCGAATTTGATGCGCTTGTTGCATACCACGCAGGGGTTGGGCGTCTGCCCACTTTGATAGGCGCGGACGAAATCGTCCACGACCTCGCGGCAAAAGGTGTGTTCGAGGTGCGCGACCAGATGCGGCACGCCAAGAGATGCCGCCACGGCGCGCGCGTCGCGGATGTCGGGCGTCTCATCGCCCTCGCCATCGCGCACGGGGAAGGGCTCGCCGTCACAGTACAGCCTCATGGTCACACCCGTGACGTCAAAGCCCGATTGCTTCATCAGCAGCGCGCAAACGGCGCTGTCCACGCCGCCGCTCATGGCGACCATGGCCGTTATTCGGTTGTCAGGCATTTCGGTCGCCTCTCTTTCTTGGCAAATTGGCATTTGATGGAGAGAAATGCTCTCCGTAGGGCGGGGGCTTGCTCCCGCCGCTATTTGTGATAAAGGCTTTTTATACGGTGGCACCAAGGCGCCGCCCTACAAACTTTTCTGTTATTCCCAAT
>JAZQMI010000026.1:0-10825 GCA_045543375.1 Eubacteriales bacterium | reverse complement strand
TTGCGTCAGTGGGGATTCGACATTCGATTTAAGACGAACCCCGTGATTAACCAAGCAACACTAGCATACCGTTCTTTTTACCCTTTAATACGATTTCATTCATAGTATGTTCTCCTTTCTCGGCGACTTTGTCGCCTCCTCGTTATTATGATATCATAATGATATCACTTTGTCAATGGGTTTTTGAAAATTTTTCGAAAAAATTTCAAGGGGGAAACCTCACTTGTGGTTTCCCCCTTATTTTTTACTTCACTTCAATAATCGACTCGTCCCACATATCGGGTGCCTCGTAGCCCATGAGGTTGACCATAGTGGCAGCCACGTTGGACAGACCGAACTGACCCTCGTCCGCCTTGACGGTATAAGCGTCGGCGCAGACGTTGTTGTACAGAATGCAGGGCACGCGGTTGAGCGTGTGCGAGGTCTTGGGCGTCATGTTGCCTGCCTTATCCAGCTTGGGCGCGCCCGTCTTTTTATCGACCTCAAACATCTCGTCGGCGTTGCCGTGGTCAGCCGTGATGAGTGCCACACCGCCCAGCTTATCAATGACGGGCAGAATGCGCGCGAGCTGAAGATCAAGCGCCTCCATCGAGCAACGCGTTGCCAGCAGCGAGCCGGTGTGACCGACCATGTCACCGTTGGGGAAATTGACGCGCAGGTAGCGATACTTGCCGCTCTCAAGGCAATCAATGAGCGTGTCGGTGATCTCGGCACACTTCATCCAGGGACGCTGCTCAAAGGGCACAACGTCGGACGGGATCTCAATATAGGTTTCCAGTTCCTCGGAGAACTTGCCCGAGCGGTTGCCGTTCCAGAAATAGGTAACGTGACCGTACTTCTGCGTTTCGGAAATGGCAAGCTGAGCGACGCCCGTGTTGGCCAGATATTCGGACATGGTATTGGTGATCTCGGGCGGGTTGACGAGGAAGCGATGCGGAATATGCAGATCGCCGTCGTATTCGAGCATACCGGCGTACAGCACGTTGGGAACTCTCACACGGTCAAAAGCGTCAAAGCTGTCGTCACCGTCAAACGCCTTGGAGATCTCGATGGATCGGTCGCCGCGGAAGTTGAAGAAAATGACGCTGTCGCCGTCCTCGACGGTGCCCAGCGGCTTGCCGTCGGCAGCCACGACAAAGGGAGGAAGATCCTGGTCAAGAATACCGGCATTCTCGGCGCGGTAGGTATTGATAGCCTCCTCAGCCGATGCAAAGGTACGACCCTCGCCCAGCACGTGCGTCTTCCAACCGGTATCGACCATGCCCCAATTTGCCTCGTAGCGGTCCATGGTGACCTTCATACGACCGCCGCCCGACGCGATGCGCGCGTCAAAGCCGTTGCCGTTCAGCTCGCCGAGGAAGGCCTCGAAGGGCAACACGTAATCCAGCGCCGAGGTGGGATCGACGTCACGTCCGTCGAGCAGGATATGCACGCGAACCGTAGCAACGCCTTCGGTCTTGGCCTGCTTCAGCATGGCCTTGAGGTGGTCGATGTGCGAGTGCACGTTACCGTCCGAGAAAAGACCCAGGAAATGCAGCGTGCTGTTATTTTCCTTCACGTTACCGATCAGTGCCTTCCAGGTGTCGGAGGCGAACATCTTACCCGACTCGATGGAGTTGGATACCAACTTGGCACCCTGCGCGAACACCTGACCGGCACCCAGCGCGTTGTGACCGACCTCCGAGTTACCCATATCGTCGTCACCGGGCAGACCCACGGCGGTACCGTGCGCCTTGAGCGACACGGTGGGATACTTTTCCATGAGCATATCCAGCGTGGGCGTATACGCGCCCTTGACAGCATTGGCGATGGAGTCGGGAGCCAGTCCCACACCGTCCATGACGATGGTCACGACGGGACCCTTGACGCCTTCAAAATTCTTCAGCTTGTTGAGTTTTTTCATGTTTTATTCCTTCCTGCCGCTCCGGCGGCTCATCAATCAAATTGAACTTGCAAAAAATCCTTACACCGTGCGGCGATCTCGCGCAGCTCGCGAAAGCCTTGACCACGGTAGGTGCGCACGTCGGCCGACACACCGTACGCGTCAAATCCTAACTGCTTGGCAATATACAGCGCGCGGTACAAATGGTACTCCTGCGTCACAATAACGACACGCTTACCCTCGTACAGCTCGCGCGCACGCGTCACGCTCTCATAGGTTGAAAGCCCCAGCCGATCCGTTTGGATCGTTTCCTCGATCTCGCCGAGCTCGACCGCAAGCGCGACCATAGCACTCACCTCATCGTAATCGGCATGCTGGTTGTCGCCGCTCATGAGCAGCGGTGCGCTTTGCCCTGCCGTGCGCAAATTCACGGCCGTCAGCACGCGGTCGTGCAGCATATCGGACGGCGTTCCGTCCGCCTTGACACCCGCGCCAAGCACGAGGATATAATCAATATCCGCCAAGGCTGCCGCCTCAGACAAAGGCAGAATACGGTCACTTGCCGCACGCATCACCACGCCGTTGACGATACCGATCGCCAAAATGCCAAGCAAGCCAATCAGGCACAGCGCAGCGAGCATGCAAGCAAGTATGCGGGTGCGTTTGCGTTTCGGCAATGCAAATTTCGGCATAGCGACCTCCTGCGTCAAATTACTGCTTGTCCTTGGTACGGTTGATAATGATCTGGGTCGCCGTGTCAAGGTAGTCGTTCTGCATCATTTCGATCCAGCCCTTATCGACCAGTGCGGCGAGCTTGTGATCCAGCGGGATGCGGGCCAGCACGTCAAGACCGAATTTTTCGGCCGTTTCGTCGATCTTGCTCTCGCCGAAGATGTGGATCTCCTTGCCGCAGTCGGGGCACTTGACGTAGCTGTGGTTCTCGACCAGACCCAGCACGGGAACGTTCATCATTTTGGCCATGTTGACTGCCTTGGCAACGATCATCGAAACGAGCTCCTGCGGGCTGGTCACGATGACGATGCCGTCAAGCGGCAGCGACTGGAACACAGTCAGCGGCACGTCGCCCGTTCCGGGAGGGCAGTCGACGAACAGATAGTCGATATCGTTCCAAACGGTATCCGTCCAGAACTGCTTGACCGTGCCCGCGATGAGCGAGCCGCGCCAGATGACGGGCTTTTCCTCGTCGTCAAGCAACAGATTTGCCGACATGATATCAATGCCCGTGGTCGTGGAGGGGGGGATCATAAACTGACCGTCGCCCTCAACGGGCTTGTTCATACCGAACGCCTTGGGGATCGAGGGACCCGTAATATCGGCATCCAAAATACCGACCTTATAGCCCTCTCTTTGCATATTGACCGCCAGCATGGAGGTCACGAGCGACTTGCCGACGCCTCCCTTACCGCTGACGATACCGATGACGTGCTTGACGTTGCTGACCTCATTGAGCGGTGCGCGCAAATCCTGCGGCTGCTGACGAGAGGAGCAGTTGCTTGAGCACGTGGAACAATCGTGAGTACATCCTTCTGCCATGATGCTTCATTCCCTTTCTTTATCTTGGGCCGCGACACGCGCGGTCATTTTTATATTGTTGCGCCAAAATGCGCCGAACATTATTATTATACACGAAAGTATACGCAAATGCAAGTGTTTTGTGAAAAAATTGGCAAAAGCAAGGGCGCGTCATCACGCACCCTTGCTTTATTTATTCAATACTTCTCTGCAATCTCGCCACGCTTTTTGTAAATGCTGTTCGGCGGGATATAACCGCGCACCGACGAGGTGGGGTACACGTTGGAATGTGCACCAATAACGGTGCCGGGATTGAGCACACTGTTACAACCGACCTCGACGAAATCGGCCAGCATCGCGCCCATCTTGCGGCAACCCGTTTCCAGCTTTTCGCCGTCCACGCTGATGCTCACGTTGGTCTTGTCGCTCTTGACGTTGGACGTGATCGAGCCGGCACCCATATGCGAGCGGTAACCCAAAATGGAATCGCCAACGTAGTTGTAGTGAGGCGTCTGCACGCCGTCAAACAAGATGCAATTTTTGAGCTCGACCGAATTACCGACCACACAACCGGCACCGACCAGTGCGCTGCCGCGAATGAAGGCGCAATGGCGCACCTCGGTTTCGGGACCGATGATGCAAGGCGCGCCCAGATATGCCGTAGGAGCGACCTTGGCACTCTTGGCGACCCAAACGCCCTCGGATACCTGATCGTATTCGTCCTTGGGCAGCGTTGCGCCCAGCTCGAGAATAAAATCGGAAATTTTCTTGAGAACCTCCCAAGGGTAAGTTGCCCCGCTCAAAAGAGGCGCAGCCATGGTGTGCGAGAGATCGGGCCACAGCGACGAAATCTTCAACTGTTCCATATCTGCCTCACTTCCCTGCCTTGGGCGCAAGTCCCTCGTCAATGATGACCTCAATCACGCGATCGACCATCTGCTCGCAAAGCAGCTCGGTCTTGGCCTCGACCATCACGCGAATGACGGGCTCGGTGCCACTCTCACGCAGCAAAATACGTCCCGATTTACCAAGCTCCTCGGCCACGGCCTCCACGGCGGCCTGCACGTTGGCGTTTGCCTTGACGGCAGCCTTGTTCTCCACGCGGATATTCTTAAGCACCTGCGGGAACATGGTGACCGGCTCTGCCAGCTTGGACAGCGGCAGCTTGCGTGCCATCATGGTTTCCATGACCTGAATGGCCGTCAGGATACCGTCACCCGTGGTGGCATACTTACTGAGAATAATGTGACCCGACTGCTCGCCGCCCACGCAGTTACCCGTTTCGAGCATGTTCTCGTAGACGTAGCGGTCGCCGACCTTGGTCTGCACGTAGTCGATGCCCACAGCGTCCAGCGCGCGGTACAAGCCGAGGTTGGACATGATGGTAGTGACCAGCGTATTGTTGACCAACTGACCCTTGCGCTTGAGCTCGGTCGCAAAAATATACAGAATGTGATCGCCCGTCACGACGTTGCCGTTTTCGTCAACGGCCAGACATCTGTCTGCGTCGCCGTCGAAGGCAAAGCCGACGTCCAGGTGATTTTCCTTGACGAACGATACCAGACCTTCGATATGCGTCGAGCCGGCGTTTTCGTTAACGTTGATGCCGTTGGGCTCGGCGTTGATGGTATAGGTCTTGGCCCCCAGCGCCTCAAACACGCTCTTGGCAAGCATCCAGGACGCGCCGTTGGCGCAGTCAAGACCGACGCGCATGCCCTTGTAGGAATGCATGGCGACCGAGATCAGATAAGCCACATAGCGGTTACGGCCTGCGCTGTAATCGATGATCTGACCGACGTTCGCGCCCGTTGCAAACGGGATATCGTTGCCGGGGATCCCCAACTCGGCGCGCGCGCCGTCCAGATAATCCTCGATGCGATTTTGCACCTCGTCCTCCATCTTCTCACCGTTGCGATTGACCAGCTTGATGCCGTTATCACCAAACGAATTGTGAGAGGCCGAGATCATGACGCCGCAGTCAAAATCGTCCATGCGCGTCACGTGCGACACGCTGGGCGTTGTAGTGACGTGCAGCATATAAGCATCTGCGCCCGAGGCGGTCAAGCCTGCCGCGATGGCGTACTCAAACATATAGCTGGAGCGACGGGTATCCTTGCCCACGACAATGCGTGCACGCGTGCCATCCTCCTTACGATAATACCAACCGAGAAAGCGTCCGATGCGATAGGCGTGATCGGCAGTCAGAACCGTACCGGCCTCCCCGCGAAATCCGTCCGTACCAAAGTATCGACCCATGCTTTTTCCTCCAAATCCATGCGTGCACCATGATTTTCGGTCACCCGAGGACACACAAATATATATTATAGTATATCACTTGCCATTTCTTCTGTCAATAATTTTTTATATAAAAATGCAATTTCAGTATATTTGTACAACTCAAAATCAATCAAAAAGGCGACTGAATATTCAGCCGCCCCACGTTTGATTATAAAAATTGAGCCATGTGGTCAACGAGCGATTGCATCTGCTCGTGCGAGTGTACCGCCGCGGCACGCTCAATCAAGCGCTGCCGTCCCGCATCGCTGAGTGCCGCGTATTGCTTCATGGCTTGCATATTTTGCGCCAGCGCCATGAGCAGCCCCTGCGGCAGAGGGCCGGCATCGGGAGAGATATCCGTAGGTCTGTGTTCCATAAAGGCCTCCTTGTATCAAGTGATATTCGGTAGCACCTTTAGTATACACCAAGGCAGCGCGGGCATACCCCGCTCTGCCTTGGTGAAAACAGGAAATCAGTTTTTTTTCGGACGACGTTTGCTTTCAAAAAACGTTCGCAGCACGTCCGCACATTCGTCTGCCAGCACACCGCTCTCTATGCGCGGTTTATGATTGAACGGATACGAATTCACGTTCAGTACGCTTCCCATGGCACCCGCCTTGGCATCCTTTGCTCCGTAAACCACGCGCCCTATGCGAGAATTGACGATGGCACCCGCGCACATCGGGCACGGTTCAAGCGTGACGTACAGCGTGCAATCGTCAAGATGCCAACCGCCCAAAGCGCGACATGCCTGCTCGATGGCCAACAGCTCGGCGTGTGCCGTGGCGCAACGGTCCGTTTCGCGCAAATTATGTGCTCGAGCAATGATCTCACCATCCTTCACAACGACGGCACCTACCGGCACCTCGTCAAGTGCACGTGCGCGTTCGGCCTCTATGAGTGCCTCCTTCATCAAGCCTTCATCTTGTATCATACGTCCTCCTTATGTTGCGAAGCGCCCTGCCAGCACGAGCAACAATATTTGCCCGACACACAGTACGGTATAAACGATCATAGGACACGCGAAAAAGCCTTTGACAGGGGCACTCGGCTGCTCGTGCACGCAATACGAAGCATGCGAGGTGCGCGGCTTGGTGGCAACGAGATAAACAAGGCATATAAGCCCGCCGCCGACCACCAAGATCTCTCCGATACAAACCCAGACCGTTGCCGCATTGCCCAACTGCTCATACAAAATGCTCTGTGCAACCGAAAACAAATTATTCATCATATGGAGCAGCACCGCCGCCCAGATCGAGCCACTCTCCAACACCACGCAAGCAAGCACCACGCCTGCAACTGCCGTGTAGAAAAGCTGATTGGCCGTCTGGTGCATGAGTGCGAACAACAGGGCACTACCGAGCATCGCCGTCGTTTTGCCATAAGGTAGCAATGTGTTTAACACCGCGCCACGGAACAACAGCTCTTCGCAAAAAGCGGGAACAAGTGCCGTTGTCAAAAAGAGCAGTACGCCTTCGTGCAGCGACATGCCTTGTGTCCATTGTATGCCCGTGGACGACGCGGACAAACCAATCCAATCAAGCAGGACGCCATTGACCGTTGCGGAAACGTAGATGATGGCAAGCCCTGCGGGCAGCAGTAGCCACAACCGTCGTGGCAGGCGCGGCAACATGGGCATCACAACCCTTTCATGTCGCGGCGTGATAATACGTAAAAAGAGGACGGGGAGCATGAAGGCGAGCAGATACGCCGCACCGTCAAGCAATTGCCCGATGACCGCTTGATCGGTCGCGCTTTCGTATGGCAGCGCTTGACCAACTATCCCTACCGCTTCATTCAAGCCATAGAAAAGCACCAACATGAGCAGCATGGCAAAGCCCAACCGCGCCGTCGTGTGTCGATACGCTTTGTCGTTTTGATTCGTGTGATCAAGCAACTTCATCACCCTCCTCCCATCAGAATTCTTCCCCTATATTATACCCGTCAGAGCGATCAAAGTCAAGAGATAATATACAAAAGGGACTGTCGCAATGCGACAGTCCCTTTTGCTTGAAACCGATGCTTGAATTAAGCCTTGGTCTCCTCGGTAGCTGCGTCAAGATCGACGAGCTTGATGATAGCCATCTCGGCGGCATCGCCGCGGCGAGGACCCATCTTAAAGATCTGCGTGTAACCACCGTTGCGGTTTGCATAACCGGGAGCGAGCTCGTTGAACACCTTGGTTACAACGGCCTCCTTGGTGATGAATGCAAGAGCGGCACGGCGGGAGGCAAGCGTATTCTTCTTGCCGAGCGTAATCATTTTCTCTGCGAGAGAACGAACCTCTTTGGCTCTGGTCAGCGTCGTCTCGACCTGACCGTTCTCAAGCAGAAGCGTTACCAGACCGCGCAGCATTGCCATTCTATGGGCAGTCGGTCTGCCAAGTTTTCTGGTTCCGGGCATTGTTAACCCCTCCTTCTGCTATGGTAATGTTTGACTGTATCCGCTTACTCTTCTTCTCTGCGAAGATCGAGTCCGAGCGAATGCAGCTTCTGAATGACTTCCTCGAGCGATTTCTTACCGAGGTTACGGACCTTAATCATGTCCTCCTCGGTACGGTTGGTCAGATCTTCGACCGTGTCGATACCGGCGCGCTTCAAGCAGTTGAAGCTACGTACCGACATGTCAAGCTCCTCAATGGTCATCTCAAGGACCTTTTCCTTCTTGGTTTCAGCGCGTTCAACCATGATCTCTGCATTCTTTGCCTCATCAGAAAGATCGACAAACAAGTTGAGATGCTCGTTGAGAATCTTGGCGCCAAGCGAAATCGCTTCTCTTGCGGAGATCGTACCGTTGGTCTCGACCTCCAGCGTGAGCTTATCATAATCACTGATGGTACCCACGCGAGTACTGTCTACCGTATAGCTTACGCTATAAACCGGCGTGTAAATGGAATCGGTGTAGATCGTTCCAATGGGCGCAGCTGCCGTGTTGCCGCCGAGCGCAGAGCTGCGGATCTGCTTGTTGCGCTCCTGCGAAATGTATCCGCGGCCCGTGTCGAAGGTCAGCTCCATGTAGAAGTGATCGTTCTCGGCAACGGTGCAGATGTGATGCTCGGGATTGAGCACCTCCAGATCGGCATCAGCCTTGATATCGCCTGCCGTTACGTCACGCTCGCCCGTCACGTCGATGACGACGGTTTTGGGACCTGCGCAGTGCAGCTTAGCAACGATACCCTTTACATTCAAAACGATTTCGGTGACGTCTTCCATGACGCCGGGGATGGTCGAGAACTCGTGAAGAACGCCGTCGATCTTGATGCTGGTAACAGCAACACCCGGCAGAGAGCTAAGCAGGACACGTCTGAGCGAGTTGCCCAGCGTCGTGCCGAAGCCTCTTTCCAGCGGTTCTACGATGAACTCGCCACGCTTACCGTCATCACTCAGATTAACTGTTGTGATATTGGGCTTTTCAATCATTCCAAATAACCCTCCTCATATAATTTGTGTGCAAGCAACGAAAGTAGTTTGTTTGCGAGATGAGATGGACACCGAGCGCCAAGCAAATACCCGCGTCGTGTGTCGCGCAGCGGATATTACTTGGAATACAACTCGACGATAAGCTGCTCGTTGAACTCAAAGTCAACGTCGTCTCTTGCAGGCAGCGTAGCCACCTTCACGCTCAGACCGTTCTTATCAATGTCAAGCCACTTGGGAGCGGACTTGGTCGAGAGCGACTCAGCGAGATCCTTGATCTTAACGCTCTTGCGGCTGGACTCCTTGACCGAGATCACGTCGCCTGCCTTAACGATGAGCGAGGGGATGTTTACGTTCTTACCGTTGAGCTGGAAGTGACCGTGCAGAACGAGCTGACGAGCTTCCTTACGGGATGCGCCCATACCCATTCTGTAAACGACGTTGTCAAGACGACGCTCCAGCAGGCAGATCAGGTTCTCACCCGTCATACCCTTGGTGCGGTCTGCTTCCTCGAAGTAGTTGACGAACTGTCTCTCGAGGACGCCGTAGTATCTCTTGGTCTTTTCCTTCTCACGAAGCTGCATACCGTACTCTCTGAGCTTCTTGGTAGCAGCGCCGTGCTGACCGGGAGCCGTGTTTCTGCGGTCGATGGCACACTTGCCGGACAGGCAGCGGTCACCCTTCAGAAACAGCTTGGTACCTTCTCTGCGGCACAGCTTGCACGCAGGACCAGTATATCTTGCCATAATCTTTGTACCTCCAGTAAATTATACGCGACGACGCTTGGGGGGACGGCAACCGTTGTGAGGAACGGGGGTCACGTCCTTGATCATGGTGATCTGCAGACCAACAGCCTCAAGTGCGCGGATAGCGGATTCACGGCCTGCGCCGGGACCCTTTACAAATACTTCAACGGTCTTCAGACCATGCTCCATTGCAGCCTTCGCAGCCGTCTCGGATGCGGACTGAGCAGCAAAGGGAGTAGACTTTCTCGAACCCTTGAAGCCGAGCTCGCCGGCAGATGCCCAAGAGATTGCATTACCCTGTGCATCGGTGATCGTAACGATCGTATTGTTGAAGGTTGCGCGAATGTGAACGGCACCCTTCTCAATATTCTTTTTTTCGCGGCGTCTCTTGACAACTTTCTTTACATTAGCCATCTTTATGCCACTCCTTTACTTCTTCTTGTTCGCGATGGTCTTTGCGGGACCCTTGCGGGTTCTTGCGTTCGTCTTGGTTCTCTGACCACGAACGGGAAGACCCTTTCTGTGACGAATACCACGGTAGCAGTTGATCTCGGTCATTCTCTTGATGTTCAGACCGACCTCACGGCGAAGGTCACCCTCGACCGTGTACTGGTTCTCGATGACGTCACGAAGCTTTGCAACGTCTTCCTCGGTCAGATCCTTTGCGCGGGTATCGGGATTGATTCCGGTTTGAGCCAGAATATCGTTAGCGCTCTTGCGACCGATGCCGTAGATGTAGGTCAGGGCGATCTCAACGCGCTTGTTGTTAGGAATATCAACACCAGCTATACGAGCCATTGTCTTTTCACCTCTCTAAATTGGTTTGTTTGTGGCAAGGGTCAGCCCTGAGTCTGCTTGTGCTTGGGGTTTTCGCAGATGACCATGACCTTGCCATGTCTCTTGATGATCTTGCACTTTTCGCAGATCTTTTTAACAGACGGTTTAACCTTCATAGGATATCAACCCTTTCT
>JAZQMI010000025.1:0-18927 GCA_045543375.1 Eubacteriales bacterium | reverse complement strand
ATGGTCAAGAGCGCCATCGGCATCGGCGCGCTGCTGTGTGACGGTATCGGTGACACGCTGCGCGTGTCGCTTACCAATGACCCCGTCGAGGAGATCGCGGCGGCACGTCGCGTTCTGGACGCGCTGCATATCGAAGGGCAGAGCGGTATGGATATTGTGAGCTGTCCCACCTGCGGTCGCACACAAATCGACCTGATCGCGCTGTCCGAGCAATTCAAGGCAGCCGTTCGGGCCGAGGGGCTTGACCGTATGCCCGTCAAGGTAGCCCTTATGGGCTGCGTCGTCAACGGACCGGGCGAGGCACGTGAGGCGGATATCGGTATTGCCGGTGGGCGCGGCGAGGGACTGTTGTTCCGTCGCGGCGAGATCGTTGAAAAGCTGCCTGAGAGCGAGCTGATCCCGAGGCTGCTTGCCGAGCTGCGCGCCATGCGTGACGCCAAGTAACAAAACGTAAGGAGAAGAATATGTCGGATATGCAAATGGGACAAGCCCCCGGGGCTCAGCGCCCACTTTTGGACATACTCAAAAAATATCAGCCGGGTGAGCGTGTGCGCACCTTGTTATCTCATGCCTTCGACTATACCGTCCGAGCGGACAAGGAGCGTCGGATGCTTGAAATTTCTGCGCACTTTCCGAGCACGGTAGAAAAATCGGAGCTGTATGAGATCGAGGGGCAGATCGCCAAGGCATACGATCTTCAGACGGTCAAAATTCTGCCGCACTATCCCTCGCACATGTTCACCGAGGGCTATATCCCCGAGCTGCTTTTGGAAACCGAGCGTATCGGCATCGTGGCGCGCGGCTTTTTCCGCTATTATAACGCCACGCTGCGCGACGGCGAGTTGAACCTTGAGCTACCTTTTGAGGTGGACGGCATCAAGCTGATGGAAAGCGCGCACACGCCCGAGGTCATGCAGCGCATCATTCAAAGCGAGTTTGGCATCAATGTCAAGGTGACCATTCACCATAACCTGCAGCTCAAGCCCGCCAAGGATACGTATTCGTTTGAACGCAAGCTCGAGGCGATCGACAAGCAGCTTGCCAAGGCAGAGGTCGATTACGAGCAGGCGATGGAGCAACGACGCTCGTTCGGCGACGGCGGATACGGCGCACCGCCTCCGCAAAACGCCGAGGAGAACAAGCCCCAACTGCCGCGTACCGCATCCATTTATTTTGATGGCGTCGTAGAGCCCGTTATTGAAAACGGCATTTGCACCATCGGGCACAGTACCTTTGACCTGAAGGAGAACGAGCTGCTCATCGGCTCGCCCTTTGAGATCAAGCCGGTGGCCATTGCTTCGCTGAGCGACGCACGCCGCGGCGTGGTCATTGTGGGCGAAGTGTTCCGCTATGCCGCCGACACCGCGCGCAACAGCGACAAGCTCAACGTCACTTTTTCGCTCTTTGACGGCGTGTCCTGCATCGAGGTCAAAAAGTATGGGCTTGAGGCCGACGAAGAAAAGCAGCTCAAGGGTTTGATCCCCAACGGCACGTGCGTTGCTTTGCAGGGCTATACCAAACACGAAACGCGCAAAAACTACGTCGATCCCGACCTTACCTTCTTTTACAGCGATATCATGAAGATCGGTCGTGTGCGTCGCAAGGATACGGCCGAGAAAAAGCGTGTCGAGCTGCATCTTCACACGTCCATGTCGCAAATGGACGCCCTCATTCCGCCCGACGAGGTCGTCAAAACGGCCAACCGCTGGGGCATGCCCGCCATCGCCATCACTGACCACGGCAACGTTCAGGGCTATCAGAAGGCCATGCTTGCCTCGGAAAAGCTGGGGCAAAAGGTCATTTACGGCATGGAGGCCTATTTCGTCAATAACACGGCCAGTGCCGTATCGGGCGAATACCACGGTGGGCTTGACGACGAGATGATCGTGTTCGATATCGAAACGACGGGTCTTTCGACTTCGACCTGTAAGATCACCGAGATCGGTGCCGTGCGCATTCGCGGTGGCGAGGTGCTTGACACTTTTGATACTTTCGTCGATCCCGAAATTCCCATTCCGCCCGAGATCACCGAGCTGACCTCGATCACCGACGATATGGTCAAAGGCGCGCCCAAAACGCGCGAGGCACTTGAGCTGTTCTTTGATTTCATCGGCGATGAGCAGTCGCGCGGCAAAAAGCTGCTCGTGGCGCACAACGCCAACTTCGATATCGGCTTTATCCGCTATTTTGCCGAGCAGGAGGGGCTCACGTTTGAAAACCCGTATCTGGATACGGTGGCACTCTCGCGCTTTATCAATCCCGACCTCAAGCGTCACAAGCTGAATTTGCTTGCCGAGCACTACAAGCTGGGTGATTTCCATCACCACCGCGCCTCGGACGACTGCGAGATGCTGGCCATGATCTATTTCAAAATGGTCGGGCAGTTACACGAGGCAGACCTGCGCGACTTCGACGCACTTCAGCGTGAAATGCTAAGCAAAGCCGATCCGCTCTCGCTGCGCCCGTATCATCAGGTGCTGCTCGTCAAAAACAAGACGGGTCTGAAAAATCTTTACCGCCTGATCTCGTTCAGCTATCTGAATTACTACCGCCGCCAGCCCCGTATTCCCAAGACCGAGCTTGAAAAGTACCGCGAGGGACTGATCGTCGGCTCTGCGTGTGAGGCGGGCGAGTTGATCCAGGCAATTCTTGATAATAAGCCCGAAAACGTCATCGAGGAGATCGTCAATTTCTACGACTATCTGGAGATCCAGCCCATCTGCAACAACGCCTTTATGATTGCCGAGGGTATGATCCGTGACGAGGAGGGACTGCGCGATCTCAACCGCCGTATCGTGGCTCTGGGCGAGAAATACAACAAGCCCGTCGTCGCGACCTGCGATGCCCATTTCCTCAACGACGAGGACGAGATTGGACGTAAAATTTTGCTTGCCGGCATGAAATTCAAGGACTACGATCGCGATACGCATTTGTATCTGCGCACGACCGACGAAATGCTGGAGGAATTCTCCTATCTCGGCAAGGAAAAGGCGTACGAGGTGGTCGTCACCAATACCAATATGATCGCCGACAGCATCGACGACGATATCCGCCCGTTCCCCAAGGGAACGTTCACCCCCCACATGGAGGGCGCCGAGGAGGATCTTCAGCGCATTTGCTATGAGCATGCTGAAAAAATGTACGGTAAGCCCTTGCCCGAGATCGTTCACAACCGACTGGACAAAGAGCTGACGTCCATCATCAAAAACGGTTTCGCCGTGCTTTATATGATTGCGCAAAAGCTGGTCTGGTACAGCGAGAGCCAGGGGTATCTGGTCGGCTCGCGCGGCTCGGTCGGCTCCTCCTTCGTCGCGTCCTGCGCAGGTATTTCGGAGGTCAATCCGCTGCCGCCGCACTACTATTGCCCCAAGTGCCAGCATTCCGAGTTTTTCACCGACGGCTCGGTCGGATCGGGATTTGACTTACCCGACGCCATCTGCCCCAAGTGCGGTGAAAAGCTGATCGGTGACGGCCACGATATTCCGTTTGAAACCTTCCTTGGCTTCTACGGTGACAAATCGCCCGACATCGACCTCAACTTCTCGGGTGAAGTGCAGGGCAGGGTACATAAATATACCGAGGATCTGTTCGGCGCAGAAAACGTCTTCCGCGCGGGCACTATCGGTGAAATTGCCGATAAGACAGCCTACGGCTTCGTTGCCAAATTCTTGGAAGAGAAGGGCGTTTCCATGTCGCGCGCCGACGTCAACCGATTGGTCGACTGCTGTACGGGCGTCAAGCGAACGACGGGTCAGCACCCCGGCGGAATTGTCGTTGTGCCGCGTGAGTATGAGATCTACGATTTCTGCCCCGTGCAGCACCCCGCAGACGATCCCAACTCCGATATTGTAACGACACACTTTACCTTCGAGTATCTGCACGATACGCTGCTCAAGCTCGACGAGCTCGGACACGATATCCCGACCAAATACAAATGGCTCGAGCGTTATTCGGGAACGAGCGTCATGGACGTCAAAATGAACGACGAGAGCATCTACGCGCTGTTCACTTCGACCGCGCCGCTCGGCGTGCGTCCCGAGGATATCGGCGGTTGTCAGGTGGGTACGTGGGGCATTCCCGAAATGGGTACTCGCTTTTTGCAGCAGGTGCTTGTCGACGCACAGCCCAAAAACTTTGCCGACCTACTCCAGATCTCGGGTCTGACGCACGGCACGGACGTGTGGCTGGGTAACGCCCAAGACCTCATTAAAGAGGGGATCTGCGATATTTCCAAGGTCATCGGATGCCGCGACGGTATCATGCTCGACCTCATTCGCTACGGTCTTGAAAACGCACTTGCGTTCAAGATCATGGAGAGCGTTCGAAAGGGAAAGGGACTGACGCCCGAATGGGAGGCCGAGATGCGCGCGCACGACGTGCCCGAATGGTACATCGGCTCGTGCAAAAAGATCAAATATATGTTCCCCAAGGCACACGCCGCAGCCTACGTCATGTCGGCCATTCGTCTTGGTTGGTATAAGATCTACATGCCTACCGTCTTCTACGCCGCCATGTTTACCGTCGCGCCCAAGGGCTTTGACGCCGAGATCGTGCTGCGCGGCAAAAAATATCTTGACGATTATATCAAGGACATCGAAAAGCGCGGCAAAGAGGCCTCGCCCAAGGAGCAGGATTCCATTCCAACCTTCCAGTTGGCCATGGAGGCACTGGCACGCGGTGTTAAGTTCCTGCCCATCGATATCAACGTGTCGGATGCCAAGTGCTTCCGCCCCGAGGGAGAACGTGCCATTCGCATGCCGTTCTCGGCGCTGGGCGGCCTTGGTGAGAACGCTGCCGAGAATATCGTAAAGGCAAGAGATGAAGAGCCCTTCTTCTCGGTGGAGGATCTGCAGATTCGCGCCAAACTCAATAAAAGTGTCATTGAGCGACTGCGTCAGAACGGCGTTCTTGACAACCTCAATGAAACGGATCAGATCAGTATGTTTTGATTTTGGATCAAGTGCCCCTCACGGTTTGAAAGCCGTGGGAGGCACTTTGATTTTTATAAGATATTTTTAAGAAAAAATGCAAATTTTTAGTTGAAAAATATTGACAACGTTGTGCGAATGTGATATAATTTCAATAACTATACAGATAAAGATGGATAATTCTACAAAACAGCGTTTTCAAGTGCTTGTCAAATAGGATGAAATCTGTCTGTGTCAGGGCGTTATAAGTCTTTTTCAAGGAGGTATTTATGTACGCATTCAAGAAAATGCTCGCACTCGTTTTGGCGATGCTGATGATCTGCTCTTGCATGGTTTTCACGACCGTTGCGGCAGATGCGTCGACAGAGCAGACGGACGATGTTGAAACCATCGTTCCCATTACGACCTGCGAGACAACTGATGGCTTTACCGCAGGAGGGTCTACCGGTGTGGTGGATACAACCGATCCTTGGGCGGGCAAGGCTTCGCTGGCTACGACGTTTACCGGCGTGGGCGGCAAGGAAGCCGGAGCGATCAAGTATCAATTCCGCGGTGATACCATTTACGATGCCACGGCAATGAAGACGCTCGTTTTCGATATCTACCTTTCAGATGCCGCTGCATTTGAAAATGTCAGATTCGAGATCGAGCTGCGCGGCAACGGACAATCGGACAATGACGAATACCGCTCCGAGGTAACGTTGACTGCTATTTCGGGTACTGTGCTTGATGACGGTTGGAATCATATCGAGATTTCCATCGCCGATATGACCAAGATCGGTAATCCCAACATGAAGGATTGGAATTATTTCCGAATCTACAACAAGGACGAGATCGGCGTGTCCGGCGAGACCTACGTGTTCAAGCTGGACAACGTTTACATGACCAGCCGCGACAAGGCCGTTTCCGATTCGACGGGCTCGGGCAAGGTCAGAATTTCCGCAGCCTTCTCGTTTACGGGCATTTCGGGCAGCTCGGCATCTCAGTACAAGAACGTCAAAAACCTTGGTGGTCTTGACATTTCCATGACGGATGCGCTGCAATTTGACGTTCGCATCACAAGTGAGCAAACAAACGATATGAAGTTTGCCTTTGAGATGACCAGCATGCCTGACCGTAATTCTAAAAGAATGCAGACGGGGACGACTCGTACGCTTGCTGAGTTGATCGGTGAGAGAGTCGCTGCCGACGGCGAATGGCATACCGTTTCGATTCCGCTTCGCTTCTTCTTCAATGCAGACGGCAATTCGATGATGAATATGAAGAATCTTAATTTCTTCCAGGTTTACAACGTGCCGACTGACGGTGTGACCGAAACGGGGGATGTTGAGTTCCGCAAGTTCTGTTTCGTGAAAGAAGAAACCGTTGGAGAATATGTCATTTGGGATGCACGTAGCCAGGCGCAGACCGCAGACGGTACTGAAAAGCAAATGTGGCTGAAGGACGGCTCTCCCGTTGAGGGATATCAGCCGAGCATCAGCGATGTGGATGGCGACGGCTTGAATGAGTGGGTGCTTGTCAACGTTGAGGGTAACGGCACCATTCACAAGCAGGGCGGTTGGACGGCAAGCGGTTCGACTTCCGCCATCAAATCGGCGCTCCTTCTGACTCCTCACGTCGGATACAGCAACATGACTTCAATCAAGTTTGATCTGTATATCGGCAACGAGATTTTGATCGACAAAAAGCTTTCGGTCGAGCTTTGCTCTGCCGGAGGAACGGATAAATCCGAAATCAGCAGCAGCAAAACGCTCAGAGCGTGGTTCGGCGACGATCTCAAGGTCGGCTGGAACACCGTTGAGATGTCGTTGAGCAAATTTGACAAGAAGAACGATGGGGCTACCGGCCCGTTTGCATGCGGTGCGCTTAACTACATACGCATCATGAGCGACGACAATTATGATTTTGAGGGTGGCATTTCGATGGCCATCTGCAATATGAAGGCCGTTCGCACGGTTGAGATCGTAGAGGAGATCCCTCTTGGCGAGACCGAAAAGATCAAGATGGACAATGCAACCAGAACGGCGAATATTGCTCTGGGAGAGGATGCCGACAACCTGGCACTTTCGTTCTTCGTTACTAACGCGGATAACGGATATACCCAGACGACCGCGAACTACTCCACTGTGAACTTCCCGACGAAGTTGAACATGACCGGATGCGATCGTGTATATCTTGACCTCTATCTGGAAAATTACGAAGTTTTCGCTGACGTTAGCGGCTTCTCGTTTGAGTTCTCCTCTGCCGGCAGAGCAGACTACAATGAGTTCTCTGTAGCGGGTAAGACGATCGCACAGGTGTTTAAGCGCCTTGATGGCCAGCCGTTGCAAAATGGTTGGAATGCCGTCTACAGCGAACTGACACTGCAGGATGATGGCGGTATATGGAAAGACGGTGCCGGTCCCAGCGGCGGTACCTACGGTAATGCCGATCCCATTGATAAGACGAAGGTCAATTACATGCGCGTCTACGTTTCTCCTGACGTGAACGTCGACGGAATTGATTGTATGGCTGCCATTGACAACCTGCGTTTTGTCAACACAAACTTGCAGGATGCCGCCAATTTCCCAGAAGTTAAAATCAAAAATGCAAAGCTGAATTTGCAGAATGCCTTCAACATTATTTATACCGCCGAGATTCATGAAACAATGAAGGGCGCCGGCTTCCTCTTCGAAGTGACCGATGCTTACGGCACGCTGATCAGCAAGCAGGTGGTCGGTCAAAAGGGTGAGGGCCTCAATGAAATGACCTTCACATACGAAAACATCTATCCTCAAAACATGACGGACAATATTGCTACGACACTTTGGGCCGTCAACTACGAGGGTAAGCTGACCATGGATAAGGTCACAAGTTACAGCGTCAAGGAGTATTGCTCCAACCTTCTTGCAGGCATTGCAGACGGAACGGTTGAGGATAAGGACGGTACGTTGGCTACATTGCTTTGTGATACGCTGCTCTTTGGTGCAGCATTGCAGGAGTATACCGGCTACAACACAGATGACCTTGCAACCGATGGCGTTGATCTTTCGGCAGCAACCGATAACTACATCCCGCCTTCCTTCTTCCCGAAGTTAAAGGGTGAGCAGGGCACCTGCCCCGCAACATTCTATTCGGCATTCGCAGCGATTGAAAACATTTATAAGTTGCGTATCGCCTTCCGCGCTGAAGACGTGACCGGCTTAAAGTTGAATTTCGCTCCGAATACGGGTGACAAAATCATCGTTATCGATGAATTTGAGGTAGCAACGGTCGATGACGGCAACGGTGGAACGTGCGACGTTTACGTTGCAGAGCTTCCCATTCGTCCGTACGAATTGGAGTTGGGCTATGTTATTACCTTTGAGGGATATGAGGATTATATGCTTATCTACTCTTTGGGTACTTATTTGGCATCTCAGCATGCCGATACAGTCGAGAAGTTGGCTGCTGAAACCGATTCCGACGTTATCGACGAACTGACTTGCTATAAGAATCTGCTTGAATCTATTGTTATCTATGGCACGTCGGCCAAAAATTACGCTGCTAATCAGCAATAATCCATCAGTAAATTAAACAAAGAAAGGTTGAACTATCATGAAGAAATTTCTCACTTTACTTCTGGTATTGGCGCTGATCGTTTCGATGGTCGCCATGGTTTCCTGCAAAGACAAGACGCCCGATGATCCCGTAGACCCTGATACCCCTGTTGATCCTGATCCTGTCGATCCCGATCCCGTAGATCCCGATCCCGTAGATCCCGATCCCGTAGATCCCGATCCTGTCGATCCCGATCCTGTTGATCCCGATCCTGTTGATCCCGATCCTGTTGATCCCGATCCTGTTGATCCCGATCCCGTAGATCCCGATCCTGTTGACCCCGATCCCGTTGATCCTGATCCTGTCGATCCCGATCCTGTTGATCCTGATCCCGTAGATCCCGATCCTGTTGATCCCGATCCTGTGATCGTCGATCCCATCGTGATCGCTACCACCAACGAAAAGGCTGAAAAGGCGCTTTCCAAGAGCTCTCCTCACGGTAAGCTGCAGTGGAACGTTGCCGGCAACGGCGCACCCGTCGACATTACGATGATGACGACGCTGGAGCTTGAGGTTTACATCAGCGACGTAGCTGCAGGCGAGCTGCAGTTCTGCATCGAGCTGGGTTCTGCCGGTAAGTGTGACCACAACGAGAGATCTGTCATCACTTCTTTGAATGATCTTGCAGGTGACAACACGCTGACGACCGGTTGGAATCATCTTTCGATCGCTTTGTCCCGCTTCACCAAGTCTGCATCTGCCGACGCTGATCTGAGCGCATGGAACTGGTTCCGTATCTACAACCAGAAGTGCGGCGACGATACCACCGAGTACACCGTCAAATTCAAGTTCGCTTATCTGTCGATGAACGGTGCATCTCTTGAGGCACCCGCTGAGCCCGTTGAGGTTCCCGTGATTCCCAGCGTCGAGGATTCCCAGACGGATCCCACTGTGATCGGTCCTGAGGGTATTACGCTTCCTCCCGATGAAACGGTTGCCGATCAGTAATTACTTATAATTAACAATAATCAATGCGGTATCCGTCAGGGTACCGCATTGGGCTATTACAGAAAATAAAAAGGGAAGTGACAACATGAAAAAGCTTTTAACGATATCGATTTTGCTCGTCGCGCTTTTGCTTTGCGTTGCATGCGAGAAGGATGATAAAAAAGAGAACAACCAAAAGGACGATTATGAATTCGTACTGCCCGGCGCGGACGTTCCCGGCGGTGTCGTTCTCCCCGAGGATGTATTTGAATAATGATGCAAACGGAGCAATACTGCTTTGCTGATATCCCCGTCAGCATTTGCTATCGTTATGAATACTTGAAAGAGCAGTGTAAAGACTATGTAAGCACACTGCCTCCCGTGCTTTCCTTGGAGATCACGGAGGAGGATCTGGCGCGCGAACGCGCCCGTGCAGAGCATCCCGACGCTTCCGAGGACTATCTCGAATCGCTTGCTTGTTATCGCAAGTTTTGTTCACAGGCTGTGTTCGATCACGTCCTGCTGTTTCATTGCTCTGCGGTCGCAGTCGACGGTGTGGCATACTTGTTTGCAGCCCCGTCCGGGACGGGCAAATCCACGCATACGGCGCTTTGGCGTCGTGCGCTTGGCGAGCAAGCCGTCATGGTCAATGATGATAAACCGCTCATTCGGCTTTCTCCCGAGCAAGTTCTTGTTTATGGGACACCTTGGGACGGCAAGCATAGACTGAGCAACCGTATATCTGCCAAGGTGGGTGGAATTTGCTTTTTGTCCCGTGCTGCTGAAAATCACATCGAACGCCTCTCGCCAAACGATGCTTTGCCTTGCTTACTTGGACAGACCTTCCGCCCCGACAGCTCGGACGGAACGGCAAAAATGCTACAGTTGGTGATCGAGCTTGCAGGAAGAGTGCCCATGTGGTCTATGGGCTGTAACATCAGCGAGGAGGCTGCATGGCTTGCATACCGCAGCATGAGTAAGGAGATTCAATCATGAAATTAAAAGAAGGAATTATTATCAGCGAGATCAACGGTGAGTTTGTGGCTGTTCCCTCAGGAGCGGCAAGTAAAAGTTTTAACGGCATGATCCGTATGAACAAAACGGCCGCCATGATCGCAAAAATGCTGCAAAGCGGCGCAGACGAAACGGAGATCGTTGCTGCTATGTGCGATCAATACGAGGTGGACGAGCAGATCGCCCGTGAAGATTTTAGTCTGATCGTGCAGCAACTGGATGCACTCAAGCTGATCGAGCATGACAATGAATGAGAAAATGCCCTTGTCGATCGAGCAAGGACTCGAAGAGCAGGGAATGTTGCTACGTCCGGTCAAGGGCGACAGTATGATGCCGCTTTTGGACGAGCGCACGGATATTGTGAAATTAGTCCCCACCTCAGGTGTGCTCAAGCCCTACGATCTTCCGCTGTACCGCCGCCCGAGCGGCGCGCTGGTCTTGCATCGCATCATTAAGGTCAGAAAAAAACATTATATTATTTGCGGAGATAACCGAGAATTTTATGAGCGTGTACCCCATGAGTGGGTCATTGCACTTGCGGTTGGGCGCTATCGCGGCGATGAGTATCTGGATTTTAGCAGTGATTCTCATATTGCAAGCGTCAAGGCAATTTGTGCCAAACGTGATAGCTTTGGCGGTCGTTGCCGCGCCGGTATCAACAAAATTAAACGATATGGAAAGGCCGCCGTCAAAAGGCTTTTCAGATAACCGCCTCGCTTTGGGGCGGTTTTCTTATTCGGAATAACGCATATATATTGACAAGCATTGTCGATTATGATATAATATTTCACGGAAACAATTACGCTTTGCTCTCATGAGCAGAAAGGAAGTGCCCATGAAAAAATTTTTCTCGTTATTCTTGATCTTATCTCTTGTTTTATCAAGCTGTGTATTGACATCTTGTAGCTTGTTCAATCCGTCGAATGATCCCGCTGATCCTTCCGATCCTGTTGATCCTTCCAATCCCGAGGATCCTGCTGACCCCGAGGATCCTGCTGACCCCGAGGATCCTGCTGACCCCGAGGATCCCACCGATCCCGAGGATCCCACTGACCCCGAGGATCCTGCTGATCCCGAGGATCCTGCTGATCCCGAGGATCCCACTGACCCCGAGGATCCTACTGATCCCGAGGATCCCGCTGACCCCGAGGATCCCACCGACCCCGAGGATCCGGATACGCCCGTCATTCCTGTTATTCCCGTCAATCCCGTCGATCCCGATCCCGTAGATCCCGATCCCGTAGATCCCGATCCGGTCGATCCTGATCCTGTTGATCCCGATCAGCCCGGCGGAGATACGCCCGTTATTCCTGTTGACCCCGTTGATCCGTCTGATGCGCAAGCCAAAGCAGATGCGGCAACGGTAGAGGCGATAATTCAGGCGTTGCCCTTTATTTCGGCAAGCAATTATCTCACTGCCAAAACCCAGGTTCAAACCGCACGTGCACTTTATAATAATCTTACCGCGCAGGCTAAAGCCTATGTGAGTGCAAGTGCCGTAAGTAAGCTGTCGTCGGCTGAATCCGGTATCGCTGCTTATGAATCCATCATGGGCGGTGGCGCAGCGGGAACAGTTGATCAGGCCAAGGCTGAGGCGGCTGTGGTCGAAGCACAGATTGCCGCGCTCGGCGATATTACGGCAGCCAACTACATAACGATGAAAAGTCAGGTTGTGGCGGTTCGCGCAGCTTATAACGCTCTCTCCAACACGGCCAGAATTTACATCAGCGCTACCATGGAAATGAAGCTGAATGATGCCGAAGCTGCCATTGCAAATTACGAGGCGGCGGCCGGCGGTAATCCTTCTCAGGGTGGAAGTGGCACCGGAAGCGGTACCGGTACATCGCTGGAGCAGGCTATGGCTGCAGCAGCTCAAGTGGATGCAGTTCTCTATGCACTGCCTACCGTAACGGCGGAGAACTATGCACTGGTCAAGAGCGTAGTGCAATCGGCTCGTAATACTTATAACGGTGCAGGCGCAGTCGTACAGTCTTACGTCAAGCTTGATGCATATCAAAAGCTAACGGCCGCAGAAAGTGCCATTGCTGCTTTTGAGGCGTCGCAGGGCAATCAAGATACTCAGGCGCAAAATGATGCAGCATCCGTTATGTCCATCATTATGGAGTTGCCCGAGATTACGCAGTCCAACTATTCTACTCAGAAGCCGTACGTCGCATCTGCTCGCCGTGCGTACAATAACCTTTCCGACAAGGCAAAGAGTTTCGTTACCGCCGAGGCTTATAGTAAGCTGGTTACGGCAGAGAGCAAAATTGCTGAATTCGAGGCATCTGCTCCCTCCGGTTCCGGAAACGGAAACGACCAAGGTATCGTTCTCCCTGAGGATGATTTCAGTTGATCAATGATAGAAAACGGCACCCTTCGGGGTGTCGTTTTTCTTTGCGCCCGTTCGATCGTTTACGACTAAATTTCGTAAAATTTTGTCAAATTCTGGCGTGGTGAATACAATGGTAGAGAAGGGAGGCCACCGTCCCGGCGACGCGGCAAAGCCTTTCATATACCAATCAAGGAGGAAATCATCATGGCAGATAACAAATTTTCCTGCACGCCTGCCTGCTCGCCCGGTGGCGGGAGGGAGATGGTATGCATCGAAACCAATCGCATTCTGGATTCTTGCCGCGACAGAGATTGCTTCGAAAACGTTCGTGTGTTTCTGACGGATTTCGGCGAGGAAATCCTGGACCGAACGGGCAACATCCGTGTCAAGAAGGCCTGCATCACCTACACGTCCATCCATATTGACCCCGTGCCCTTTAACCGCGGCTTTTATTCCATTACCATTCGCTTTTACGTCAAGCTCGACTTCGAGGCATGCGTTGGTGGTGGCAGAAGTCAGGACTTTGACGGTGTTGCCGTGCTTGAAAAAAAGGTCGTTCTTTATGGCAGCGAAAGCAACGTCAACATTTTCAAAAGCAACCCCGATGCATCCGATTACTGCGCTGAACCCACGCCTTGCGGGCAGAGCAGGAACGTGCCCATTGCCGTTGTTGAGGTCGTTGACCCCATCGTACTCGGTGTCAGGATTGCCGAACCCAAAGAGTGTCAATGCTGCTGTTGTTGCTGCGACGTGCCCGAGGCAGTTTGCGGTCGTATGAGTGGCGTTCTGTCCGACGGTCGCAACGGAGATCGCTATCTGACTGTATCACTTGGCATCTTCTCGGTCGTTCGCATCGTGCGTCCTGCACAGTATCTTGTTCAGGCAACCGAGTACTGCGTCCCCGACAAGGAGTGCATCTCCCACGAGGAAGACGATCCCTGCTGCATGTTCCGCAGCATGGCGTTCCCCGTATCCGAATTCTGCCCACCCTCGGCCCCCATGTTCAAAAACGACGGTGCCAAGGATTATAAGCACTGCGGCTGCTGATATTCAAAAATGCAGGAAACCGAAAGGTTTCCTGCATTTTTTCGTTTTTCCTCTTGACAAATACCGCACGTGGTGGTATACTTGTATACAATGTTAAAAATGCTTGAAATATCAACGAAAAAGGAGCACAGTCATGATCGAGATTTCGGACAAAACAAACCTGCTTGAACAAAAGAATTATCGGTATCAGTTGCAAGATGTAGCCGAACCAAATTTATATCGCGAGGTCTATCCTTACGACGAGGTGCCCAAGGTCACCTTCAACCACCGCCGCGTGCCCATCTCCATGCCAAAGGAGATCTGGATCACCGATACCACCATGCGCGACGGTCAGCAATCGGTCGAGCCGTACACGGTCAAGCAGATCGTCGATCTGTATAAGCTGCTCTCGCGCCTCGGCGGTCCCAAGGGTATTATCCGCCAGAGTGAGTTTTTTGTATACAGCAAAAAGGACATTGAGGCACTGGAGGCTTGTCGCGATCTTGGCTTGAAATTTCCCGAGATCACGACCTGGATCCGTGCCAGCCGAGAGGATTTCAAGCTGGTCAAGAGCCTGAAAATCAAGGAAACGGGTATCCTGGTCAGCTCGTCTGACTATCACATTTTCAAGAAGCTGAAAATGAACCGCCGCGAGGCGCTCAACTTCTATTTGCAGACGGTTGCCGATGCCTTTGAAGCAGGCGTCGTACCGCGCTGCCACTTGGAGGATATCACGCGTGCCGATTTTTACGGTTTCGTCGTTCCGTTTGTCAACGAGCTGATGAAAATGAGCCAGGACGCCGGAATTCCCGTCAAAATTCGCGCTTGCGATACCATGGGCTACGGCGTGCCGTATACCGAGGTCGCACTTCCGCGAAGTGTGCCCGGCATCATCTACGGTCTGCAGCACTATTCCGACGTTCCGAGTGAACAGCTTGAGTGGCACGGTCATAACGACTTCTATAAGGCCGTTGCCAATGCGTCGGCTGCATGGCTGTACGGTGCTTGTGCCGTCAACTGCTCGTTGCTTGGTATTGGTGAACGTACGGGTAACATTCCGATCGAGGCCATGGTATTTGAATACGCATCGCTGCGCGGTACGCTTGACGGTATGGATCCCACGGCCATCACCGATATCGCCAACTACTTCCATGAGGAGATCGGCTATGATATCCCGCCTATGACGCCCTTTGTCGGTCGTAACTTCAACATGACCCGCGCGGGCATTCACGCTGACGGCCTGATGAAGGACGAGGAGATCTACAACATTTTTGACACCAAAAAGATACTCAACCGCGATGCCAGCGTCATGATCACCAAGACCTCGGGACTTGCGGGCATTGCTTATTGGATCAATACCACCTACCGCTTGCCCGAGAGCGAAAAGATCGACAAGAGAGATCCGCTTGTCGCGGCGATGAAGGAGTGGGTGGATAAGGAATACGAAGACGGTCGTCTGACTATTCTTTCCAATCAGGAGCTGGAGGAAAAGATCGCAGAGCTGTCGGGCGGACGCCTGGTGCTGCGTTGATCTCTGACTGCTATGGTACACGAATTAAAACACGGCTCGCGAGCCGATCTGGTGTTTGAAACGCTTGAAAGCGAGATCTTGAGCGGTGCTTGCCCACGCGGCACGCTGCTGTCCGAGCTCAAGCTTTGTGTGCGTATGGGCGTTAGCAGAACGCCCGTGCGCGAGGCGCTCAATCGCCTCAAGCAGGAGGGACTCGTCGAGGAAACGTCGCACGGCGTGGTCGCCCGCGGCGTATCCGAGCAGGACTTGACCGACATTTACGAAGTGCGTCGCCGTATCGAGGGGTATGCCACCCGTCTTTGCGCCGAGCGCATCACAAAGGAGCAGCTTGCAGAACTTCGAGAGGTCGTCGAGCTGCAGGATTTCTATACGGCACGCGGCGGTGCGGCTCACATTCGAGATGCGGACACCCGCTTTCATGAGTTGGTCTATCGCTATTGCGGCAGCGAAATACTGCATGCCATGTTGACCGAGCTGCACCGAAAGGTTCAGCGTTTCCGCAAAATTTCGGTGGAAAACCCTGCGCGTGCGCTCTTCGCCGTCAAAGAGCACGCCGCCATTCTCGCAGCCCTTGAGGCACACGACGGAGATGAGGCCGAGAGATTGAGCGTGCTTCATATTGAAAATGCAAAGAACGGCATCGTATTTGCCGTCAATGATTAAACAAGGAGAAAACCATGGGACTTACCATTGCACAAAAAATTATCAAAGCGCATCTGGTTGAAGGTGAGATGATCGCAGGTCAGGAGATCGCGCTCCGCATGGATCAGACGCTGACACAGGACGCAACGGGCACGATGGCTTACCTCGAATTTGAGGCCATCGGCATTCCGCGCGTCAAAACCGAGCTCAGCGTTGCTTACATCGACCACAACACGCTGCAGTCCGGCTTTGAAAACGCCGACGATCACCGCTACATTCAGTCGGTCACGCGCAAGCACGGCATTCGCTTCTCGCGCCCCGGTAACGGTATTTGCCACCAGGTGCATCTCGAACGCTTCGGCAAGCCGGGCAAGACGCTGATCGGTTCGGATAGCCACACGCCCACGGGAGGCGGCATCGGTATGCTCGCCTTCGGTGCTGGCGGCATGGACGTTGCCGTGGCCATGGGCGGTGGTGCATATTATATCACAATGCCTAAAATGATTAAGGTCAATCTGACGGGCAAGCTGTCCCCCTGGGTCAGCGCCAAGGACGTCAGCCTTGAAATTCTGCGCATTCTGTCCGTCAAGGGCGGCGTGGGTTACATCATCGAGTGGGGCGGTGAGGGCGTTGCAACCTTGTCCGTGCCCGAGCGTGCCACCATCACCAACATGGGTACCGAGCTTGGTGCAACGACGTCTATCTTCCCCTCGGACGAGGTCACGCGTGCCTTCCTTGCCGCGCAAGGCAGAGAAGAGGATTACACGCCCCTTGCAAGCGATCCCGACGCCATTTATGACCGCGTCATCGACATCAACTTGTCCGAGCTTGAGCCGCTCTTGGCGTGCCCCCATAGCCCCGACAACATCAAAAAGGCAAGCGAGCTGGGGCACATCAAGGTCGATCAGGTGTGCATCGGCTCTTGCACCAACTCGTCGCTGCGCGATATGCTGCGCGTTGCCGCTATTTTGAAGGGCAAGACCATCGACGATTCGGTCAGCTTGTCGGTATCTCCCGGCTCCAAGCAGGTGCTTTCTATGCTGTCCGAGTGCGGTGCGCTGTCCGATATGATCGCCGCAGGTGCCCGCGTACTGGAATGCGCGTGCGGTCCTTGCATCGGCATGGGATTTTCGCCCAATTCCGCCGGCGTTTCACTGCGTACCTTCAACCGCAATTTCGAGGGACGTAGCGGCACGCGTGACGGTCAGATCTATCTGGTATCTCCCGAGGTAGCCGCGGCTGCCGCGCTGACGGGCTACATCACCGACCCGAGAACACTCGGTGACTATCCCGAAATCACGCTGCCCGACGAATTCAAGATCAACGATAACGCCGTGCTGATGCCCGCAGATGAGGCCGAGGCGGCTGACGTTGAGGTGCTGCGCGGACCGAACATCAAGCCGCTGCCCGATGCCCGTCCGTTGACGGATACCATCACAGCCCCCTTGACGCTCAAGGTCGGCGACAACATCACGACCGACCACATTATGCCCGCAGGTGCTAAAATTCTGCCTTACCGTTCCAATATTCCGTATCTGTCCAAGTTCTGCTTTGCCGTGTGTGACGAGAGCTTTTCCGAGCGCGCGCTGGCGGCAGGCAACTCGATCATCGTTGGCGGCTCTAACTACGGTCAGGGCTCGTCGCGTGAGCACGCAGCGCTTGTGCCGCTGTATCTCGGCGTGCGCGCCGTGGTCGCCAAGAGCTTTGCACGTATCCACGTGGCAAACCTCATCAACGCAGGCATTTTGCCACTGACCTTTGTCAACCCCGACGATTATGATAAGGTCGCGCAGGGGGATGAGCTGGAGCTTGTTGACCTGATGCAAAGCATCAAGACGGGGAAGGTCACGCTGAAAGATAAAACCAATGGTGCAGAGATCGCGCTGACGTGCGATTTCTCCGAGCGCCAGATCGATATGCTGCTGGCAGGCGGTCTGCTGAAATATACCGCGCAGAAATAAGAAAGAGGACAAAACCATGCAGAAAATTCAAATGAAAACGCCGCTTGTCGAAATGGACGGCGACGAAATGACCAGAATTCTTTGGAAGCAGATCAAGGACGAACTCATTCTTCCTTTTGTTGACCTTAAAACCGAATACTACGACCTCGGCTTGCCCGAGCGCGAGAGAACCAAAGATCAGGTCACCATGGACGCCGCCAACGCCAACAAAAAATACGGCGTTGCCGTCAAGTGTGCGACCATTACGCCAAACAAGCAGCGCGTTGAGGAATACAATCTGACTGAGATGTGGAAAAGCCCCAACGGTACCATTCGTGCCGTGCTCGACGGTACCGTGTTCCGCGCGCCCATTCTGATCGACAGCATCAAGCCCGCCGTCCGTAACTGGAAAAAGCCCATTACCATCGCCCGTCACGCCTACGGTGACGTCTACAAGGCAACCGAATACCGCGTGCCCGGTGAGGGCAAGGCAGAGCTGCTCTTTACCGCCAAGGACGGCAGCGAGTGGCGTCAGCCCATCTACGATTTCGAATGTGCGGGCGTGCTGCAGGGGCAGTACAATAAGGACAGCTCCATCCGTTCGTTTGCTCATTCCTGCTTTAAGTATGCCATCAATACCAAGCAGAGCCTCTGGTTTTCGACCAAGGACACCATCTCCAAGCAGTACGACCAGACGTTCAAGCTGATCTTTGAGGAGATCTATCAGAACGAGTACAAGGCCGAGTTTGAAAAGCTTGGCATCGAGTATTTCTACACGCTCATCGACGACGCCGTTGCGCGCGTCATCCGCAGCGAGGGCGGCTTTATCTGGGCGTGCAAGAACTACGACGGCGACGTCATGAGTGATATGGTCTCGACCGCGTTTGGCTCGCTTGCCATGATGACCTCGGTGTTGGTTTCTCCCGACGGCAACTACGAATACGAGGCGGCACACGGTACGGTCACACGCCACTACTATCGCTACCTCAAGGGCGAGGAAACCTC
>JAZQMI010000024.1:0-25742 GCA_045543375.1 Eubacteriales bacterium | reverse complement strand
GAGAAATCTCTCGAAATGTCCGCTTTTCTCGTTTTACTTATTTTCTTTAGCTGTATTGATAGAGGCAATCAACACTCTTTTAATTTCCAAGCAATCGTTCAATAACGATGCTCCCATATCTTCAGTTATGTACTCGGACATCGTGAGCAATTTTAGCCAATATTCTGTTTCAGCGGTTTCTTTTAATGCAATGTGCATTTTAGAAATAAAATCCGCTTTACTCTGACCATAATTAGCTTCGTTTATATTTGCACCAATTGAGGTGCCGCTACGTACAATCTGCTTTGAAATAATTGTTTCTTTTTTCGTTTTGATGAGATACTGATGAAGCTTTATAATACGTGAGGCAAAAGCGATCGATTTATCAATTAAAATATTCTCTTTCATAACGCACCCCGATACAATAATATTATAGCATATATTTGTAACTATTTCAACAACATTATTCATTAGCGAAGCGGCTTCATTATTCATTCTTCATTAAAAAATCCGCGTGCGAGATGAATGAACAATGAATGATGAATAATGAAAAATGAATAATACAAACAAAAACCCGCATTCTTGCGAACGCGGATTTTTGTTTGGCTGGGATGGCCGGATTTGAACCGACGAATGCCAGAGTCAAAGTCTGGTGCCTTACCGCTTGGCGACATCCCAATATTCGATACCGTGATATTTTACCATAAAGATGGACGCGTGTCAAGACTATTTTAACAAATTGAAGGCAAAAAATTCAAACATTTTGCCCCCGAATGCATTGACAGCACACCCAAAATATGGTATAATAGCGCTCGATATCATGATAGTTATGGCATTGCCCATATCATGGGGGAGTATCGGCGCACACCGTGCGCGTTAAGTCAAACATCACGCCGCACCCGCGGCTTGGCTTAAATCAAACGAAAGACCCATGTACAGTTTTTTCTGTACATGGGCTTTTTTCATAAATATCTACATATCAATACAAAATAGAAGCATCAAGAAAGGAAGGACACCACACACATGAAATTCTACTGTTCATCCACCGATGACGTCCTGCAAGAGGTCAGGAGCACCGAGCAGGGCTTGAGTACTGCCGAAGCCGCTGACCGCCTGGAAAAGAACGGCAAAAACAAGCTGGCCGAGGGCAAAAAGGAAAGCCTGCTCCACCGTTTTTTCAAGCAGCTCGCCGAGCCCATGACCATCATTCTGATCGTCGCCGCCGCCATCTCTGCCGGTCTTGAGATCTACAACGGCGTCGCCGAGGGTCATTGGGAATTCCCTGCCGACGTCGTCATTATTCTCGCCGTCGTTCTCATCAACGCTATTCTGGGCGTATTCCAGGAGAGCAAGGCCGAGCAGGCCATCGAGGCGCTGCAGCAGATCGCCGCGGCGACGAGCAAGGTCATTCGCGACGGCAAGCAGCTCACAGTCAAAAGTGAGGACCTCGTGGTCGGCGATATCATCGTGCTCGAGGCGGGCGACTCTGTCCCTGCCGACGCGCGCATCATCGAGTGCGCCTCGATGAAGATCGAGGAAGCCGCGCTGACGGGCGAGTCCGTTCCCGTTGATAAAAAGGTCGAGGCTCTGACGGTCAACGCCGAGGGCGACGTGCCGCTGGGCGACCGCAAAAACATGGTCTTCATGGGCTCGACCGTGGTGTACGGTCGCGGCAAAGCGGTCGTGACTGGCACGGGCATGGATACCGAAATGGGCAAGATTGCCGACGCGCTTGCCAACGCCGAGGAGGGCAAAACGCCGCTTCAGATCAAGCTGGCGGGACTTTCCAAGGTGCTGACCTATCTCGTTATCGGCATTTGTATCGTGATCTTTGCCGTTCAGCTTTTGCGCCACGGCAGCTTCGGCTTTGAGCCCATCATTGATTCCTTCATGGTTGCCATCGCGCTGGCCGTGGCCGCCATTCCCGAGGGACTTGCGACCGTCGTGACCATCGTGCTGTCCATCGGCGTGACCAACATGTCCAAGCGCAACGCCATCATTCGCAAGCTGACAGCCGTGGAAACGCTGGGCTGCACCCAGATCATCTGCTCGGACAAGACGGGCACGCTGACCCAGAACAAAATGACCGTTGTCGAGCACTACGGAGAGGACGAGGCGTTGCTTGCCACCGCCATGTCCATGTGCTCGGATGCCGAATTTGACCGCGACGCTGCCACGGCCGTGGGTGAGCCGACCGAGTGCGCGCTCGTCAACTATGCACACGCGCTGGGCTACGATAAAAACGATCAAAAGAACGGTTACGTCCGCGTGGGCGAAGTTCCCTTCGATTCCATGCGTAAGATGATGACGACCGTTCACAAGACGCAGGACGGCGCACTCGTACAGTTCACCAAGGGTGCACCCGACGAGGTGCTCAAACGATGCACCCACGCGCTCGTGGGCGGTGCGGTCGTCGAAATGACCGACGCCATTCGTTCGGATATTCTTGCTGCCAACAAGGGCATGGCTGACCGCGCGCTTCGCGTGCTGGCCGCCGCTCAAAAGCCGCTCGACGCCGAGCCTGCCGCATACGAGGCAGAGGCGGTTGAGAATGAGCTTTGCTTTGTGGGTCTGGACGGCATGACCGACCCCGTCCGTCCCGAAGTCAAGCCTGCCATTGACGAGTGCCGCTCGGCCGGCATTCGCGCCATCATGATCACGGGCGACCACAAGGACACCGCCGTTGCCATCGCAATGCAGCTCGGCATCATTGAGGACGCCTCGCAGGCCATCACGGGCAGCGAGCTTGACAAAATCTCGGATGAGGAGTTCGAAACCGCCGTTGAAAATTATTCCGTCTACGCCCGCGTTCAGCCCGAGCACAAGACGCGCATCGTCAACGCTTGGCGCAAAAAGGGCAAGGTCACGGCCATGACGGGTGACGGCGTCAACGACGCGCCCTCCATCAAAAACGCCGATATCGGCGTGGGCATGGGCATCACGGGCACCGACGTCACCAAAAACGTGGCTGACATGATCCTGGCCGACGATAACTTCGCCACCATCGTTTCGGCTGCCGGCGAGGGTCGCCGCATCTACGATAATATCCGTAAGGCCATTCAGTTCCTGCTTGCCTCCAACCTCTCCGAGGTGCTGGCCATCTTCTTTGCAACGCTACTCGGCTTCACCATCTTCCAGCCCGTTCAGCTTTTGTGGATCAACCTCATCACCGACTGCTTCCCCGCCCTCGCGCTCGGCATGGAAAAGCCCGAGGCCGACATCATGAAACGCAAGCCGCGTGACAGCAAGGAAGGCATTTTCGCCGGCGGTCTTGGTGCAGCCGTGGCATACCAAGGCCTGCTCGTTACCGTCATCACGCTGATCTCTTATTTCATTGGCCGCGACGTACTGGCGACCATGCATCACGCCGAGGCGATTGCCCTTGGCGAATACTCGCCCGAACAGCTCGGCACGTCCATGGCGTTCCTGACGCTTTCGATGTGTGAGATCTTCCACGCCTTCAACATGCGCTCGCTGCGCGGCTCCATCTTCACGCTCAAAACGCAGAACGTGTGGCTGTGGGGCGCGGGTGCGTTGTCGTTGCTGCTCACGACCGCCGTCGTCGAGATCGACTTTTTGTGCCGGGCGTTTGAGCTGGCGCACCTCGATCTGATGGAATACGGCATCGCACTGGGTCTGGGCTTTTGCATCATTCCCATCGTTGAGATGGTCAAGCTCGTTCACAGATGGATCGACAAGGCCAGGGAAAGCAAAAACGCATAACAAACAAGGGAGAGCCCACACGGGTTCTCCCTTCTCTTTTATTGCTTCAAATCCAGCATGCCGTAAATGCCGTCGATGTTGCCCGCGCCCATGATGACTACCGTATCCCCCGGCCTTGCCACGCGAGAGAGCTCTGCCGCGACCGACGCCATATCGTCAAAGCCGACGGCCACGCCGCTCCCCACCGCCTCGGCGAGCACGCACGGGCTCATGCCCATCGTATCGGTTTCGCGCGCCGCGTAAATGGGCGCGATGACGGCATAGTCCGCATGGCGCAATGCCGCGACGTATTCGTCAAACAGCATGGACGTTCGGCTGTACGTGTGCGGCTGGAAGGCGCAGATCAATCTTCCGTTGCCCAGCGCTGCCGCCTCACGCAGCGTAGTCAGCACCTCGGTCGAGTGGTGGGCGTAATCGTCGTACACAACGGCACCGTTCAGCTTGCCCTTATATTCCATGCGTCGCTCAGCACCGCAAAATTCGCCAAGTCCGCGCACGATGCTACCCGTACACAGCCCACATTCGTGCGCCGCTGCGGCCGCCGCCAGTGCGTTGTAAACGTTATGCTCTCCCGGTACGCGAAGCTGTACCCGTCCAAGCCTTTCGCCGCGGCAAAACAGATCAAACGAGGCAACGCCCTGCTCCACGCACACGTTGAGTGCCAGATAATCCGCACGCGCCTCGTGTCGGGCAAACGTGACACGGCGTGCACGCACGCTTTGCATAGCGAGAACCGTTTCGGCATCGTCTGCATTATAGATGACCGTGCCGCTCTCGCCCGCCCGCTCGGCAAAGGCCGCAAACGAGGCGCGAAGCTGTGCCATGTCGTGAAAATAATCCACGTGGTCAAGCTCGGCGTTGAGGATCACAGCGACCGTCGGATTGAAATCCAAAAAGGAATCCTTATATTCGCACGCCTCAAACACCATGCTCCGGTCACCGCCCAGACGGAATGCACCGCCCATGGATCGCATGGCTGCGCCCGACATGACGGTGGGATCGGTCATGGCACTCATGAAAATCTGAGCGCACATGCAGGTTGCCGTGCTCTTGCCATGGCTGCCCGCAATACCGATGCGCTGCGTATAGTCAAGCATGAGATAGCCCAGATAATCCGAGCGTGAGATGAGCGGAAGACCGCGCCGCTTGGCCTCGGCATATTCGGCGTGCTGTTCGGGAATGGCGACTGTGTAGACCACAGCACCAAAGCCGTCCAGGTGTGCGGCGTCCTCGGTATCGTATACCGTGATGCCCATGCGCTCAAGGCTCTCGGTCAGCGCCGTTTTCGTGCGGTCATAGCCGGCAACGCGTAAGCCACGCCGCGCCGAGATCATGGCGAGCGACGACATGTTGATGCCGCCAATGCCGATAAAATATATGGAACCGACGCCGCGAAGCATCTGCCCGATCGCATCAGCACCGATGTGTGTGTTGGGTGAGGACATACCATCTCTCCTTATCCTTGGAAATGGGATCAAAATCAAGTGTTCATGATTTATTTACGCAAAATCTCGCAAATAAAGCGTAATTTCACAAAAAAATCCGTCCTTGTTTGAATAATTATCACATTGAGCCTTTATAATAATGCTGTAAACAAAACAAGAGGCACCATGAAAAATCTCACAAGGAGGACAAAAAATGCAAATTACCGACGTTAAGGTCAGAAAGCTGTTTGACGAGGGACCCATGAAGGCCGTCGTTTCGGTCACGTTTGACGGTCAACTTGCCGTCCACGATATCAAGGTGATCTACGCACGCGAAAAATTCTTTACCGTGATGCCCAGCCGCAAAAATCCGGACGACACCTACCGTGACATCGTCCACCCCATCAACGCGCAATTCCGCGCCGAGTTGGAGCGCGCCGTCATTGACGCATACGAGCAGGAGCTTGCCGCCGAGGCTGCCAGAGCGGCCGAGGAGGCCGAGAGCATGAGCGCGGATATCGCGATCGAGCAACCCGAGCTGACCGTATAATTCATTTGTATACACCGTCGAACGTCCCATGGACGTCGGCGGTGTTTTTCATTTATTGCAGCGTGCCGTGCGAAAAGAGCGGTTTGCCGTTCCGCACCGTCAGCACACCAAAGGACGGACGGCTGCCGTCGCGCGGTTGCCCAAGACTGCCCGGATTGGCCACGAGAATGGGCTTGCCGCACCGTGTCTGCTCCTCACCGATCATGCGCTCGTCGGGCACGTGCGTGTGCCCGTACAGCAGCACGTCAGCCTGTTGCTCACTCGCATAGTACAGCGCGTTGACAAGGCTCGATTTGACACCGCGCCCGTGTCCGTGCATCATGACGATGCGACAGCCGCCAAGGCACAGCGTCCGCTCGGTCGGCTCGAAAGTGGGAAATACGATCGACGCATCGCAGTTACCTGCCACGGCATAACGAGGAATGTCACGATAGCGTTCGTCCTCGTCCAGAACGTCCAGATCGCGCACGCAATCGCCCAAAAACAAGATCACCGCAGGTCTGAAATTGATCTGCTCCAGTACGCGCAACATGGCGTGCCGCGCGCCGTGCGTATCTGAAAGAACCAAAATATCCATGATTATCTGCTCTTGCTGAGTACCTTTTCCCGCTTTTTCAGCTCGCCCTCAAATTCGGGCAATATGATGGGTGCACTTCCGCGCGGTACCACGAAACGAAGTGCGTGCGGCACGACCTCAATGCGACATTCACACATCTGTTTGACCTCGCCGTCCATGCAGACGTTTTGCGGACGTGGGAAACGCATGGTCACAGAACGACAGCGTCTGTACGTCAGAATATCGGCATTGGCAGGCACGACGTGCTCACCCTTTTTGTATGTACCGACCAGACTGACGAACTTGGCGCGGCTGACGTTATCCACGATACACATATCCAAAAATCCGTCCGAGATGGACGCGTGCGGCAAGGGCATAAAGCCACCGCCGTAGTAAGCACCGTTGCCAATGGCGCAAAGCAACAGCTCGCACTTTTTTGGGGATTCACCGTCCACAGACAGCTCGACCTTGACGCCCGGCTTGCGGATCAGCTCAAGGGCGACGCCCAAGCCGTAGGCCATGCCCGAGGAAACCAGCGGTTTTCTCTTGATTTCGCCCGTTTTGACCACGACCTCACAGTCAAAGCCCGTGTTGAACAGATTGATGCCGTACGTGCCGTTACAGCGGATCAGGTCGATGTCGATCTCCTGACCGTCACGCTGCGCCTCAAAATCCATAAAGCGATCCGACTGGGTAAAGCTGCGGACGAAATCGTTGCCCGTGCCGGCAGGGATCAGGCCGACCGACGCGCCCTCGTGCGATGCAGCACCGTTTACGACTTCACTCAGCGTGCCGTCGCCGCCGCAGGCATAAAAGCGCACCTGCTCGCCCGGATGATTGTTGCAATAGGTGTGAACGTAGCGCGTCGCGTCACCGACGCCCGTGGTAATATAAAAAGACGGCAGGTCACTCTCGCCCTTGGCGCCGTACGCCTTCATGATGCGGGCGATGAGCGCGTCGCTCGAATCGCCGCGTCCTGCCGCAGGATTGATGATGTAGATATGCTTCATGCTCTTTCCCCGTTTCTTGTTCTTTCTGACGTTGCGGTACAATGCACCGCTATTCCATGTTACATTATATCATTTTTCCGTCCGCTTGTATAGCCTTTTTTCGAATTTTGCGAAAAAAATCGAAAAATCGCGCGTTTATTCACAAAGCAGACATAAAAAAGTATTATAATAGATATATTCACGAAAAAAGGCAGGTTTATTGATATGAAATATCCTTTCCATCGATCGCTGCGCACCGCGTGCGCGCTGATCGCGCTGCTCTTGCTTTGCTTATCACTTTGCGCCTGTTCGAGCTCGCGTCCCATCAAGCCGAGCAAGCAGGATATGCAGGTGGTCGCCATGTGCGGCGAGCACGAGATATACTACGACGAGCTGCGCTACATCACGCTGGCCTACCGTGATGAGCTGTCCGCTCGCTACGGCGAGGACATCTGGACGGACGCCGCGCTGACCGAGCAATATCTCCCGCTGCTGACCGAGCACGTCAACGAAAGCCTCAAAATCAACGCCGCCATCGTTGACGTTTGCGCCGAATTCGGTATCGACGTCGACGACGCCGACATTCAAAGCGCGGTACAAAGTGAGATCGACGCAACGGTCGATGCGCTGGGTGGGCGCGCCACGTATAAAAAGCTCATCGCCGAGATGTATATGACCGACCGCTTTATCCGCCACTCCTACGCCGCCGATCTGTGTGAGAGCATGCTCGCTCGCACGCTGGTCGACACGGGACTGATTGTCGGCAGCGAGATCGAATTTGCCGCCTACGCCATGAACGACGAGGTCACCTGCGCCACTTATCAGATCTATATTGAGAACGACGAGGGCGACAGCATCGAGGCCAACCGTCAGAAGGCCGAAGAAGCCCGCGCATTGCTGCTCAGCGGTACGGACATCAAGGACCTGATCGGATCGGCCTACAACGAGGACGTCGGTGCGCCTTCCATTCCCTACTATTTTATGCGAGGGGAATATGAGCTTGCCTACGAGCAGGCCGCTTTTGCGCTCGACATCGGCGAGATCAGCGAGGTCATCGAGGGCGAGAACGGCTTTTACGTCATCGTGCGCCAGCCGCTCAAGGAGTCGCAATTGGTCGCCAATATCACCGAATTTTATCAGCGTTATCAGTATATCGAGGTCGAGGCTCTGATCTCCGAGCGACGTGAGGCCATGTCGCTTGAATGGACCGAGCTTGGCAGCAGCATTGACCTTGTCCGCATGAAATGAATATGGCAAAGGGCTGTTTGAAACAGCCCTTTGTTTTTTATCCGCAAAACAGAAGCAGCAATAGGTAAAACAGCAGATTTCCACCCTCGTCCTTGTCTGTTTGTCCCGACAGCAACAGAAACAGTCCGATGAGCAACAGTTCCTCGTTGCCCATGAGCTGTCCCAGCCCCGACACAAGCCCATGACGCGCGGGCTGCGGTTCGTCCTTGACGGGCTCAACGGGGGGCAAGGCGGGCGTTGGCAACGGGCACGGTGGCGGATCACCGCTCGCCGGCTCGTCGGAAATAGGGACATTTCTGTTTTCCCATTCGTGCTCCTCGCTCGGAAGCTGCCCGATGGGCGGATAGCGAAAGGCGTTGCCGCTGTAATTCTGCGGAATGCCCGAAGGACTTCGATGCTGTGCGTACATGGCTGTCCCCCCTTTTTCAGTGCAGCGACTTGAGCGAGTCGCCAAGCCGCGAGATACGGATCATGGTATCCAATGCCTGCCGCCTGTGGTCGTTCAGATAGGGACGCAACGCCGTAAGCAAGGCAACGGGACTGTCGGGACGCTTGCACTCTCCCTTGTCGGGCGGCTCGGTCATCGTCTGCACGATACGCAGCAGCGCGGGAATGCGTGCCATCAGCTCGGGCTGTGAGAGCAATACACCCAAGCCGCCAAGGTCACTCGGTTGTGCCGACGTCGGCGCATCTTGCTCTGATGGCGGCTGTTCATCCGATCCCTGCCCGTCACGCAGCGTGCTGTCCTGCTCAACAGCGGAAATGATATCCTCAAGTGACATGGTTCCTCCTATTCCTTCCCCCGACCGAACTGCCCCAGATGCTGCGCCGCGCGGGCAATATCCTCGTCAGTCGCCATGGAAAGCGCACGCCGCACGCTCGCAATATCACTCGGGCGTATGGTCAGTCCCCCAAGGTCAATGCCGTTCTCTCCCGCAAGCCTTACGATGACCGCTTCAAGTTGCGCGTCGTTGAGCGACAGCAGGCGTGCGACCGCCTCTTTGTCAAGCTTCATATCAAAACATCTCCTTTCCTTGCCGTTTCAATGCAAGTCTATGCGTTCACGCACAAAAACGACAGCAAAATTTGCGCGCAAAGGGGTAGACAAGCGGCAAAAAACATGGTATACTTATGCTATCAAGATGCGCAAGGAGGCAATCATGGAAGAACGCTACACCATTCCGCTCTCTACCCTGATCGACGAAATCTCCGCCGAAAAGGTCTATGTTCCCGACAATTACAAGGATATCGTGCTCACCACGCCCGAGGTCAACCGTCCCGGTCTGATCCTTGCCGGCTTTACCGAGCATTTTGAGCGTGCCCGCATTCAGATCCTCGGTCATGCCGAGCACCGTTATCTGAATTCTCTTGACGAGGAGCAGCAAAAGCAAAAGCTGACCGCGCTGGTCGAGTTGTGCCCCGTTGCCATCATCACCACCTCCGATCTGGTATTTCACCCCTCGCTGGAGCAAGCCTGCCGCCGCATGGGTGTGCCGCTGTTCCATTCCTCATGGAATACCAGCCCCCTAATGGCCGCGCTGATCGCCTCGCTCAACGTCCACTTGGCCCCCCGCATTACGCGCCACGGTGTTCTGGTCGACGTCTATGGCGAGGGCATCCTCATTCTTGGCGACAGCGGCGTCGGTAAGAGTGAGACCGCCATCGAGCTGGTCAAGAGAGGTCACCGACTGATCGCTGACGACGCCGTCGAGATCAAGCGCGTATCCTCCCGCCGACTGGTCGGCTCGGCACCCGAGATCATCCGCCACTACGTCGAGCTGCGCGGCATCGGTATCGTCGATATCCGACGCCTCTTTGGTATGGGCTCGGTCAAGGACACCGAATCCATTGATCTGGTCGTCAACCTCGAGCCTTGGGTGCAAGGCAAAATGTATGACAGACTCGGTCTTGACGAGGAAAAGATCAACATACTCGGTCTGGACCTGCCCGTTATCACCATTCCCGTTCACCCCGGTCGAAACCTCGCCATTATTCTCGAGATCGCCGCGATGAACAACAGACAAAAGCGCATGGGCTACAATACCGCCGAAGAGTTCAACAAACGACTGCTCGGTCAGCTCGATGCACAAGCATAAATAAAAAACAAGCCCCGTGGCGGATGCCACGGGGCTCTTTTTGATTCAGCGCACCGAATTATTCACAGCGGGAAAAGCCGTAAACGTCGCGCACGATGGAGATCTCGCCTGCGCCTTGCGCCATGCTCGACATAGCCGAGGCGTAGCGGGCAAACAATCTGTCGCACAGCTCTTCGTTTTCCGTTTCGACCAGCGTCGCCGCCAGATAGTGCGCACCGGCAGAGAAAAATCGCTCGGGCAACGGAAACTCGTCGTCCAGATCGGGCATTGTGCATGCCATGTCCTGCCCCTCCGCCGTGCCGCGATAGCCAAGCACCTCACGGCATTCGCAAAAGAAGGCGGCAAGAATATGCGGCGCGCGCTCCTCGTAGTCGGCACTCAGCTCATCCTGCTGCTCGGCGAGCAGCGAAAGCGCGGTGTCGTAGATATCTCGATTGGTCACTCGCAACCACTCCTTTACGCGGCAGCAATACCCAGATCAAGCAGGATCATCTCAGCAGGGTGAACGACCTTGGCACCGTACAGATGCAAGCCCTTGACCGCATCGGCAAAACGCTTCTCGGGGCGGTAAGCGTCGATCTCGGAGAGCTGCTCGGCAAATGCCACGGCTCTCTTGGTTCTTGCCAGACACTTGTGGTAGGTTACCCCACTCTTTTCCTCCTTGACAATGTTGGAGCTGACGAAAATGCGGCAGCCGCCGATGCTGCCAAGGCAACCGGCCTCCAGTGCCTCACCGTTGTCGCTGGACAGCGCGATCTTGGCCTTGAGAATGAGCGCAGCGATCTCGGGAGATACCTCAATGACCGCATCGGACATATCCGATACACCTGCGCTGTACAGCGCCGTGCGCGCAGCGATCAGCATATCCATGATGTTATCGGCATCGACCGCACCGTCCGTCAGCGTCTTGCCTGCCTCGCCGTACAGCGAGAAGACGTAAGCGTCGGCCGTGTTGGCAAGTGCGGCGGCCGCCACGCGCATGGCCTCGCTCATCAGCTTGGGCGAGGACTGGGCGCGGTCAATGTCGTCGATCTGGAAGTTGAAATACTTGGCCTGATCAATGGCAAGCTCGCACAGCGTGTCGTCCAGCGTCTGGGGTGCAGACATGTCGGTGTTCTTGGTGTAATCGCCGACCGAAACGTCGCCCACACCACAGATCTTGACCACGGCACCCTTCTCGCGGATGTCACCCTCAAAGGCGCGGTTACAGTTAGCAACACCCACGTAACGGGCGTTCAGAGAATTGAGCAGCGTTTCGCTCCAGACGGTAGAAATGAAATTGGTAATTGCCATAATAAAATTCCTCCTTGTTTTTCAAAAAATATTGTTGTATTGACGCCACTTATTGCCAATGGCGCATGCTTTCAAAGATGCGATCGTAGTTCTCTCGCACCTGAACGGGGCTCATGGCCCGTACCTGCGACGGCGAAAAATATTCGTCCCCCGCAGCTCCCATACCGCCCGCCGTCATGGCGGCACCGCGCGCACCGATGCGCTCGATCTCCTCCTGTTGCTTTTGCTGCTTTTTTTCGTAAAGCGCATATGCGGCGGACAGCGGAACGCCCGATTTCACCTGCCCCCAGACCTCATCGGGCACGGCGTGCAGCGACACCTCGGGAAAATAGGACACAAATTCGTCGCACTCGCGCCCAATGCGCGCGGACAAATACTCGCGCTCGGCAAGCTGTGCCTCCAGTTCTTCGACGCGTGCACGCAACACCGTTAGCTCGTCGGACGCCTCGTCCTCCTGCTCAACCGGCGTGCTTACCTGTTTCTCGTCCGGCAATGCCTTTGCGGGCTCGGTCGTCGGCTGTTCACACGCAAGCGTCGTCTGCTGCGAGTTCTCCTCGATCATCGTCTGCTCGTCCTGCATCACTCTCGTCACCTCCCTTCTCGTCCTTACTGTTCTCTATCTGTCCAAGCAGCTTATCCCTCATGGGCAAAATACCCTCAGGGAGCTGCTCCAAATACTGGCGCAGCGTGATATGACCGCCCTCCAACAGCTTTTCAAGCGTATTCTGCGTGCCGCTCGCGCTGTACTGCGTCAGGTTTCCGACCTCTACGCTGGCGTAGAGCATACCCGTGTGCAGCAGCGAAAGATCGAGCGACTGCGCTTTCACCTCGCCATTCTCGCGGTAAGACAGTGCTCGTTCTGCGCCGCAAACCGCACACAGCATATCTGCCCAGATCTCGGCAAGCTCCTCAATGCATTGCGCGAAGGCCGCGCTGACCTGCTGCAACGAGGTACGCGACGCCTCCTGCAGTGCCAGAATTGCACTGGTGTTGTTCGCCTGCGCCGTACCCAGAACAGTATCGGTCGCGCCGGCCATTTCCTTGGTCATGTCGATGGCGTTCTGAATGAGCTCCATATAGCCACTCTGCATCTGACCGACACCGACCACCTGCACCGCGTCGCCCAGTCCGCCGCCCACCGCCGCGATCGCGCCGCCGACCTCGTTGGTCCATTCGGGAATGCGGCTCTTGTCGTAGACGACCTTGGAAAACGCCGTGTCGGTCATGTGTTTCATGACCATGGCGTAAGCGCGGTTGATAAATTTCTGATTGGCGATCAGACCGCTGACGGGCGAAGTTCCGTGCAGCGAGCCTCGCGTGGGCATCCAGTTAAAATGTGCCACGGGGTAAAGATGCATATCGGTCTTGACACGACGAATGACCACCTCGGCCGTCGCCTTTTCAAACCAAACCACACCATCCTCGCGCCAGAATTTCAACAGCACCGTCGCCTTGGCGCAATCCTCGTCCTCAAGCTCGGGGAAAGCACGCCCCACACCGTCAAAGCTGCGCTGTGCGTCCGAGCGGATCTTGGCAACCGTTTCGGACGAAATGCCCGCCTCCCGCGCCTCGCGGCGCAGCGAGCGAACGCTCTCACGACCTGCCAGAATGATGTAATCCTGGCTTTGGATGTCGGGACGGTTCATGTCCGCAGCGTACAGCTCGCACGTATCCCAGTTGACCGTGCAAATGTCGCCGCCCAGACCGCCCGAGCGAGCGTTTTTGTCCCAGTAGCAGTACAGCACGCCGTCACCCGACAGTGCAGCGTCCAAGAGCAGTCGGTAGACCGTGCGATCCATGCCGCATCGCTCCCAGCGATATGCGGTGTGGCGGTTGAGCAGCTCAATGCCCTCGCGCAGCCGTTTCTGCTGCGCTGCCGTTGGTAGGGGCGCGACCGAGTTGCTCTGATAGGTGACAGACACGCGTCCGCCTGCCACCGCGCCGACCAGATAGTCGGTCAGCCGGCGGACAACGTTGAAGACCGGCTTGGGCAGCTCACGCTCACCCGTGCCGTCCCCCCATTGCTCGCCGCGATAATATTGCTCGTTGCGGCTCACGCGCTCGTAAAGACCGATGCGCCGCTTGTATGCCCTTCCCGCTTCGTATTGCGTCCAGGCTTTGGTTTTGCTCATAAGTGTATCTCCTTTCCTCTATCTGACTTTGCTCAACGTACCTTGATGCGAATACCGTGGATGTACCATTCTCTCACATCCGAGCAGCGCAGGCCAATACGTAAATATCGGAAGCGACCGCTCTGTATCCTTGCTTGCATCACGGATACCATATTGCCATCACCGCGCAACGGTACGACGCGCTCGCGTCCGCTGACGTGCTGCAGCACCAGTTGCGAATGCCCGTCCCTGCAAGAGGCGGTCACCGTCGCTCCGATCGGACGCTTGACACGTCCCGCATTTCCAAAATCCTGAAAACCGCTCATAAACTCGGCCTCAATGCCCAGAACTCTGCCCTGCTCGTCCGTATCGTGATGAGCCTCGATATCAAACAAAAATATCGTCTGCCCGGTGTAAAATCCGATGTGCCCGCCAAATTCGAACATACCGTCGGGTGCAAAGCCGTCAAAGCTCGTCCAGCACTCGCGCTGCTCGTTGCGGATCAGAATGCGGCTTTGCTTGCCCGGCACGTAAAACCATATCTCGCCGCGCCGTGCGTCGGTAAATACCTGCGCTCGCTTGCCGAATTCCCCGTCAAGCAGCGGCTCGATCTCGCGCGAGATGACCTCGGCGTTGCATTCGTTTCGTTCGTCCGTATTGCTGTTCCAACGCAGCACACGGCGTCCCATAACGGTGATCGGATCATTACCGACCACGCCATATGCGCCTTCGCTGCTGCAGCCCGCCGTCGTGTTGACAGGGATCAACTGCAACTTTCCGCTCTCACTCACCGTGCCGTCGTTCATCCACGTCATACCGTCCGTAAAGACAAGCGAGCGATCAAAATGGCGGCACGCACCCGTCACGGCGCATAAGCCATCACCCAGCCTCACCTTGTCCTGTCCGATCAGATAAAGCGCGCAACTGTCCGGTTGCATGCGCTTCATAATCGCATCCTCCTGCGCATCGACGGGACGCGTCATATACACGCTGCCCTCGGGCACGCTGCCGCCGTAAAACAGCAGCCGCTCGTTCTCGGCATCGCCCACCGAGCAAACACCGCTCGCGCCGACCACGGGCAACGAGCTGCCGCAAAAGTCCGCTTCGACCGTTACGATGACCTCAACGGTCACGCCCGCACCGTATCCGTCGCGCAGCGACAGCTCGTGCTTTGCCGCGTCGTAGGAATACGGTCGTTCGTAACGCACACCGTCCACGTATACACTATCGACCTGCGTCACAGGCAGAGGTTGAAAATAGAAGGTCGCGGTGGTGATCATGGGAAGAAACCGAATTCTGAGCTGATTGCAAAGCAAGCTCGGCTGCTCAAAGATCGGACGGGACGGGTCGCCCTCTGCCTCCCAATTCTTGCCGTAAAGAGGAATATAGGGTTGTACGGGCTTGATCCCATCCGAACTCAATACCCAGATCTGCTGCCCGTCAAGTAGCAGCAGCTTGCGATCGTAACGGAAAAATCGCACCATACCCGAAAGCGTTCCAATGCTGCCGATCATGCACGCCTGCCCGTCAAGCGAGATCAAATAAACCTTATCCTCCGCCACTACGTACAGCTCGTCGGTATCGTTTCTCGAAATACCGTACACACCGCGAATGGTCGCTCCAAGCGTTGCAAGCGGCGCGTAGCCCTCCCGTCGGACAAGTCCGCCGCCCGCCACCCTCATATTGCGCAGTTCAAAGCAATGCTTGCCGCCGCACAAAGGAGCCGAGCGGTCAAGACCGCCAAAGGAGGATAACTCCACCTCCTCGTATTTGCCATAGCCATCAAAATTTGCCATGCTGATCTGTTCTCTCCTTTCTTTTATTCATCCCAGACCGACCGCTGCGCCGCAAAGCGGAAATCTGATCTTTGCTCGTTTTTCTCTTGCGCAGTGAGCGACCCGTAGCGACTCATCAACGCGTATCGCAGCGCTTCGGGGGCGTGCGTCACGGCGTGCGGCGAGGACGAGGCGTCCTCGGGTCGGTTGGGATCACACAGCAGCGCTTGCATGCAAGAGATCAGTTCCCGGCACCTCTTGCATATACGTAAACGGGGCTTACCTTCACGGCCGCCAAGATATTCGCGCACCACGCGCCAGCCCGCCACGCGTCGGTCGTCCGCCGCCCGCATGGGCGGCAAAGCTGCCGCCACTTGCATGACGGACACACCCGAACGTCCCGTGTCCTGCCGACGGTTCCAAAGATCGGGCGACGCCACGAGATACTCGACGTGTCCCCCTGCCCGCGTAAGAAATGCCGCCGTCTGCTCGGCCGCCTCACCCAGCGTAAGCCCTGAAACACACAGCTCGTCCTCGACGGTCACACGCCCTTCTTCGTCCTCCGAGAGCAACAGCACCGCCAGTCGGTCGAAGCCGTAGTCCATGGCAGCAAAAGTGCAACGCGCACCATGAATTGCGTTCTGATCGATGATGGTATGCTTTGCCTCGTCAAACTCGGAAAAGAATTGCCCGTCGAACACGTCCCAGCGTCCCTCGAGCCACGCCGCGCGCAGCCGCTCGGGCAGAGCCTTGAGCGAACGCACGTATTCGGGATCGCACTCACACAGAACGGGATTGTCGTACACCCGCGCCGAGATAAATCGATGATCCTGCGCCCGCTCGCCCTCACGGAAGTCGCGGTCAATAAACAGCCGCTTGACCCAGCCGTGCCCCACCCCGCCGGGGTTGCAGGTCAGATACATGCGCCGCGGCACGTCACGCACGCCGCGCAGGCAGGAGCGCAACGCAAGAAATTGCATCTCAGTCAACTGCGTCGCCTCGTCAATGGCGACGATATCGTACTCCTGCCCCTGATAGCGCAGCGCGTCGCGATCACAGTCACAGTAGCCGCAATCAATACGGCTGCCGTTTGACAAGAGAAACGCCTGCTCGCCCGCCGAAAAGCGGACGATCGCGCCGTACTCGCTCAGCATGGGCACGATATGGTTGGCTTTGAGCTCGGTCAGCGTTCTGCGCACCAGCAGACAGCGGATGCCGGGATAGCACAGGCACAGACCGATCAGCTTGCGTCGAAGTGCCCACGATTTTCCACCGCCGCGCGCACCGCCGTATGCCGTGTATCGCGCCCTTGACGCAAAAAACTCGGCCTGCTTGGCGTTTGGAACTCCACCGATGCGCACCACACTCATTTGCCGTCCTCCCCGATGTCGTGTTCAAACACGACCTTGACCGCTCCGTCCTCGCTCTTGCTCGGCGTCTTTGGCACTTCATAGCCAAGGCGTCGTCGGAAATAGGTCATGGTCAAGAGTGCTGACTTGCCGGGAATGCTGTCGGCATTGAGCGCGCCGTCCTCCAGCACGGCCAAAATGGCGTCGTACACGAGCGGATATTTGTCGCCCAGACGTTGCATCTCGGCAAGGCCGATCCCCAGCACCTTGCAAAGCCCTGCGAGATTGGGAAATCGTGAGCCCTTGTCCTCGTCATCCCGACAGCGATCCACGTACGATTGTGCACGCCCGACCACCGTCCCCTCGCGGAACAAACGCTCCACGCTCTGCAGATGCGCCCGACTTCCCTTGCGCACCTTGCTTTTCTTGTTGTTTTGCTTAGCCGTCATTCATAGCCTCATCCTCCTCTCCTTTGCGCAGCTCGAACGACCGTCATGGGGGCTGATCGACCGTGGGTCATTCACGCTACGGCGCCATTTTACCACGATCGCGCGTACCATACAGTAGCACACCGTCCCAGAGAGTGTCACGTAAGAAAATAAAAAAATCGGGGCAGCTATCCGCATGGGATAACTGCCCCGAAGGCTTATAAAATTACAATTGCTTATGCCCAGCTCATGGTCGTGGGCTTGGGCTCGTCGATGATGATATCGTTGAGGAAGTTGACTGCCTTGCGCAGACCCTCGTCGATGCTCATCAAACTGTCCTCGTGCTCAATGGAAAGCACGCGGTCGTAGCCGCAAAGACGCAGATTGGATACGAGATCTCTCCAATAGGTCTCGCCGTTGCCGTAACCGACCGTGCGGAAGACCCATGCGCGGTGCAGCTCGTCGCCGTAGTGCTTGGTGTCCAGCACGCCGTTCTTGGCGGTGTTGTACTTGTCGATCTTGGTGTCCTTGGCGTGCACGTGGTAGATAGCGCCTGCCAGCTCGCGAATGGCAGCCACGGGATCCATGCCCTGCCAGATGAGGTGCGAGGGGTCGAAGTTGGCACCGATCACGTCACCGACGGCAGCGCGCAGACGCAGCAGCGTTTCGGGATTGTATACGCAGAAGCCGGGATGCATCTCAAATGCGATATGGGGCACGTGATGCGCGACGGCAAACGCACCTGCTTCCTTCCAGTAAGGAATGACCTTTTCATTCCACTGCCAATCTAAGATTGCCAGGAAATCTTCGGGCCAAGGGCAGGTCACCCAGTTGGGGTACTTGGCACCCTCATGGTCGCCGGGGCAGCCGGAGAAGGTGATGACCGTGTCAACGCCCATCTTTTCTGCCAGCAGAACAGCGTTGCGGAAATCCTTATCAAACTGTGCTGCGATCTTCTTGTCGGGGTGCAGCGCATTGCCGTGTGCAGCCAGCGCGCAAACGGTCACGTCGTACTTTTTGAGCAGCGCAATAAATTCATCATACTTCTTCTCATCAGCCAGAAGCTCCTCGGGATTGCAGTGCGCCTTACCGGGATAACCGCCCGCACCAAGCTCGACCGTGTGAACGCCAAGACCCGTCAGAATCTGCAAGGTCTCTTCCAAGGATTTTGCACCGTAAAGGTTAGCAAGAACACTGAGTTTCATGATATGTACCTCTTTTTCCATTGATCTCATTGCATCAAACGCAATGGCTTCGCCTGCTCGCGCAAGCCTATCCATATCATACCTCATTTGGTAGCATTTTTCAAGACCTATTCGCAAAAAAAGAATTGCAAATCGTAGAGTTGCACAAAATTACCGCGGCTATTTTGTGCAGTTTATCATTTCCTGCTGGCAACAGCACGTTGTTTTACTTTTCGTTCTGTGCGATAACCATATCCTGCCAATCGCGGCTGAGCGTCACAAAGCGGGCATTCCAGCCCGAAACACGCACTGACAGCGTTCCATAATCCTCGGGGTGCTGTTGTGCCTGCCGTAGCACTTCCACGTCAACAATGTCGGGCTGCATAAAGAAGCCTCCCATTTCCACAAATCCTCGCATCAGCGATATCAATGCTGACAGTCCTTCTTCTCCGCGCACGTTGGAAGGAAGCAGACGGAGATCCAGTGCCGCGCCCGTCGCATGCTTCGTGTAGTCTGCCTTACAATAGGAACGAATGATGGCCGTCGCTCCGTTTCGGTCACTGCCAGGCGTGGGCGAGGTGTTGCCCGCCAGCACGTCACCTGCCCGCTTACCATGCGGCGTCGCCAAACGTCTCGCCGCCCATGCGATCTGTCGACCGAACGTGCTGACACCCGACGGACACCGATATCCCCAACGACCGTTCATGCGGCGGCAGATGTCGGCAAAATCCGACAGCAATCGCGCCAGAAGCTGATCGACCTCGTCGTTGTCATTGCCGTAATATCGGTAGCGGTTGAGCGCATACTGGCGCAAACGCTCCTCCCCCTCCCAGTTTCGGCGCAAAATATCAGTTAACCTCTCCTGAGTCACCATTTTTTCTTCAAAAACCAGCTTGCGTATAGCATACAGACTGTTGACCGTATCGGCAAGCCCGCCAATGTGCGGAGAGCTGATGTTGTATGTGGGTCCGCCCTCCAAATAGGAGCGCCCGTTTTCGATACATCCCTGCTCGAACAGCGACACCACCGTACAAGGGGTCTGCTGTTCCCATATCCACTCGCCCGTTACCGCATCGCGGTCTTTACATACCCTACCTTTATTGGTCAAGATTTCCTCAATACTCACTGTCAGGTCGGCCACGTACTGATCGTACAGTTCTTCAAACGAGCCAAACGACACGCCCTCAGTATAGCCCTTCAGCGTCCGTTGCTGCAGAATCCAAAGTGAATCAAAGGCCACATAGGAAAAATACGTTCTGCCGGGGATCTGCACCTCCCAGCAACCGTCATTCGCAAATGTGCGCGCTTCCTTGATCGTATAGCCGTCGGCCACCAACGCATCCAGCACAACATCCTCGTTGTAGACCGCAAGAACACCGCCTCCATACCGCATGACCTCTGCCACGCGTCGAAGCAAATGACCGTCGGTGTTGCGATTCAAGCGTACCGTCGTGGGAAAATCACCGATACCCAATTCCTCGATGATGTCTAACACCAGATATGTCACCTCGTTTGTGATATCCTCACCATCTTCTCCCACACCGCCCAATACGATGTTCTGATAATGTTGAGCATCGCCCGAACCGCCAAACCTGCTGTCGTCGCCCGTGATCCATTCACATCCCTTAATAAAAAGATGAGCCAATATCTCGCGTGCCTCGTCGAGCGTGATGGTACCGTCAGCCAAATCGCGCTTCAAATAGTCGCCAAGCAACACGTCGATGCGCCCAATACCCGGCCAATTGCCGCACAGGCGCAAAAAGGCAAAGGTAAACCAAAGGCTTTGCACTGCCTCATAAAAATTGGTCGCACCACGGTGCGGTACTCGTTTGAGATTTTGATAATTGGTAACGTATTCAGAATGCCCCACCAGCGCCTTTAGATAGCGTGCATGCCAGATGTCAAAAGCATCCAGACAGTGCACACAGCTCTGCAAAAAAGGACGCTCTTTTGCCTCACATGTCTGCAAACGTGACTCAACCTGCGCACGAATATGATCCAAGCCATAACGCACTACCGTTTCAAAATCGGGCGTCAGATGGCTGATGCTGTAGAAGATCTCCTTGTCATGATAGGTCGCAGGCACGCAGTGTTCAATAGCCGCCCCCAGCGTGGCCGCACCGCTGATGCGCTCACCATCACAAATGCGAATGGGTGCTTGCTCCGCAATCGCGTAGATGGCCGCATCGTATTGCTCTAACAGCGTCATACGGTCAAATCCCTCATATCCATCCATACTGACGGCCTTGATTTCTCGCGTTTCCAGCCCATAGCGATGTTCAAGAGACTCCTTGGCAAAGCGACGCGTCGCGTCGCATAAACGTATCGGACGCTTCTGTCCATTTTGTGTATAAAACTCCATGCGATCACCTCCTCTTTAATTATACAGGATGATCCTACAAAAATCCATTGACATTGCTACAAAAAACATGTATAATACTCCAAAAAGAGGAGGGATCACATTGGATATGGATCGTATTGAATTGAAATATATGGACAGTAGCGGTTTCACATCCACATCCTTTGAAGGCGTGCAGCACGTTAAGGTGCTGCCATGGCTGTCCGTCGTACAGGCAGTCGAGGGCAGTTACGATATTGCCCTTGGTAGCGATGCAACGCTGAATACAGGCGAAGGTGGCTTTTTCGTTGCGCCGGCGGGCGTCCGCCAGACCATTATTCACCACGTATCTCCTGCAAGCGGGCAAATACGCTGTCGCTGGCTGTTCCTTGATGCCGTGGTCAACAGCACCGAACACTTCGACGCACTGTACGAGTTACCCGTAATTCTTCCCGTCCATGCACAAAAGCACATGAATGTATTGTTCGATGTGATGTTCTCCACTACCGACGTCTTTGAACGTCATATCTGCTGCTATCGCATTTTGCAGCTGCTTGCCTCGCTCTCTTCCCCCAAGCAGCGCTCAATGGGACATATGCTGCAGGCCGTACTGGCTTACATTACCGATCATCTCACGGATGAAATCCACATTGCAGATCTTGCCGCGTGCGCCCACACCTCGCCCTCCAATCTGTACGCCGTCTTCAAACAGCAATTAGGTGTTTCGCCACTCGTTTATATCAACAATGCACGGTTGTCGCTGGGAGCAGAATATCTGCGCACGACAACAGACTCGGTTGCCGAGATCGCCGCACGCGTCGGCATCTCCGACGCATTTTATTTTAGTAGACTCTTCCGCCGCCTCTATGCCGTCTCACCTCGGCAATACCGCGAAGAAATCCGTAACCGCGACATCTGATCCACGCACGGAGCGAAGTTGTTGAAATATAACGAAAAAAGCAGCATACTTTGAAAGTATGCTGCTTTTTGATATCAGCCCTGTGCGCTTGCCTTTTCGGTCACGCGCAAAAGATTGCTGTTCAGCTTTTCGAGCGTGCGATACATATCGGCGATCTCCTGCTCACTCACACCGGCATCTGCCTCGTCCTGCACGGACAAGGCGTACTCGCCAATGTCACCTGCCAGCTCGCGCCCCTTGTTGGTCAGCACGATACGGGAATTGTAATTTTTGCGCTTTTCGCCGCCACCCTCGCCCAGCGTCACGTAGCCGCCGCGACGCAGCTCCTCGATCTCGCGTGAGATGAGCGAACGGTCAACGCCCGTTTTGACGGCAAGTGCCGCCGCGGTCAGCCCCTCGGGGTGCGAGAGCAGCTCGTACAGCCAGAACAGATGTACGCTTTTGACACCTATCACGGGTGAATAGGTCAGCTTGATGCGCGACACACTCTTGTGTATACCGTCGATCAACTGCACAAAATGATGAAAACGCTCTGCTTGCATACTCTGCCACTCCCCGTTTATTTGATGCTCTGATCCAACTCAAATCTTTTGATCTTGCGCAGCGTGTTCTTGGGGAACTCCTCCTTGCGCACCTTCAAAAGACCGATCTTTTTATACGAGGTGGCCGTGCGGTTGTAGTCGTCGATCTTGGCCTTAAGATAGGCCGTGACGTCCTCAATGCCGTTTGCCTTGACGTAATCGTTGTCGGGGAAAATCTCGGCGACAATGGTGTTGTAAGCCGCGCCACGCTTGCTCTGTCCCTCGTAAACGACGATCTCAAGAATACCGCCCGTCGCGCACAGCTCGGTTTCGATCTCCTCGGGGTAGACGTTTTTGCCGTTGGACAAAATGATCAGATTTTTCAGTCTGCCCGTGATGGTCAGAATACCGTCCTCCAGGCGTCCGTAGTCGCCCGTGCGGAAATAGCCGTCCTCGTCAAAGGCCTGGGCCGTCGCCTCGGGGTTTTTGTAATACCCCATCATGACGTTGGGACCCTTGACGCGGATCTCGCCCTCACCGTCCTCGTTGGGATCGGCGATCTTGGCGTCCACGCAGCGCAGCACGCGGCCAACGCTGCCCTTGATATTTTCCTTGTTGCGGTTGACCGACAGAAGCGGTGCGCACTCGGTGATGCCGTAGCCGTTGAGAATGGAAATACCCCAGCTCTCATAAGCCTCAATGATCTCGCTGTTGAGCGGTGCACCGCCGCAAATGACCAGACGCAGCTTGCCGCCGAACACCGAAAGAACCGAGCCGAACAGCTTCGCTCTTACATCCACCTTGGCGCGGCGCAGACCGTTGCTGACCTTCATCATATAGCTAAGCACCGTTTGCTTGCCCGTTTCCTTGACGTTGGCCATGATCTTGCGGTAAAACGTTTCCAGATACAGCGGCACCAGAATGAGGTAGTCGGGCTGCTCGGACTTGAGCTCCTTCTGAATATAGCGAAGTCCCGAAGAAAGATAGATCTCGGCACCCACCAGCATGTTGCCGAAAACGTTGACCGTCGTGCCGAAGGTGTGGTGCGGCGGCAGCACGGCAATGGTCTTTTTGCCGACCGACACGTACTCAAAGCCACCTGCAATATCGCACAGCAGCGCGTGCTGTGACAGCATCACGCCCTTGCCCTTGCCCGTCGTGCCCGAGGTGAACACGATCTCGGCACACGCCTCGGGATCAATGTCGGGCCGCACAGGTGCTTTGTCGCCGCGCAGCTCCCTGCCCTCACGCAAAAGCTGATCGGTCGTGCCCTCTCCCATGCCGTCGATGACGTAATGCGCCCGGATCGCGGTCTGCTTGCCCGCAAGAATGACCTCTTGCTTGGCGTCAAGATCGCCGTCGCAGAACAAAAATTCGCAATCGGCAAAGGCCACCGTCGTGGCAAGCTCGTCGGCGCTCCATTCGCGATCAAGCGGTACGACGACCGCACCGATCGAGAGCAGCGACAGATACAGACGGATCCAAGCATAAGACAGCTTGCCGATCAGCGCGCAGTGCTTGCCGGCACAGCCCAGCTCGACCAGTCTTCTGCCCATATATTTGACCTCACCCGAGAGCGTGCGGTACGAAATTTTGACCGACTCCTCGTCCGTGCCCTTGACGCGGTAAGAAAAGGCCGTTGCGTCGCCGTGCAGCACGCCCAGCGTTTCAACCATCTCGCGCACGTCGCGATATTCGGTGATAGGATTAAGCGGATAATTCTTCATATTATTTCCTCACTGATGATTGCTTGGTTAAAAATACCATGCTATTGTATCACACAAATGTTGATATGTCAACATCTTTTTGAAAATTTACTTGACAAGCCCCCAAAAGACGGCTATACTGTATTCATTCTTATGAGAAAAGGAGCCCTTCCATGCCGCCCTATCTGCGCTTTTATCTTGCACTTCTCGCGCTCGCATCGCTCGTAGCCTTGGTGGCCTACGGCATAGACAAATACAAAGCCAAACGCGATCTTTGGCGCATTCCCGAGGCCTTTTTGCTTGGGGCTGGCTTTTGCTGCGGCGCCGTCGGCGCGCTGCTTGGCATGAGGCTGTTTCACCATAAGACCAAGCAGTGGTATTTCTGGGTCGTCAATATCATCGGCCTGCTCTGGCAGAGCGCGATGGTGGTGTACCTTCTATCCAGATAATTTTTCTTTGGGATGTCGTGGGCGCCGTCCCCTGCAAAGTTCATTTCACGACCACAACCCAAACGTTGCCTTCTCTGCTCGGCGCATCTCATCGATGGCGCCGAGCAGCTTTTGTTTTGTCGAGCGGTATTCGGGCAGTGCGTCGATGGCGGGATCGGCGTAGATGGCAAAGTCGCTGACAAGATCGCTCATGGTGCGCACGACGGTGCGGTTGAGAATGGGGCGCAGCCACGGCGTGCGCTCCCGCCACTCGTCGCGCAGTTCGGCGGCTTGCGCGGCGGCGCGGTCGTCGGGCGTGTCGGGCAGCGCGTCGATCGCCTGCTGCATGTCCTCGCACACATAGCGCCCATACCACGTTCCAACGGCGATCAAGACGATCATGAGCCCAAAGATCACAAGAGAAATCCACAGTGCTCTCACCCTTTGTCCTCCTTGCTCATCCACGACGTGCCGCCCGCATCGTCGCACAAAAAATACAGCAACTCCTCGGCGCGCAAGTTCCGACGATCCAGCTGCTTTTGCAGCCACCGCTCGTCGTGACCGAGCAGTCCAAGGTTGTATTGGTTGACCTTGCCGTCGCACACGAGCAGATGCGCCATGCCGCTCTCCTTGACCGTACCGCTCATCTCACCCACCTCAACCGGACGGTGCTCCGCCTTGGGAATGACCGAAAGCTGTCCGTTCTTTTCCATGATGGCATAATAGACCTCCTTCGGGTCGGCAATGCCCTGCTGACGCAGCCCCGCAAACAGCTCCTCGACCGACATGCGGTTACGTTTGAGCTCGGTATGGTTGAGCCGCCCGCGGCAGATGAGCATACTCGGCTCGGCCTCCAGCGCCCGCCGCAGACGCGGAAAGCGGGAGAGCAAAGTCGCCATCACTACCTCCAGCGTGATAAGCGTCACGATGGGAATGACGGCATGCAGCACGGGAATATCGGCGTTCTCAATGGGTATGGTGGCAATTTCGGAAATGAGCAGCGTCGTGATCAGCTCGGACACCTCCAGCTCACCGATCTGCCGCTTGCCCATCAGCCGCATCGCCCCCGTCAGGATTAGATAAATGACCAGCGTTCGCACGAAAATGCCAAGTCGGATCGTAGCC
>JAZQMI010000023.1:0-19454 GCA_045543375.1 Eubacteriales bacterium | reverse complement strand
CAAGGCGTTGGGCGTTGACATCGACAAGCTGCTGATCTCACAGCCTGATTGCGGCGAGGATGCGCTTGAGATCACCGAGGCGCTCGTGCGCACGGGCGCGATCGACGTGGTCGTTGTTGACTCGGTCGCAGCGCTCGTTCCCCGTCAGGAGATCGAGGGCGATATGGGTGCGTCCAGCGTGGGCGTGCAGGCGCGGCTGATGTCGCAGGCCATGCGTAAGCTCAGCGCGGTCATTTCCAAGACCAACGCCATCGTTATCTTTATCAACCAGTTGCGCGAAAAGGTCGGCGTAGTGTACGGCAACCCCGAAACGACGCCCGGCGGTCGTGCGCTCAAATTCTTCTCGTCCGTCCGCATCGACGTGCGCAAGTGCGATCAGCTCAAGGAGGGCAACAACGCTTACGGCAACCACGTCAAGTGCAAGGTGGTCAAGAACAAGGTCGCGCCTCCCTTCCGCGTGGCGGAGTTCGATCTGATCTACGGCAAGGGCATTTCGCACGCCAGCGAGGTTCTCGATTTTGCCGTGGCGCTTGAAATCATTCAGAAGAGCGGCTCGTGGTTCTCGTATCAGGGCGAGCGTCTGGGACAAGGTCGCGACAACGCGCGTAAGGCTCTGGAAAATGATGCGGCTCTTGCCAAGGAGATCGAGGACAAGATTCGCGCTATGAGTGAGCAGACAAATGAAATGATGACTGAACGCGACGCCGAGGAGGATATCGAGGGTGACGACGATTTTGATATCCAGCTGCTCAAGGACGACGGTCTGGGCATCGACGATTGACAGACCCCATGATCGAGATCAACAGCGTCGGCGACGTTTCAAGAGTTGTTGACGGATGCGAGGAACACGCATCCCCTGCCCCTGTTTTCACCATTACTGTTCGTTATATCCGCGCCCAAAGCTCGGGCGATGCGGTCTGGATCGGCGTTGAACTTTGTGACAAGGAGCGAAATCTGAGCGAGTCGCGGCGCTATCGCGTGCAGACCGCGCTTCTCTCCTCTTTGAACTTGCGACGCGGTATCATCACGGAACAAAAGCTTGTCGAGATCGAGCAAGCCTCCACGCTTTCCGCCGCATGGCAGCGTGCACTTTCCATTCTGGCTTACGGTGCCAACTCTGCACGCTCACTGTCGCTTAAGCTGCGTCAGCGCGGCTTTGACGCCGAGGTGACTGAGCGTGCAGTGGAGCTCGTCCGTGCCCAAGGCTATCTGCACGAGGATGACGACGCGCTGCGCGAAGCCGAACGCACGCTCGCCAAGGGTTGGGGGCTGCGCCGCATCGGACAGCATCTGCGTCAGCGCGGCTATGCAAGCGAGGCGATCGACGCCGCGCTGGCATCGCTTGCCGACGAGGATTTTTACGAACGTTGCTGCCAAGCGGCGCGCAAGCATCACGGTGTGCCGCCCACAGACACCAAGCAAAAGCAAAAGATCGTTACATACCTTTTGCGTTATGGCTACGACATGGACGCTATTCGTTACGCGTTGCAATATGCGTGGTCAGATGAAGAATAAATGAAAAACAGCCACGCGCTGCGCGCGTGGCTGTTTTGTTGTTTCTTGAAAATCAGGCATTGGTTTCTGCCGTTTTAATGACCGTTCCCGCTCTCTTTTCGCTGATAGATGCAAGAATAGCGGGCGTGAGGTCGGCAAGCGGTGCGGTTGTCTGCTCGCCCGTGGTCATATTCTTGACCGTAACGGTGCCGGCGTTGATCTCGTCCTCGCCAAGGAACAGCGCGAACGGAATGCCCAGCTTGTCCGCGTAGCCGATCTTGGCCTTGAACTTCTTTTTCTCGGTGTAGATCTGGGTGCGAATGCCCTCACCGCGCAGAGCGGCAGCCGTGCGGATGGCGGCGTCGAAATCGTCCGTCATAGGCAGGATGAGCACGTCGGCGGGGGCGTCTGCGTCGCGGTTGAGGTAATCCATCTCGTTTAGGATATAGAACAGGCGCGTCAGGCCAATCGAAATGCCCACGCCGGGCAGCTTGCGGTCGGTGTAGAAGCCGGCGAGGTTATCGTAGCGGCCGCCCGAGCAGACGCTTCCGATCTCGGGGTGCTTATTGAAGGTAGTTTCATAGACGGTACCCGTGTAGTAGTCCAGACCGCGCGCAATGGAAAGATCGACGCGGAAGTTGGTTTCGGGCACGCCGAAGGCGCTCATGGCGCGGCACACCGTTTCAAGCTCGTCAATGCCCAGCGCGAACAGCTCGTTGTCGCCTGCCATCTCACGCAGAGCGTCGATGATGTCGGCGTTCGAGCCCTTGAGCGCGATGAAATCGGTGACCTTCTCTGCTACGTCAGCGGCAATGCCGAACGAATCGGTCAGCTCGGCGCGCACCTTATCGGCGCCGATCTTGTCGATCTTATCGACTGTGCGCATGACGTTTTCGGTCTGATCGGACAGGCCAAGCATAGCGAAAAATCCCGACAAAATCTTGCGGTTGTTGACGCGAATGGTGAAGTTTTCAAGTCCCAGACGCTTGAACAGCGTATAGATGATGGACGGAATCTCAGCGTCGTTCTCGATGCTCAGCTCGCCGTCGCCGATGATGTCGATATCCGACTGATAGAACTCGCGGAAACGACCTTTTTGCGCGCGCTCGCCGCGGTAGACCTTGCCGATCTGATAGCGACGGAACGGGAAGGTCAGCTCGCCCGCGTTCTTAGCAACGTACTTGGCCAGCGGCACGGTCAGATCGAAGCGCATGGCCATATCGGTGTCGCCCTTCTGGAAGCGATAGACTTGCTTTTCGGTCTCTCCTCCCGCCTTGGCGAACAGAATTTCGGAATATTCGAGCACGGGGGTGTCGAGCGGATAGAAACCGTACAGACGGTAGACCTCCTCCAGCGCGCTCTTCATACGTTCAAAGGCCAACTGCTCGCGCGGCAAAAGCTCCATGAAGCCTGCCAGTGTGCGCGGCGTGACCAGATCGTTTTTAGCCATTGTTTTCTCCTTTACACCGCCTATGCGGTGGTTTTCTTGATATAATACGGTATTTTACCACATTTTGAGCAAAAAGTCAAGAGTGCAAAAAGAAAAAGAAGCTCGCCGCGGCGAGCTTCTTTTTTGATCATTTCTTCATTTGCGCATAGCGCCCGGTGATCGCGTGCATCATCTCGACGACCTTATCCATGCCCTCGGCGCTGATATGCTCAAAGGGGCCGTGGAAGGCGTGGCCGCCTGTGCCAAGATTGGGGCACGGCAGGCCCATGAAGGACAGTCTTGCGCCGTCGGTGCCGCCGCGAATGGGGGCGACGATAGGCTCAATGCCACACTCCTTGGCCGCAGCGATGGCATTTTCAATCAGGTGGTAGCAGGGCTTGATCTGTTCGCTCATGTTGCGGTACTGTTCACGCAAATTGAGCTCGACCGTGCCCTCGCCGTACTTTTGATTGATCGCCTCGGCGACAGTGCGCATGGTGGCGCAACGCTCGTCAAAGCGAGCCGCGTCGTGATCGCGGATGATATATGACAGCGTGCACTTTTCAACGTTACCCTCAATATCGGTCAGATGGAAAAAGCCCTCGTAGCCCTCGGTCTTGGCGGGGATCTCGTCGGCGGGCAGCATATTTTGCAGCTCACAGCCGATCAGCGCGGCGTTTTTCATCATGTCTTTGGCAGAGCCGGGGTGGACGTTGACACCATGGACGGTAAAGGTTGCGCCGGCGGCGTTGAAGTTTTCAAACTGGATCTCGCCCTCGGTGTCGCCGTCGATGGTATAGCCAAAGTCGGCGCCAAAGCGAGCGACGTCAAAGGCGTCGGCGCCCATGCCGATCTCCTCGTCGGGTGTAAAGCCGATGCAGATCTTGCCGTGCGGTACGTCGCTTGCCAAAATCTCCTCGATAAAGGTCATGATCTCGGCAACACCCGCCTTATCGTCCGCGCCAAGCAGCGTCGTGCCGTCGGTGGTGATAAGCGTTCTTCCCTTCATATCGGCAAGATGCGGGAAATCACTGACGCGCAGCACTCTGCCGCTCTGCCCAAGCGTGACGTCCTGGCCATCATAATCCGAAATGACCTGAGGCTTGACGCCTTCACCGCAAAAATCGGGGGCGGTATCCATGTGGGCGATCCAACCAAGCGCAGGGGTGTCTTGATAGCCCTCGCTTGCGGGAATGCTCGCGTAGACGTAGCACTGCTCGTCAACGACAGCGTTGGCAACGCCAAGCGCGTGCAGCTCGTCTACCAATTTTTTGGCGAGTACCCACTGTGCGTCGGACGAGGGAGTTTTGACGCCGGCCATCGCATCGTCGCTTTGCGTGGGAATGACGACGTAATTCAAAAGTCTTTCATATGCTCTCATGCTTGTTCCTTTCCGATACCCAAAAGGGGCATCCGCGCGGGACGCCCCTTGAGTTTTGTGCCACAAGGCACTTAGATAATCAATTAATTAGTTGTAGTATACAATGAAACCGCTCAAAGCACCACCGTATCCGGCTTCGTCCGTCTTAGCCTGACCGACGCGGAGGTAAAGGGTGTCGGCACCGGGAGTAAAGATGGTGGTGTCAAATCCGATACCGTAACGCGTGCGGTAATCCGTCGTAGGCGTGTCATAGACCTTGAGATAGTTGTATACTACGGTCCAGTTCTTACCGTCGGTGGAGTATTCGATTAGGTTATTCTGACCCGTACCGAAGGCAATCAGTGCATCCTTATACTTGGTCAGATCAATGGTAACGGTAACGTTCGAGCCAACAGGATCGCAGTAGAAACCGGTATTGTTCCATCCGGGGTTGCCGAACTCGGTCAGTGAGATGCCTGCTGCATAAACAGGATTGCGCTCTCTGGTCAGGTTGTACTTAACCGTAGAATTGGCATAATCCTTTTCGTACCAATCCATCAGATGTTCGAGCGTCCATGCCTGGTCGGGTACAAAGAAACCGGTAGCCTCGTCAAATGGGAAGTCCTCGAAGGGTCTGGCAATGACATCGCGTTCTGGATCCCAAACGTCAAATTCCAGCGCATGCTCAGCGGCGTATTCGCCCGTCATTTCGGGCATTTCACTCATCTCGGTCTCCGTATCGTTGATCAAAAGAACAGGCATTGCGGTTTTTGCACCGTCGTCGTCCTTCCAAGTGTTAACACCAACGTAGTTCATCTGGTAGCCGTTGCCCGTCCAGTCTGCGTTAACGGTGGGATCAAAGTTAAGGTTAACGATGTCCGCCGAGCAGAAGGTGAAGCTGATGCGACCTGCCTCAAAGTCCTCACGGGTGAACTCAAGATCCTTGAGCGGAACCTTGAGCTCCAGGATATACTCGCACATGGTACCGTACTGCTTGACGGCAAATTCCCAATTTTTCTTGACACCTGTTCCCTGCGAGTCATAGAAGAACAGACCGAACAGAGGGCCATTGTGACCCTTGATGGCACGGTTCCATTGAATGCCGGCACCAAGGGCATCATCCTTGGAGAACCAAAGCAGCGAGCCGTCGCCGCGGTAGGGTTGATACAAGTCCGGTGCACTATATACAGGAATCAAGTCAAGACGGTGCTCAATGATATACAGATATTTATCATCCACAGCAAAGCGGAAGGTGGTGTGCATATCGGCCGAGTCGGTGATAGAGGTGTCACCTTGCCAACCACCGCCCAACTTAGTTTCAGCCGAGGTGAAGCCGTTAACGACTGCCTGGCTCAGCGTGATGGCGTCTGCGGTCAGATAGAGCTCATCCAGCTCGCCGTCAACGGTGGGCGTGCCGGTAGAAATGTAGTTGTAATTTGCAGAATCGGCCGTGTAGAAACGCTCGCAATCATCAAGCTGATCAAAGCCTGCGTACTTGGCATTGCCGCATGCGAAGGTCACACCGATCTCTTTGTCCTCAAGGTTGTCGTCCTTCAGGCCGAGATCCTCGAGAGGAATTGCAACCTCTGCAATGTATCCGCCCTCGGTTGCAGCCGAGTCGAATGCGTATGCAAGAGCAGCAGCGTTGGCATCCTTAATGCCATCGGCAGAGATGGTAAACTTACCTACCAATGCTGTGTTGCATGCGATCTGAAGCGTAACGGCATCCGTACCGGTGACGGTTGCGTAAGCATACAGATAAGCCTTATCGTAAGCAAAGCGGAGTTTGACGTTATCCAGAGACAGCGTTGCGCCCATGACGTAGTAGCCCTCAAGAATACCGTCAATGAAGGGCGAAGCGTTCACGATCTTATTGACTGTCAAGCCCTCAGCCTTGTCTGCAGCAGCTGCGAAGACAGCAAATGCAGCCTCGGCATCCGTCATTTTGGTCACGAGCTCAGCGTCGATGAGTGCCTTCTGGGCATCGGTCAACTCGTCATAGTACTTTCTTGCGTACTTGATCTTGTTTTCCATATCGTCCCAGTTTTCAGCCGTGATCTCCTCGATCTTGTTAATACGCTCGATGACCTTATCGGCCTTCTTCTGATCCTCACTCTCCTCGGGCTCCTCGGAGGTGCCGGGATCTACGGGCGTATCGGGATCTACGGGCGTGTCGGGATTTTCCGACGTGCCGGGATCTACGGGCGTGTCAGGCGTGTCGTCACCGCAGGAAACGAACGTGAACATCGACACGATCATCAAAAGCGCCAACAACAAGGTCAATAATTTCTTCATAAGTGTTTCTCCTTTGCGATTTTTGAACGTCGCCATCGGGTTCAAGCGACAATTCTCGTACGAACATTATATTACATTACGCAGCAAATGTCAATATAATTATTTTGCGATGCTATAAAAAAATTGTTAGAGAATTTTGCAAAACCACACATAAATCCTTTTATTTTTGTGCAAAATATACAATCGAAAGAAATTAAAAATGCCAAGCCCCTGCCATTCAGGCAAGGGCTTGGCGGTCTTATGGATGGTCAATCAGCGATACAACACGGTGAATGCACTCAAGCACCCGCCCCATCCGTTGGCATCCGTTTTCGCTTGACCGATACGGATATAGATCATGTCCGCGCCGGGGGTAAAGATGGTCGTATCAAGACCAATACCGTAACGGGTACGGCTATCCGTTGTGGGTGTATTGTATAGCTTGATGTAGTTGTAGACCTCGGTCCAATTTTCATTGTCGGTAGAAATTTCGATCTGATTGTTCTGACCGGTGCCGAAGATGATCAGCGCGTCCTTGTATTTGGTCAGATCAACGGCAATGGTCACGCTGGAGCCAACGCGGTCGCAGTAATAACCGGTGTGATTTCTGGACGGACCGTTCTGCTCCGTTACCGAGATGCCCTCCTCGTAGGTAGGAAGTGCATCTCTGCCCAGGTTGTATTTGAACGTTCTTTCGGTGTAATCCTTTTCGTACCAAGCCATCAGCTGCTCGACCGTCCAGGTCGTATCAGGGATAAAGTAGCCTGTTTCTTGGTCGAACGGGAAATCCTCAAAGGGCTTTGGCGTGACGCCTGCCTCGGGATCCCACACGTCAAATTCCATTGCGAACTCAGGTGCGTACTCACCCGTCAACTCGGGCATCTCGCTCATGTGCGTATCCATGGCGTTGACAAGCAGCAACGGCATTTCGGTCTTGGCGCCGTCGTCGTCCTGCCATGTGTTACAGCCGACGTAGTTCATCTGGTATGCGGTACCGGTCCAAGTGAAGTTGGTCGCATCGTAGTTTTGATCTACAACGTCGGTCGAGCAGAAGGTGAAGCTTACTCGACCTGCCTCAAAGTCCTCACGGGCTATCTCAAGATCTATGAGCGGAACCTTGAGCTCCATGATATACTCACACATGGTGCCGTACTGCTTGACGGCGTACTCCCAATTCATTTTGACGCTGCTGCCCTGAGCATTGTTGAAGAACAGGCCGAACTGGGGACCCGCATGCTCCTTGATCGCGCGGTTCCAGCAAATGCCCGCGCCAAGAGAATCGTTTGTCGAGAAGAACAGCAGCGATCCGTCGCCAAAGTAGGGCTTATTGAAGGAGCTTGTGCCAAAGGCGGGACTCATATCCAGACGGTGCTCGGCAATATAGAGATAATCATCATCCAAGGCAAAACGGAAGGTCGTGTGCATGTCGCCTGCCTCGGTCATGGTGGTGTCACCCTGCCAACCGCCGCCCAGCTTGGTTTCATCCGAGGTGAATGCCTTGACGATCGTCTGGCTCAGCGTGATGGCGTCTGCGGTCAGGTACAGCTCGTCAAGCTCACCGTCAATGGTGGGCGTACCGGTGGAGATATAGTTGTAGCGTGCGGAATCAGCCGTGAAGAAGCGCTCGCAATCGTCAAGCTGATCAAATCCTGCGTACTTGGCACTGCCGCATGCGAAGGTCACGCCGATCTCCTTGTCCTCAAAATTGTCGTCCTCAAGGCCGAGATCCTCCAGAGGAATAGCAACCTCTGCGATGTAGCCTCCCTCGGTTGCAGCAGAATCGAACGCATATGCAAGAGCTGCATCGTCGGCACCCCCGATACCATCGGCGGAAATGGTCAGCTTACCTGCCAGTGCTGCGTTGCAAGCGATCTGCAGCGTGACGGCATCCGTGCCGGTGACGGTTGCGTAAACGTACAGATAGGTCTTATCGTAAGTAAAGCGAAGCGTTGCGTTATCAAGGGAAAGTGCCGTGCCCATGACGTAGTAGCCCTCAAGAATACCGTCGATGAAGGGCGAAGCGTTCACGATCTTGTTGATCGTCAAGCCTTCAGCCTTCTCTGCGGCAGCGGCGAATACGGCAAATGCTGCCTCGGCAGCTTCCATCTTGGCAACAAGCTCGGCGTCGATGAGTGCCTTCTGGGCGTCGGTCAACTCGTCATAGTACTTTCTTGCGTACTTGATCTTGTTTTCCATGTCGTCCCAGTTAGCAGCCGTGACTTCTTCGATCATGTTGATACGGTCGATGACCTTATCAGCCTTCTTTTGATCCTCGCTCTCTTCGGGCTCCTCGGGCGTGACGGGGGTGTCCGGCGTATCGGGGGTGTCCGGCGTGTCGGGAGTATCCGGTACATCCGGCGTGTCAGGGGTGTCATCGCCACAAGAAACGAACGTGAGCAAAGACACAACCATCAAAAGTGCCAACAGTAAAGACAACAGTTTTTTCATAGTGCTATCTCCTTTTTCAAGCTTTGTGAACAATTACGCGGTAATCTTTCACCGCTTTCATTGTATCGTGCGTCCAAAAAAATGTCAATGCAATATCCTGCTATATTTTATGGAGAAAATGGTATGCCATTGTACACAATTGCATCAAAACCGTTTCAAATCTTGCAACATCAAACACGGTGCCTGAAAATGAGGTACAAGACTTTTAGAAGCAAAAAAAGAAAAAAACATCTTGACAAAGTTGCTGACCCATGGTATAATGGGCGAGGTCTGTGGAAAACAGACGGAAATGTGCTGGTGTGGCTCAATGGCAGAGCAGCTGATTTGTAATCAGCAGGTTGTTGGTTCGACTCCGATCACCAGCTCCATATGGGAGCGTTCCCGAGCGGCCAAAGGGGGCAGACTGTAAATCTGTTGTCACTGACTTCGGTGGTGCGAATCCACCCGCTCCCACCAACAAAAAAGGACACCACACCGTGGTATCCTTTTTTGTTGGTGCTTCGCACGTGGATTCGGAAGCCCGTGCCTATCGCGTAGCGAGGCAAAAATGCGCCGGTGGCGCATTTTTAAGGCGTGGACTTTTGCTTTGTTCGCACTCACTAACGTGCGCGTGACCGCGCGGCAGCGCGGTGGATCCCGGCGCTCGGGTGGTCTTTGTCGTTGGTGACTCGCACGGGTGGATTCGGAAGCCCGTGCCTATCGCGTAGCGAGGCAAAAATGCGCCGGTGGCGCATTTTTAGGGCGTGGACTTTTGCTTTGTTCGCACTCACGAAAGAGCGCGGCGTGGTTTCTTCCCTCTTATTTCTTATCGCGTGCCTTGAGGTGCTTAAGCTCGGTCATGAAGGTGTCGAGATCGGTAAAATCACGATAGACCGATGCAAAGCGAACATAGGCAACGACGTCGCGCGTCTTCAATCGCTCCATGACCATCTCGCCGATATCTTTGGTGGGAATGTCCTGACGCAGCGCGTTCTGAATCTCGGCCTCGATCTCGCTGGCGATCTCCTCGGCGTCCACGGGACGCTTTTCGGTCGCCTTCATAATACCTGCCAGCAGCTTGGCGCGGTCAAACAGCTCGCGCGCACCGTTCTTTTTGAGCACGAATACGGGGACGGACTCCACCATTTCAAAGGTGGTAAAGCGCTTTTGGCAAGACAGACATTCTCTGCGGCGGCGAATGGTTGCGCCGTCCTGAGCAGAACGAGAATCCACTACTTTACTTTCAAGATATCCGCAGCATGGGCATTTCATAGGTGCAAATTCCTTTCCTTTGGACAAGCCGTTGTAGATTGGTTTGCAACAGTATACCACATTTTGTGGTAAAATGGAAGAGGTTTTTGAAAAAAAGTTTTCACCAGATCAACTTTCTCGGCTGGACGCCCGACAGCGCATCGTGCAGCGTTTCGCCCACGCGTCCGAAATCGGCGACCATCGAGTGCGGCTTGGCGGCGGGATCGTCCTGCACCATAGGGACAAAATAGACGCTTTTGCGCGAGAGCAACGCGGCGATATTTTTCAGATTGGCCGATAACGCATCGTTGGAGGCGAGAGCCAGAACCAGCGGACGGTCGGTACGCAAATGGGCTTTGGCCGCCATGCAGACTGCCGTGTCGGTGATGCCGCAGGACAGCTTGGCAAGCGTATTACCAGTACAGGGGGAGATGATCAGGGCATCGAGCGGATGCTGCGGTCCGAGCGGCTCGGCCTCAACGATGGTATGAATGGCGGATCGACCGCATATTCCCTCCACTCGCTCGATCAGCGCACGCGCCGTACCGAAGCGTGTGTCGGTCGTATATACCGTTTCACTTAAGATCGGCTGGATCTGAAAGCCCTGCTCTGCCAGCCGCTGCAGCTGTAAAAGCGCTTTCTCGTGGGTACAAAACGAGCCACACATAGCGTATCCGATCATATCAAAGCACCTCCCCAAGCATTTCTGCCAGCGCGTCGGCTAAAATGATTCCCGCCGTGCGCGGCGCGCATTTTGCCGGCAGCCCCGGCGCATAGATCGTTTGACAGTTTACCCTTGCCAGCGCATCCCAACCACCGGGTGCCGAGGCAAGCTCGATAAGTACCGTCTTTGGCGGAATACGCAACAGCGTTTCATTGGAAATCAACCGATACGGCACGGTGTTGAATATGACGTCGTAGCCGTCCTCAACCAGGCGACGGACGCTGTCCTGCCCGTTCAAAAGATGCGAACGGCAGCCGATACCCTCAACACGCGCCGCATCACGCGCTTTGCGTGCTGCGACGGTCACGTGTGTTCCAAGGGAGTGTAAGCGAATCGCAAGTGCAAAGCCGATACGTCCAAAGCCAATGATCGCCGCACGTGCACCGTGCAGCGTGATATCAAGCGCTTGCATGGCAAGGCCGATCGCCCCTTCAGCCGTTGGGACGGCGTTTCGGATGAGCACCTCGTCCGAGAGCGAATAGTCACTCAAATGGACCGAAAGATCGCTGGCAAGCGCAAAGGCGGCAGGTGAAATTCTACCGCCAAAGACGGGTAAGCTACTGCCAATGCAAGACAGCAATGCCGCGGCGTTGGGCAGTTGTTCCTCCCCCGAGAGGGGACACGGCACGCACAGTTGTGCGTCAAAAGCAGGCATGGGCAACACGATGGCTTTTGCCGATTGCAGCGCGGCGTCCAGCGCCGGTGCGACCGCGATCGACGGCGTTGGCACAGCCCCCATTGCATAGGTCGTGACCTGTGCGCCCAGCGTCGCCAGACGTTCTGCCATGGCACGGCTGCGCGCGTCGCCGCCGAGAAAAGTAACGTTGTTGTGTTTGAGCATCATATATCCCTCCGTTCAGCCAGAACTGTGACGTCATATTCACCTTTTCTGTTCTTATGCTATGCGAAATCGGCGAACGTCGTGCATGAGTCATGGAGAGATCGGTCATAATGATAAAAAATACAAAAGGAGAACGACAATGACGAATAAAACACCGCATATTCTTAGCTGCCACGGTCGTGAGATTCTTGACTCGCGCGGCAATCCCACCGTACACGCCACCGTGACGCTGACTGACGGCAGCGTAGGCGAGGCCGCCGTGCCGAGCGGCGCGTCCACGGGTATTTTCGAGGCGCACGAGCGACGCGACTTCGATCCATCACGCTATCACGGCAAGGGCGTGCTTCGCGCCGCCGAGGACATCCGCAGCCGCATCTCGCCCGCGCTTGCAGGACTTCGGGCGGACGATCAAGGGATGATTGACCGCGCGCTGATTGAGCTGGACGGCACGCCCAACAAAAGCAGCCTTGGCGCCAACGCCATGCTTGCCGTATCGCTTGCTACCGCGCGGGCAGCAGCCAATCACTACCGTCTGCCGCTGTGGCGCTATCTGGGCGGTGCCAAGGCAGAGCGCCTTCCCATTCCCATGATGAACGTACTCAACGGCGGCGCGCATGCAAGTAATAATGTAGAAATTCAGGAATTCATGATCGTTCCCATGGGGGCTGCGAGCTTTGCCGAGGCACTTCGCATCGGCAGCGAGGTATACCACACGCTTGGTCGCAACCTGCGTCGGGACGGGTATGCCGCCACGGTAGGTGACGAGGGGGGCTTTGCGCCCGATCTTGAGTCGGACGAGCAGGCGCTGGAGCTGCTGTGCACCGCCATTCGCGACGCGGGATATTCGACCGACGACGTCGGCCTTGCCATTGATGCGGCCGCCTCGGAATGGGTGCCCGAAAAGCAGGACGAGCCGCAGCCGCTTGCTTATATCCGTCCCAAGCGCGGCGACACGTTCGCGCCCGATCAGCTCATTGGCTACTGGGAAGGACTCACCGCCCGTTATCCCCTGCTCTCGCTTGAAGATGCGCTTGATCAGCGGGATTTTGAAAACTGGAGCTATCTGACCGAGCGCCTTGGCTCACGCATGATGCTGGTGGGCGACGATCTGTTCGTCACCAACACGGCGCGCCTGCGCGAGGGCATTTCACGCGGCGCAGCCAACGCCATTCTCATCAAGCCCAATCAGATCGGAACACTCAGCGAAACGCTTGAGGTCATCCGCGTGGCGCAGGACGCCGGCTACGGCACCATCATGTCGCACCGTTCGGGTGAAACCGAGGACGCCATCATCGCCGACCTGGCCGTGGCGACGGGATGTCAGTTCATCAAATCGGGTGCCCCTTGCCGCAGCGAGCGCGTGGCAAAATACAACCGCCTGCTCGCCATTGAGAGCACGCTCGGTGCGTGCGCAACGTACGGTAAGCAGAATCAATAAAAAAAGCATGAGCCGTTTTTCATAAAAAACGGCTCATATTTTATGATTGACATGTCGAAAATTGTATGTTATAATGACCGTATGCTGCTCATTCGCATCATACCAATACGCTGCAGCACCGATATTTCCTTTTCACTTTATTCTTATCATTTTTATGAAGGAGTAATATCATGTCTGTTACGTTTTACGATTGGCTGTACAGTATTTATCCTGCCGATGCCGTCATCAATGGTCAATGGGGTCCCTTACATATCGCCGTTATCGCGATATGTCTTGTTCTGACTGTTTTAATCGCCGTGCTTGGAGCCAAATCACCCCGCACTCGCTTTCCTATTATTGTCACCGTTGCCTCGCTCATTCTGCTGTTTGAGCTTACACGGCGCGGCATCAATCTTTCTCGTGGCAACTGCCACACGATACGCGATTATTTGTACACGCTCCTACCCCGTCCGTGGTGCGCAATTTCATGTTGGATGATGATTTTCGCACCAATTATCCGCAAGCGATTCTGGTACAACGCTTGCGCCATGAATGCGCTGCTTTGCGCCATCGTTTTCTTCGTGTATCCCGTCGTGGGCTTTAATCACAAATATATTCTGTTTGAGAACCTTTATTCCATCACGACGCACGCGCTGCTGCTCGTCAGCTCTCTAAGCCTTATCACACTGCGCTTTACCGACTTTTCTTATCGTCGGAAAGGCAACGCACTCGGCGCTTTTGCAGAGTGGCTGTGTCTTGGGGGGATCGTTGCTTACTGTATTTGCGAGATGTACCTTCTTCATCTCGATCCCGACCCGCTTTATATCCTTCCCGGCAACGACGTTCAAGACGTGGTCGGCCTGAGCCATACACTCTATCTGATCGTTTACGTTATCTTTCTTCTGTTCTATTTCAACGTTTTTTACATTGTGCAGCATACCGTTACGCAACGAGCAAAACGATGATCGCTCAATAGCATCCTGCCTTGGGGTCATAAGAATATGAAAGAGGGAGTGCCATAGCACTCCCTCTTTTTCTCGTATTATTCAAACTTTTCCAACAACAGCTCAAGCGCGTTCTCGTGCACTCTGCGCAAGGGCTCATAAGCCACAGAGAAGGATTCGTCCCTTTTGGCCAACGAATCGCCAAAGAAGGCAAACGGTCCGTAGTTCGTATTATCTCCCTTGATCGCAAAGCTATATACAAAGCCGAAATCGAAGTACAGATCCTCTCTGATGATGTCCAGCATCTCCTTGGATTCCTTATCCTGTGCAACGCGTCCCTGTAGAACGACGTCGTAATACGCGGGGATCACGGAGGTCTTGCTCTCTGCGGCAAGTGCATCGAGGATCAGTACGCACATTTCGGGCTCGTAGGCCGAAAGCGGAATGGCAAAGGTGGACAGGCCGTCGTCGGTAGATGACAGATATTTTTCTTGGTTCTCGTCGTATTTGGGATACGGAAGAATACCGAAATCCATCTCGGCCGCGCGCAGCTCCACGGTCATGTCCAGACTTTCGAGGAAGAACAGAGCGCGATCCTCGGTGAATATCTCATATTCCTTTGCGCCCGAGGGCAGCCACGCACGGTCGAATGCAGTATCGTTTTCATACAGCAGCTCGTAGAGCGTGTCGTATACGTCGGTCACCTTGTCAATATGATCCTCGTCCATAAATACCAAGCGATAGCCTCCGTCCGACGTGCGCTCGCAGATCGGCAGATCGCACGCGGTAATGTACGGGCGGGAGGAATGCTGTCCGACGTAACCGAACACGTCCTCGAAGCTTTCCAGGTCGTCACCGTCGTCCTCGTACAGACCGGCGGTCAGCTCGATCATGGCCTCCAGCGTCCATTCGTCGTCGTAGACCAACTGATACAGCTCGTCTATGCCGTAATCCCGCGCCAACTCCTTGTTAAAGAAGACAGCGTACATTCCCTCCCACATGGTCAGCGAAAGGTCGCCCGTCGTGAAAAACAGCTTGTCGTATACCGTGCAGTTTTCATTGAAGGAAGCAGACCACCATGGCGCGTCCAGATCAATGTCATCCTCGAACTCACGCAGATCGTAAAACTGCTCCTGCACCGTCAGCGGTGCGCCGTAGGCCTGATACATAGCGACAAGCTGATAAGCATCATCACCGGCAGCAACCGACTGCGTAAGGTAGGCGATAAATACGTCTCTGGACGACCAATCTCCCGCAACGGGATAGCTTTCCAGCATAATGCCGTATCTCTCCTGCACACGATTGTTGCGAGCGAATATTTTCTCATCGACCAGCGAAACGGCCTCGTCAACTGCTATTTCGTATTCCTTATCCTGACGGCACAAAATGGTGTAGTTTGCTTGCTCGAAATTCTTTTGGGGCACCTCCAGAAGATAGTCGATCTCCTTGGGCTGCTCAGGCTCGGTGGGTGTATCGGGGGTGTCCGGTATGCTTGGATCGTCCGTGGGATCCTTTCCGTCGTTTTTTCCGGAATGTCCGCACAGCCGACGCATGCAACCAAAAGCAGCACGGAAATCGTCAAACAAAACAATCGAAGCGCAATTCTCTTTTTCATATCATTTCCTCCAAATGAATTTATTCTCAAAAACGTGTGGTAGTGTATATAAAAATTATAGCGTGATCTAAATCCCTTGTCAATACTGCGGTAATCAAAAAACGGTGTCAATCCTCGTTGACGAGCATGATCTTGCCCTTGACTCTGCCTCGCTCACCGAAAAGAGAGAAAGCCCGACTCGCCTCACGCATCGGGAGGATGCTGTCAATCAGCGCGCCGTCTGCGCGAAGCTCGCCCGTACCGAAATAGTGAGCGGTGAGCTCCCATTCGCGTCCGGGGTAATTTGCGGAATAGCTCATCCATGAGCCATACATATGAAGCTCCTTGCGGTTGAGCTGCTCCCATTCCTTTTCGGTGAAGTGGACCTCCCCGTGAGGCGTTCCGATGAAGCATACGCTTGCGCGCTTGCCCGCGATATCGAACGCGTTCTTGGTGGTAACGGGACTTCCTGCCGTTTCGAATACGCGCTCAAAGCCACGACCGCCGGTAAGCGCGAGAGCCCTCGCCTTGATATCCTGCTCGGTGCAATTGACGACGGCATCCGCCCCCATCGAGAGAGCGAGCTTAAGGCGCTCGTCGGACAGATCGAATACGACTGTCCTTTTCGCCCCGAATATTTTTGCCCATCGGAGCGTAAGAAGACCTATCGTGCCGCCGCCCAGTATCGCTACGGTTTCTCCACCCTTGTATTCCGAGAGAAGGATACCGTGAAGAGCAACGGTCGCGGGCTCGAACATAGCTGCCTGAACGAACGGAACGGATGGATCGTATTTCACAACGTTGCTTGCCGGAACTACGACGTAATCCGCAAAGGCTCCCTGCTCACGCGAACCAATAAAGCTATAATGAGAGCAGAGCGAGAAATTGCCCTTCAGGCAATCCTCGCACTTGTGGCAAGGAATGAGTGGAGCGGCGGACACGGTATCCCCGATCTCCAAGCCCTCAACGCCCTCTCCGATCGCGTCGACGACACCCGAGAACTCATGACCGAGCACGATGGGGTAAAAATGTACGCCCCCGTGGAAAACGCGCGGAATATCAGAACCGCAGATACCTGCCGCCTTGACGCGAATACGGACGGTGCCTGCCCTTACCTCGGGGGTCGGGTATTCCTCATATCTGATGTCTTGATCGCCGTAAAGAACCGCTGCTTTCATCGTTTCACTCCTTTCCTGATCGTCAGCCTTTAACATGCTTCGCCTTACCGTCGGAGCCGCAGACCTTCATTCTGTCCATGACGAGAGCCTTGACCGCCTCGCGTGCGGCTTTCCCGTAAGCTTTGGGATCAAAGACCTTTTCGTCGGTCAGCACCTTGCGAACGGCCTCGGTGTAAGCGATCCGAAGCTCGGTCGCAAAATTGACCTTGCAAATACCGTTCCTCACGCACTCGCGCACCGAATCGTCCGAGAGCCCCGACGCGCCGTGCAGAACGAGGGGAACGGAAACTACCGCTCTGATCTCCTTGAGGCGCTCAACATCGAGCTTGGGCGTCATTTTATAGACGCCGTGAGCCGTACCGATCGCAACTGCAAGAGAATCAATTCCGGTACGCGCCACGAACTCACGAGCCTCTGTGGGAAGCGTGCACCCCATCGCCGTCTCAAGATCATCCTCCTTGCCGCCGACCGTGCCAAGCTCGGCTTCCACGGGAAGTCCGACAGCGTGTGCCCTTTCTGCGACGGAGCACGTCAGCGCGATATTTTGCTCAAACGACTGCTGCGAGCCGTCGATCATGACCGAGGTATAGCCGTCGGCAATGGCACGAAGGCACAGCTCGTAAGAATTGCCGTGATCGAGATGTATGCAAACGGGAACGCTCGCACGCTCCGCAATAGCACGAACAGCAGATGCATAAATAGCTGTTGATGCGTATTTTACCGTCGAGGGAGTGGTCTGTATCATGACGGGCGAGCAAAGCTCCTCCGCTGCGGCGATGATGGCCTGAACCATTTCCATATTTTCAGCATTGAAAGCACCGACGGCATAACCGTTTTGCTGCGCGTCAAGCAGCATTTCCCTTGATGTGACGAGTGGCATTTTGTTCCTCTTTCCGAACGTATTTTCGTTCTTGACAACGGGCGTTTGTACTGATATAATTATAATATTGTTTCACAAACGTTTCAATGGGTGGTTGGAATATTGAAAAAATCTCAAATTGTCTCAAAAACGAACAATCATTTCGGAGGTACACATGTATCATAAGGAAAGACTTGACACAATCCTCGCACTCGTGGAGGAGCGGGGCTACGTAACGGTAAAGTATTTAATAGAAAATCTGCATTACAGTAAAGCTACTGTAAACAGAGATCTCAACACCTTGGCGCAGATGGGCAAGCTCAAGCGCACGTGGGGCGGGGCCGAGCCCGTCGAGGTGCGCGAGATCCCGGTGATGTGGAGATACGAATACGGCAAGCCGATCAAAAAGCGGATCGCCAAGCGTGCGTGCGAGCTCGTAGCAGACGGCGATACGCTGTTCATCGACGGAAGCACGACGGCACAGTATATGGGTGAGTATCTAACAGAAAAAAAAGATCTGCACGTGCTGACAAATAACATGGCGCTTGCGGCCTTTCTTGCCGAGAGAGGCGTGCAGGTCACGGTGCTTGGCGGACGTGTGCTTGAGGCACCGTATATGCTCGCGGGAGCCGACACGGTAGAGGCAGCGGCAAAATATCGGGCAGACAAGTGCTTTTTCTCAACGCGCGACGTGACCGAGGGCGGCGAAATGTCCTACGCCGACGACATCTACTATTCGATGCATCGGACGATGATGCGCAATTCCGAGCACGTGGTATATCTCGTGGATAGCGAGAAGGTCGGTCGTCGCGGTGGGCGCGTAGTGCTTGGCGATTTCTCGCTCGTCGATACGGTCATTTCAGATCACAGCTTCACAAAGCAAACAAAGGACCGCTTTCCTGACGTAGCGTTTTTGAAGGTTGAGAGCTGAACATGAAAAAACAAAAAAACACGGCATATCTCGTTTGAGATATGCCGTGTTTTTGGAGCTGGTAATCAGAATCGAACTGATGACCTCGTCATTACCAATGACGTGCTCTACCGACTGAGCCATACCAGCATGCCGTGGACGATTGCCCGACGACTTGCCCATTATAGCACACACTTTTTCGAATGTCAAGCCCTTTTTCAAAAATATTTTTACAATTTTTTTGGTTTTTTGAGTTTTATTTGAAAAACCTCTTGCAAAATTGTTTTTTTGTGTTATAATGTAGAAGTTGAAATGCGGTGATGAAGTTGCCGCGTCCCAAAAGCCGTATCAAAGAGAGTCCGTTTTGCTGGGATCGGATATACGGTGGGGCGTGCGCGTTTCCCTTCGGAGCAGGTCTTGTGAAGCGATATGCGTGGTAGCAAGGCACGGGTAAGCCCGTTACGGCTTGACAAAGTGTTGGCTTTGTTTCTCTGGATTCAAGGTCAGAAAATTGGGTGGTACCGCGTGTGCTCTGGCACTCGTCCCGATACAGTTTCGGGATGGGTGTTATTTTTTTGCCTGCCGAAACGACTCAATTCACATCATAATCATTAAGAAAGGAAAAAGACATGAAAGAAACACTTGCAAGGATCAAAGTCGAGGCCATGGAACAGATCGCCGCTGCTGATGCCGATCTTGACGCGCTTCGCATCAAGTATCTGGGTAAGAAGGGCGAGCTGACGGCTGTGCTG